>JBPCQX010000186.1:0-2753 GCA_050997675.1 Solirubrobacteraceae bacterium
GCGCTTTCACGCTGATGGCCAACATTCACTCTCAGAAGAAGCGGATCCTGCGCTCCGAGCGCGAGCGACTCGAGAACCGCCACTACACCTCGGCGGTGCGGACCTACTTCCACCGCCTCGAGGCCGCCGTCGCCGCGGGCGAACAGGAGACCGCCGACGCCGAGCATCGCACGCTCGTCAGCACGATCGACAAGGCCGTCAAGCGCGGCGCGCTGCACCGCAACACCGGCGCGCGCAAGAAGTCCCGCGCTGCGCGGCTGCGCAAGTCCGGCTCAGCGGCCGGCTGAGCTGCGCAAGTCCGGCGCCGCGGTGGGATGAGCGGCGCGTTCAGCGCGTCGCAACGTCGGTGGCCGTGCTTTCTCGCCGCTCGTCGCCGATCGTCGCTCGCATCCAGCGCTGTCTCCTCCGCCCGAGGCCGGAATCGCGTAGGGGTCCATCCGGTGGTTACACCTTCGTAACGCGGCCGAATCCTAGGCGCGCCACGCTGACCCGTGGGGAAGTAATCTACGGATTGGAGAGCGAATGCACGTATTCGACCATACGTATCCAGCGGCCCCTCGATTTTTTCGGAGGATCTCACTACAGGTTATAAGCTGTCTGGCCGTAGTGGCTCTCTTGATGGCATCAGCGGCTGCAGCGGAGGCTGCTCCTGCTGCGCAAGCGACCGCGACACCTGCCGTTGCTCCCGCCTCTCCACTCATGGGCACCGATGCCGCTCGACAAGCCGATCTTGAACGAGCTCTGCGCTTCGTCGCATCAATTCCGCGCAGCGTGCTTGCCCGAGGCCAGTCGGGGGTCGACAGGTACGTCGCGAAGCATCGCAAAGCTGTGCTGCCCAGGCATCGCAGGGCTGCGCTGCGCGACTTTCTCGGCATCGGTAAATTCGTCAGTGACACTGCGGGTGCCGTCAAGTGCGGGGCGGCCATCACCCTCGCAATCGCCTCGGCAGGCATCCCTGTCGCCAAGTTGCTCAGGCTGAAGACATTCATCAAATCTGTGGGCAGCGTGCGGGAGGCAGCATCTCTACTCATACGCGTTGCCACCGGTACAGAGAAGATCGAGCAATTGAGCCCTGTGCTTGCCTCCCTAGCTGGCGAAGTCCTCGGAATTGACGCTATCAAGAAGGCCTGCTGACCAGGATGCCATACGTTGACCGTTTATTAGGAGGCTGAGATGGATGCGCTTCAAATTGGTGCACTGATCGTTGTGATCGTCTGTGTGGGAGCATGGCTGGTCGCCCGGTTCTTGACGCGCCGCCGGACGTCCGAGCCACGACTGGTGGCGCCGATCGACGTCGGCGATCAGAGTGCGGTCGCCGAACTGGCCGGTCAGGACCGGCTGTCGGAGGCCGCTGCATTGTTGCGAGCGCGGTACGGGCTGTCCCTGCAGGATGCTGTCAGCACCGCGAGATCACTAGGTGCGGGTGAGACCCCTCCGAGCACCTGGGCCATGGCTATCGAGGCGCTAGACCCCGAAGTACACGAGCAGGTGCAAGTCCTTGTTCGCTTAGGGCAGCACGCGGACGCCATCCGTCTGGTCCGGCAGCACACGGGGCTCGGCCTGATAGAAGGACGTGATCTCGTGTCGTCGCTCAATAGCTGACGAGTGCTCGTGCAAGGCACACGGTCGCCCATGATCGCGAGCTTCGCCGGCGCCGCCCGAGACGAAGCATCCGTTCGTCCAAGCCTTCGAAACCCGCGTAACGCGCACTTGCCATGGTGCCCATCGGGGAAGGCCATCAGGATTTGGGGGGTCGCATGAGTTTTCGGAGAGTACCGCCGAAGCCTTAGCGATCTGACGCCTTGGCACTGACCGCCGGGACGGCGCAAGCTGCCAAGCCGTCTGTCAAGACGATCTCGGCCGCCCAGCAGGCGGCGTCGAGCACCCCGGAGGCGCCATGACGCCGCCGGTGGAGCCGCTCGCGGTGACGAATGCTGCACCCGACGCGTCCGGTGGCGTGACGATCGGCAACGGCTCGAACTCGATCAGGGTGACGCCCGACAGCGTCGCGGCCAGCGGGGCAGGCGTCCTGGCGGGCAACAGTCAGGCCGTGTACCGCGATCCGATCCGAGCCTGGCCACGGTCGTGCAACCGACCTCGGACGACGCGCAGATCGCTAGGTCGCATGCGGCGGCCTCAGCGGTGGGACTCTCACCGCGCTCTGCGCCACGGCCGTCAGCTACGTGAGCGTGACTTCGCGAACAATGTGCGGCTCGCTCACCGCCGTCACCACTGTCTCTGGCTTGAGCTCGGGGTACCGAAGGCGGCGACTGGGGCGAGGGGGACGGCCAATTCTGTGTGCATCCGAAGAAAATGATCGCTCGAATGCGTGTCGCGCTTCCTATCGCCGCAGTTGCGACGATTCATCGTTCTGGTCATCAACACGGTGATCATCCCGAATGCCCTTCCGACCCACTACTCGACGGTCGCGGTGGGAGTGGGCGTGATCGGCCTCCTGCTGGCGCTGCGTGTCCAGAGAAGCCGCGCGCTCCGCGGCGGCGATCCACCTCCCACAACGACCGATCCACCACCGAGACCGAGTAGTCCCCGCTCAGGGACGTGTCCGTGCCCTACCCCGCACGCTCCGCCGAGCGAAGCCCGCCACGGGCCCACAGCGCGGCCAGCCCCCCCAGCCCGGCCAGGCATCCGACCGAGATCGCGACCTTCGTCGGCTCGCCCGAGACGAAGCCGCGCGCCGCCTCGAGGAACGCCGTCGCGGGGTTGAACCGCGCCACGTCGTGCACCCAGCCGAC
>JBPCQX010000081.1:0-9598 GCA_050997675.1 Solirubrobacteraceae bacterium
CTGCGATCGAAGGCGAGATCCGGCCGACGCACGAGTACGACCCGGCGATATTCGAGCGCGTGTTGAGGATCAACGTCTTCGGTGCCTGGCTGAATCTCGCGCGTGTGGCGAGCGCGATGCTGGCCGCCGGGGAGGGCGCCTCGATCGTCAACGCCGCGTCGGGCGCCGCGCTCAGGGGGCTTCCGAACATGTCCGCGTACGTCGCCAGCAAGCACGCCGTGCTGGGGTTGACGCGCACGGCGGCCGTTGAGCTCGCAAGCTCCGGGATCCGTGTCAATGCCGTCTGCCCCGGACCGACGGAGACCCGGATGATGGACTCGCTCGAGCGTCAGCACGACGCGGTCGGCATCTCGCCTGCCGAGGCGCACCGGGCGTTGACCGCGAACATCCCGATGGGACGCTACGGGCGCCCCGAAGAGGTCGCCGAGCTGGTGCTGTTCCTGGCCTCCGACGCGGCCTCGTTCATCACCGGAGCCGCCATGCCGATCGATGGCGGCCGCACCGCCGCTTAGCGATGACTTCCCAGCTGTCGCTCGCGGGTCGCGTGGCGATCGTCACCGGTGCCTCCCGCTCGATCGGGCGTGCGAGCGCCCTGGTGCTGGCGGAGTGGGGCGCCGACGTGGTGCTGGCTGCACGCGATGGCGCGGCACTCGAGCGGGTGGCGGCCAATATCGCGACGGCGGGAGGCCGCAGCATCGCCGTGAGATGTGACATTGCACAGGCCGCTCAGGTGTCCGAACTGATTGCGGCGTGCACGAATGAGTTTGGAGCGCCGGACATCCTCATCGCCAACGCCGGAACGTTCCAGACCTGGGGGCCCTCCGAGGAGCTCTCGCTCGAGGAATGGCAACGGATCCTCGACGTTGACCTGACCGGCGCGATGTTGAGCTGCCAGGCCGCGGGCCGAGCCATGATCAACTCTGGCCGAGGGGGCGCGATCGTCTTGATCTCCTCGGTCGCCGCGTTGGCCGCGATTCCGGGCGCATCGGCGTATGTGGCTGCGAAGGCCGGCGTCGTGGGCCTGGCCCGAGCCCTTGCCTGCGAGTGGGCGCCGCACGGGATCCGCGTCAACGCGGTCGCCCCCGGCTTCATCCGCCGCGACGTGGATCCGTGGGCGGACCAGCCGCAGCAGCTCGCCGAGATCGTGGCGGCCACTCCGCTGGGCCGCCGTGGTGAGCCGCACGAGGTGGCTGTGACCGCAGCCTTTCTGGCTTCGCCGGGCGCGGGGTACATCACCGGTGCGATCGTGCCCGTCGACGGTGGCTGGAGCGCGAGGTAGCCGTGGCTGGCGCGCGAGGTAACGCACGCATAGGAGGGATTTCCCGCCATGCATGCCGGGGAAATCCCCTGTTCTCCGCTGACCTGCGACGCTAGCCTGCCTCGCAGGAGCACAGCGTTAAACGCGAGGAGGTCCGCATGCGTATCCCAGCCATAGCTGGCGTCTGCCTCTCGACAATCGCACTCGCGGCGTGCGGCAGCTCGAGTAGCAGCTCCACATCTTCGAGCGGCTCCCCCAGCGCCTCGACAGGCAAGCTGAAGAGCGTTGGCGTCGCGATGTATGCCCGCGACAACCCCTTCTTCACCGAGGTGGTCAGCGGCATCCAGTACGAGGCGAAGCGTAAGGGCATCAACCTCGACATCACCTGGGCGGAGAACGACCCGACCCAGGAAGTCACCAACATCCAGAACCTGATCACCCGCCAGCCGGATGGTCTGATCGTCTCGCCGATCGACCCCAACGCGCTCATCCCACCGATTCAGCGAGCGAAGGGCGCAAACATCCCCGTGGTGCTGGTGACCGATGATCTCGCCAAGAGCGGCCAGCAGTTCCAGCTCACCTCGATGTCGAGCGACTACACGAACACCGGACGGATCAAGGCTCAGTTCATCGCCAACGCCCTTCATGGCTCCGGTCAGGTCGGTGTGATCCACCTGATCCGCGGCCTCGCGTTCACCCAGGAGCAGTGGACCGGCGCCAAGCAGGTGTTCGCGCGCTACCCGAACATCAAGATCGCCGGCGAGATCTACGCCGGTGGCGCGGCAAGCACGAACGGCCTCAACGCCGCCGAGAACCTGCTTACGGCGCATCCTGGCATCACTGCGTTCTACGTGGACAACGACCCGTTGGCACTCGGCGTCATCCAGGCGGTGCAGCAGAGTCACGTCGGGCATCTGATCGTGATCGTCGGCGCCGACGGCACTCCGTCCGCGATTGCCGAGCTGAAGAAGCACACGCTCGCTCTGACGATCGACTTCTGCGGCTTTAACGAAGGCGTTCGGGCGATCGACGCGCTGTATGACTTCAAGACGCGCAGGACCGTCGATACCGTGAAGCCTCCGCAGATCGAGCTGACGCCGGCGAACATCGCCAAGCAGAGCGGGGCTCTTCCGCATGGCTGTGACGGTCCCGGATAGCCGAGCGTAGCCGGAGACATGGCGGTCGAGAGAGGGCAGCTCGAGGTCCGAGCGGCGACCCACGACTACTCCGGTGTCGTCGTGCTGCGCGACGTCGACTTCACGATCACCCCGGGCTCGGTGTCAGGCCTGGTCGGCCAGAACGGATCGGGAAAGAGCACGCTGATCAAGATCCTCACGGGCGTGGTTGCGCCGCGTGCGGGGACGATCCTCCTAGGCCAGGAGCAGCTGACCCTCGACTCGCCGCAGACGGCGGTCGCGCGGGGGATCGCGGTGGTCCATCAGGACGGCCAGCTGTTCGGTGACCTGACCGTCGCCGAGTGCGTACTCGGGACCAGCAGGGCTCTGCCGCGCCATCGCTTCACCAGGACTGTTGACCGTCGGGAGATGGACGCGCGGGTGGGAGAGGCGCTCGAGCGGCTGGGGATCGATGTTGCGCCCACCAGGCTGGTCAGATCGCTCTCGCCGGCCGAGCGGAAGTTCGTCGAGATCGCCCGGGCGACGTTACTCGAGCCGCGATTCCTGATCCTCGACGAGGTGACGGCGGCATTCGAACCGGCCGCCGCCGACGCCGTGCTGGCGTTGGTCGAGCGCCTGCGTGACCGTGGCCTGGGGATCTGCTTCGTCTCTCATAGGCTCGACGAGGTGATGCGCGTGGCTGATCGGATCACCGTCCTGCGCGACGGGCGCGTGGTCGGCACCCTCGACCGTAGCGACGTCAGCGAGGAGCGGCTGATCGCGATGATCGTCGGCGGCGAGCAGGAACGTGCGGCGGCCCTCGCACGGCCTACGCCTCAACACCGAGCGCCTGCGCTGAAGCTCGGCGGGACCCGGACCGCCCCGCGCGCTCCGGTGCTCGAGCTGGAGGTGGGGCGCGGCGAGATCGTCGGCTTGGTCGGACTGCTGGGCTCCGGCGCCGCAACGCTCGTGCGGATGCTGGGTGGCGCCGAACCGCTCAACGGCTGGATCGAGGTGGACGGCCGGCGTGCGCAGATCCATTCCCCACGCGACGCTGCGCGGCTCGGCATTGGCTTCATTCCCGAGGATCGCAAGTCCACCGGGCTGGTGGGCGATCTGAGCGTGGCGGCCAACATCTCGCTGGCTGCGCTCCCGGACGTCTCCAATCGCCTGGGAGTCCGCAGGCGCAGCAAGTTCGTGACGCTCGCGGAGCGCTACTGCGAGGCAATGGACATCCGAACGCGCTCGATCTACGCACCGGTTCGCACTCTGTCCGGGGGCAACCAGCAGAAGGTGATGATCGCCAGGTGCCTCGCCTCGGGAGTCAGATTCCTCTCCATTGAAGAACCGACCCATGGCGTCGACGTCAACGGACGCGTCCAAATTCACAACCTGCTGCGGCGCTTCGCCGACGACGGCGGCGCGCTCGTGATCGCGACCACCGATGTCGACGAGGCGCTGGAACTCTGCGATCGGATCGTGGTCCTGCGTCACGGCAAAGTTGCGACGAGCCTCGATCCTCGCCAGCTGGGGGCCGATGCCGAGCGTGTCCTGGAGCATCTGGTTGGTACCGGGCATGCCGTAAGCGGGGGCCCAATGAGGAGCCGCGTGTGACGGCGACGGCCGGCTCGCCAACCGCCGTCCGCGCGCGTGCCGCTGCTCTGCTCAGCCGCAGACTGGCCCGCGCGCGTGTCGAAGGATGGTGGGAGCTGGCCATCGTTCCCGCGGCGCTGCTCCTACTCGGCATCGTCCTCACCGCAACGAGCTCGGTGTTCCTGACGAGCGAAAACCTCACGAACATCCTCCTCCAGGGCGCTGCGCTCGCGGCCATGTCGTTCGGCGTCACGTTCGTGATGCTGGCCGGCGACCTGGACCTGTCCGTGGGGACCGGCGCCGCTCTGTGCAGTGTGGTCGGGGCGTTCATCATGCGTGACACGGGCTCGGTGCTGCTCGGGGCACTGGCCGGAATCGGCATCGGCTTGGCGATTGGGCTGGTGAACGGGCTGGTGGTCACGATCCTCCAGGCGCCCTCGTTCATCGCCACACTCGGGATGCTGGTGATCGCCGAGGGCGTGGCGCTCGCTCTAACCAATGGAGGCGTTGTCACCGGGCTGCCGCTCAGCTCCGGGAACCTCGCCTATGACACGTTCCTCGGGCTGCCGTACATCGTCTGGATCGTGTTTGTCGTCGTGTTCGCGGTCCTGTTCTTCATCCAGAGCCAGACGGCGTTCGGGATCCGTGTGTTCGCCGTGGGCGGCAATCGCGAGGCGGCGCGCCTCGCCGCGATCCCCGTGAGCCGGGTCCGCGTCCTGGCCTTCGTGATCAGCGGCTTCACGATGGGCGTCGCCGGACTGGTGTTCACCACCCGCGTGGAGTCCGGCCAGCCGAGTGCCGGCACCTCACTGGAGCTTTACACCGTTGCCGCGATCGTGCTCGGCGGGACCAGTCTCTATGGTGGGAAGGGATCGCTGGTCCGCACGATGTGGGGTGTGCTGTTCATCGTGACGCTTCAGAACGGGCTCGACCTCAACGCGGTCAATGACGACGTCAAGCAGATCGTGATCGGCGCCGTCCTGATCCTCGCGGCGTCGACCGACTTCATGCGCACGCGGCTGCGTCGCCGCAAGCTCCAGGAAATGGCGGTCGACGCGGACACCACGCAGGAGGACGAGCGCTCGACGCGCGAGCGAATCGCCGGCGGAGAACTGGGAGAGGTTCCGTGAAGCCGGCAGCTTTCGCGTACTGGGATCCCGATGAGCTCGAGCCCGTGTTGGCGTTTCTCGGCGACCACGCAGACGAGTCGAGCGTCCTCGCGGGCGGTCAGAGTCTCGTGCCGCTCCTCAACATGCGCCTGGTTCGCCCTGACTTTGTGATCGACATCAATCGGGTCGCCAGCCTGGCCGAAGTCGGTGTCGAGGACGGGGCGGTGCGCCTCGGCGCTCTCTGCCGACACGACGCGCTGCTTCGCTCGCAGCCGATTTCCGACCGCTGTCCATTGCTCGCGAGAGCGCTGCCTCACATCGGCCACGCGGCGATCCGCTACCGCGGGACGCTCGGCGGCAGCCTCGCCCACGGCGATCCAGCGGCTGAGCTTCCGGCAGTCGCCACCGCACTCGATGCGCAGATCAGGCTGCGGAGCAGCGGCGGCGAGCGGACGATCCGCGCAGGGGAGTTCTTCATCACGCATCTGACGACCGCGATCGAACCCGGTGAGGTGCTGACCGAGGTCACGTTCCCGGGCCGGGGCAGCGAGCCGACTGGCGCGGCCGTCCTAGAATTCACGCGCCGCCACGGAGACTTCGCGCTGGTGGGGATCGCGGCGCAGGTGACGCTCGTGGGGGAGACGATCGGTGAGGCCAGGCTCAGTGCGTTCGGCGTCGACCAGGTTCCGAGGCGTCTGGACGAAGTCGAGGCGCTGCTGGCGGGGGAGGCTCCCACAGAGGAGCTGTTGCGCGACGCGGGGGCGGCCGCGCGCGAGGCGGTGCAACCGACTTCCGACATGCACGCTTCGGCCGCCTACCGTCGCGATATGTGTGCGGTCCTCACCGAGCGGGCTTTGGCCGCGTCACTGGATGACACGGGGGTGGAGTGGCGGTGAGCGCGGACAGGTCGGGCCCGGCCAGGAGGCGGACGGTCCGAATCGAGGTCAACGGCACGCTGCACGAGCGCGAGGTCGACGTTCGCCGAAGCCTGGGTGACTTGCTGCGGGAGGACCTCGATCTGACCGGTACCCACTTCGGCTGCGAGCACGGGGTGTGCGGCGCCTGCACCGTGCAGGTCGACAGCGAGGCGGTGCGCTCGTGCATCATGCTCGCGGTCCAGGCCGACGGTCAGAGCGTGAAGACGATCGAATCGATGGCCGGCCCCGACGGGGTCCTGCATCCGATCCAGCAGGCCTTCTGGGACCACAAGGGCCAGCAATGTGGCTTCTGCACGCCCGGGATGGTGCTCGCCACCGAGGACTTCTTGCGCCGCAATCCCGCGCCGACGCGCCAGGAAGTGCGCGAGGGCATGTCCGGCAACCTCTGCCGGTGCACGGGCTACCAGTTCATCGTCGACTCGATCATGGCCGCCGCCGAGGCGCTGGGGGAGAACGATGCCGGGAGCAGCTGATCTCGGCACGCGTCGCCTGGTCGGGGCGCGCGTCCGCCACGTGGAGGACCCGAAGTTCCTGACCGGTCAGGGCAACTACACCGATGACTTCAAGCTGCCGGGCGTCCTGCACGCGGCGTTCGTCCGCAGCCCACACGCGCATGCGCACCTGCGGGCGGTGGACGTCACCGCCGCGCGCGAGCAGCCCGGGGTTGTCGCTGTCTTCACCGCGCGGGACATCGAGCACGAGGTCGAGCCGATCCGCGCCCCCTGTAGCTACCCGACCTACCAGGAGACTCCGCAGGATCTGCTCGCGCGCGAGAAGGTGCGCTTGGTCGGCGAGCCGGTTGCCGTGGTCGTGGCCGAGGACCGCTACCTCGCGGAGGACGCAGCGGAGCTGGCGAGCGTCGAGTACGAGGCGCTTGAGCCGGTGACGAGCATCGAGCAGGCATTGGCTCCGGGCGCTCCGGTGGTTCACGAGGGCGCGCCAGACAACCTCCACGTCTGGTTTCACCGCGTCTCCGGGGACGTCGATTGGGCGTTCGAACACGCGGACCTCACCGTCGAGCTGGAGCTGCGGACACAGCGCTACGCCGCGGTGTGCCTCGAGCCTCGCGCCTGCCTGGCCCGCTATGAGCCATCGGTCGGGGAGCTCACCGTCTGGATGAGCTCGCAGACCCCGCATCTCTTCCGGACGGGGCTTGGTGAGATCCTGGGGCTGCCGGAGAACAAGATTCGCGTGATCGCGCCGTATCTCGGCGGGGGCTTCGGGCAGAAGACGCTGCTTCATCCAGACGAGGCGTTGGTGCCGCTGCTGGCCATGAAGCTGGGCCGGCCTGTGAAGTGGACCAGCGACCGCACGGAGGACCTGCTTGTCAGCACGCAGGCACGCGAGCAGATCCACACGGTCCACGCGGCGGTTCGCAACGACGGGCGCGTGCTCGGCATCCGGGCGGAGATCTATGCCGACAACGGCGCCTATTCCTGCTGGCCGGTATCGGCCGCGCTGGACATGGGTCAAGCGGCGGACAACGTCACCGGGCCATACGACATCCCCAACTACGAGCGGCGCGCGCATGCGGTCGTGACGAACAAGGCCCCAATGGGCCCGTACCGCGGCGTCGGACGGCCGCACGGGTGCCTGACGGCCGAGCGGCTCATGGATGAAGTCGCATCCCTGGTGGGGATCGATCCCTCCGAGGTTCGGAGGCGAAACTTCATCCGCGAGTTCCCGCACGTGACCGCCAGCGAGTTTCACCTCGAGAGCGGCGACTACTTCGCCACGCTGGAGCTGGGGCTCGAGAAGATCGGATATGAGCAACTGCGCCGCGAGCATGCCGAGCTTGCCAAGCAGGGCATCTATCGCGGCGTTGGGATCGCCTTCAACGTCGAGCAGTCGGCGCACGGCAAGTCCGAGTGGGAGCGAAAGGGCGTCGTCTACGCCGCCGGCTATGACACCGCGGAGATGCGGGTCGAGCCCGACGGCAAGGTCCGCCTCGCCGTCGGGCTGCACAACCACGGTCAGGGCCAGGAGACGACAATGGCGCAGATTGCCGCCGACCAGCTCGGCCTCGAGGTGGCGGACATCAACGTCGTCTTTGGCGACACCGCACAGGTTCCCTACGGCTTCGGCAGCTACTCGAGCCGCGCCACGGTCTACTGTGGCGGGGCCACGATCCTGGCGGCGCAGGACATCGTGGCAAAGGCCAGGACGATCGCCGGCCACATGCTCGAGGCCAACCCGGAGGACCTCGAGCTCGCCGACGGTCGCTTTGCGGTGCGCGGCAGCGTCAGCAGGTCAGTCACCTGGCGAGAGATCGCAAAGATCGCAAACCACCGACCGGCGAAGCTCCCCCCGGGCGTTGACCCGGGGCTCGACGCACTGCGCAAGTACATGGCCAACGAGTGGGGCTCGTTTGCCAATGCCGTGCACCTGGTCGAGGTCGAGGTCGACCCCGAGACGGGGATCGTGTCGATCCTTCGCTACATCGTCGTCGAGGACTGCGGAACGGTCGTGAACCCGACCGGTGTCGAGGGTCAGATCCACGGTGGCATCGCCCAAGGTCTAGGGGGAGCGTTCCTCGAGGAGCTGCCCTACAACGAGGAGGGTCAGATGATCGCCGGGACGTTCATGGACTACCTCATGCCGACGTTTGTGGAGGTGCCGGACGTCGAGGTCCATCATCTCGAGACGCCCTCGCCGATCAACGTCGGCGGGTTCAAGGGGATGGGCGAGGGCGGCTGCATCAATGTCGCACCGGCGGTCGCCAACGCGATCGCCGATGCGCTCGCGCCGATCGCCAAGGTTCAGATCAACTCGACGCCGATCAGGCCGGAGTCGATTCTCGAGCAGCTGCGAGCCGGACGCCCAGGCGCGGAGGAGGAAACATCGACGGTCAGCCCTGCCTCGCAGCGATCCGAGGAGGAGGTCTAGCCATGAAGGTCGTTCACGAGCATGTGATGGCTCCCAAGTCGGGCCACTCGGTGAAGGTCAACCGGGGTCAGCATCTGCGGATCACCGATCTGGAGGGCAAGCAGGTGGTGGATGTCGCCGTGTTCAACGCCGAGAACCACGGCGAAAAGTTGTCAACGTCCAACTCCCGGACCCGCTACGTGCCCAAGCCGGGCGCGGAGTACGTGCCCCGAGACAAGCTGACGGAGGGCGACACGCTGATGTCGACGCTGTGCCGCCCGATGATGACGATCGTCAAGGAGACGCCCGAGCCCAAGGGGATCCACGACGTCCACAACCGGATGTGCAACAGCTTCATGTACGAGTCACATGGGGTCGGGGTACGGGATGGCTGCCACGAGATCATCAGCAAGGCCGTGGCCGAATACGGGATCAGGCCGGAGGACATCCCGGACACGATCGACGTGTTCATGAACTACCAGCACGATTGCCGGGAGGGGCGTTGGCGGATCGAGGAGCCGGTCACCAAGCCCGGCGACTACATCGAGTTCCGCGCCGAGATGGACTGCTTGGTGGGCCTCTCGAATTGCCCTGAGGACGTCCTCACGCTGTGCAACGCCAAGCACTGCACCCCGATGAAGATCGAGGTGCTGGCGTAAGCGCGGCGCTCGATGCGGTCACCGATGCGCTCGGGGCGGCGCATCGCCACGCCGAACTGGG
>JBPCQX010000109.1:0-16538 GCA_050997675.1 Solirubrobacteraceae bacterium
GCCGCGCCCCGCGGAGCCGTCGGCTTGGCGATCGCGGTGGTCGATGGCTGCGGTGCCAGCGTCTCGATCGGCGGACGCCGCGGCGAGCTGCCTGCGAGCACGACAACAACCGCGACGCCTGCCGCGACAGCGCTAGCCGCCGCCGCGCCGCCGCCCAACAGCACCCGGCTCGACGGCCGCCGGCGCCGGAAGCGCCCCGCGACCCGCGCGTCAAGCCCGCGGCGGAACTCCGGCCGCGGCTCCAGGCGGTCCTCGCGGGCAGCGGCGACGATTGCCGCAAGCTGCACGTCCGCGGGGTCGCCGGCCAGTACACGATCGAGGATCGCCAGATCTTCCGCGGCCGAGCTCATGCGCATTCCTCCCGAAGTCGTCCGACGGCGCGGTGCAGCCGCGTGCCGGCGTTGCTCTCACTGATGCGCAGGACCCGCGCTAGTTCGGCGTTGGTGAGCTGACCGTGGAATTTGAGCAGGATCAGCTCTCGCTCGTGCGGGTCGAGCTTTGCAAGCCCAGCGCGAACGGTTGCCCGGTCGACGAGGCCCTCGTCGCTGCGCGAGCCCTCCGCCACCTCGAAGTCGAGTGGGGCAACGCGCCGCCGCCCGCGAAGCTCGTCGAGCGCGGCGTTGCGCGCGATCGCAAACACCCAGGCTCGTGCTGTCCCGCGCTGAGCGTTGAACAGGCAGCGGTGGCGGAATGCGCGCTCGAAGGCAAGCGCGACGACGTCTTCCGCAGCGACGCGATCCCGCAGCAGCGCCGCAACGTAGGCGTGGACATCGGCGATGCTGGAGCGGTACAGCTCGTCGAACCAGCTCGCTGCCTCGCTTCGCGCGGTTGCCGGTCGCCTGAGGGCCGCGCTGTCTCCTGTCATACCCCTACTACGTGCGGCGCGGCACTTTCATCACAGCTACGCCAGCACGCCTGCCGGGGCGAGCTCCACGGGAATCCCGTTCAGCACGGCATTGCCGGACGGACCGTCGAGGAAATCCTCGTCAGCGAGCAGGTTGGAATTGGCGCCGGGGTGCCCAACGGCCACCGATAGTGAGCTGCCGATCGTGTCGTGGCCCCAGCCGTGCGGGATCGAGACGACGCCCGGCATGATCGACGCCGTCACCTCCACCGGAAGCTCGATCTCGCCAGTGCGCGAGCGCACCCGCGCGAGCTCCCCGTCGACGAGTTCGAGGCGTTCCGCGTCGGCGGGATTCACCAGTGCGGTGCACCGATCCGGGCCACCGGCGAGCAGCGGCAGGTTATGAAGCCAGGAATTGTTCGAGCGTAGATGGCGTCGGCCGATCAGCACCATTGCGCCCTGCTCGCGCTCGTGCTCGCGGCGGAGAGCGCCCTCCAGCCGCGGCACGTCGGCGACCAACGGCTCTGGCGCCAGCTCGATCCTGCCGCTTGGCGTCCGCAGCACCTCGGGCAGGCGCGGCTCGAGCGCCCCCAGATCGATGCCGTGCGGCGCTGCCTCGAGCTCTGCCAGCGTGAGCTCGTACGGTCCGGCCCGCAGCATCAAGTCGAGAATGCGCTCCGGACCGCGTCGCTCGTCAACCTCGCGCAGCACCTCGCTGGGATCCAGTCCGGCGAGCGGGCCGCACGCCGCGGCGCATTCCCGCCGCGCCAACTCCCCGGCGACCAGGTCGTCGAGCCCGTCGACGTCGGCCTCCGGCCCCTGACCCGCAACGATCGCTGCGAGCCGCAGCAGCGTCTCCCACTCCTGCGGCATCCCCGCCGGGGCTTCGAACAGCGCCGGCGAGTAGTTGGCCACGTTGCGAATCGCGAACTGATAGAGCGCGAGGTCGTAATGCGAGCGCTCGAGCGGCGAGGGACCCGGCAGGATCACGTCCGCCAAACGGCTCGTCTCGTTGACGTAGACATCGAGCGAAACGATGAACTCCAGTCCCTCCAGCGCGCGCGTCAGTCGAGCACTGTTGGGTGTCGAGAGCGCCGGGTTGCCGGCCACACAGATGAGCGCACGCACCTGCCCCGCGCCGGGCGTGTCGATTTCCTCCGCCAGCGCGGCCACAGGCAGCTCGCCGAACAGCTCGCCAAGCCCACGCACGCGGCTCGTAAAGCGTCCGAACCGCGCGCCTCGCCCGCTCCCCGGCTCGCCGTGCGTGTTGGCCGCTCCGGCTGCGGCCCGCGGGAACATCGCACCGCCCGGTCGGTCGAGGTTGCCGGAGACGAAGTTCAGCACGTCGACGAGCCAGCTCGACAGGGAGCCGAACTCCTGCGTACAGGTCCCGATCCGTCCATACACCGCGGCACTGCTCGCCCCGACGAGCTCGCGCGCGATGCGCCGGATCTCTGCGGCCTCGATCCCGCACGCCGCGGCTACATCTTCCGGCGGAAAGCGCGCGCTCAACGAGCGCACCACGTCGAGCCCGCTCACGAGCCCTGCTGCAGGCTCCGCCAGTCCCTCATCGAACAGCACGAACACCAACGCAAACAGCAGCAGCGCGTCTGTGCCCGGGCGGATGAAATGGTGCTCGTCGGCCAACTCAGCGGTGCGGCTGCGGCGGGGGTCGATGACAACGATCCTGCCTCCGCGCGCCTGGATCGCGAGCAGCCTCCCGCGCGCGTCCGGTGCCGTCATCAGCGAGCCGTTGGAGGCCAGCGGATTTGCCCCCAGCATCAGCAGGTACTCAGTGCGGTCGAGGTCCGGCACGGGGACGGTGGCGCCGGTGCCGAACATGTACGCCGCCGCCATCTGCTTCGGGAACTGATCAACCGTGCTGGCGGAGAAGACGTTGCGTGAGCCGAGCGTCTTGAGCAGCACCCGCGAGTAGATCAGGTTCGACAGCAGATGGGCATTGGGGTTGCCGAGGTAGACCGCGACCGCGTCCCGCCCGTCGCGCTCGATGATCGGCGGCAGCCGCTCGGCTACCACCGCGAACGCTCGCTCCCAGCTGACCTCGTCAAATCCGCCCTGCGCGTTGCGCAGCAGCGGCGTGCGCAGACGGTCCGGATCCTCGTGCAGCTGCTTCAGCGAGACGCCCTTCGGGCAGATGTATCCGTGCGAGAAGACGTCGCCTGCATCCCCGCGCACGGACTCCACGCGATCGCCCTCGCTGCGGATCTCGAGTCCGCAGGTCGCTTCGCACAGCGGACATGTACGGAAGCTCGACTCCATGCCAAAGCACACAATAGCCTTCGCTGCGGTGGATCCCAAGGGGCTGATCGGGAAACGTGCCGGTCCGAGCGGATGGCGCTCGGTCGCCCAGGAGCAGATCGACACGTTCGCGCAGCTCAGCGGCGACCGGCAATGGATTCACGTCGACGTCGAGCGAGCTCGCGCGGAGAGCCCGTACGGGAGGACGATCGCGCACGGCAACCTGACCCTCGCGATGGTCGACGGGTTTCGCGACGAGTTGACGACCGGGCTCGACGGCGTCGAGGTAGGCGTCAACTACGGCTACGAACGCGTCCGCTTTCCCGCCGCCGTGCCCGCCGGGTCCCGGGTGCGCGCGACGTCCGAGACGCTCGCCGTGGAGGCGCGGTCGGACGGCTGGTGGAAGGTGGTACAGCGCTTCGTGGTCGAGCTCGAGGACTCCGAGAAGCCCGCGTGCGTGGCCGACAGCGTGGTGCTGGTGCGTCTCGCGGGCTGAGGCCAGCGGCACGGGTCAGCGTTGGCCAGATCGAAGCCAGCGTGAAGCGCCATCAGCTACATCCCGCCAAGCGCTCACCGTATGCTCGATGGATGTCTCCCCCCGGCCCCTCGAGCACGCTTGCCGAACAGCGACGCGCACTCCCCGACGAGCCGGGGGTATATCTCTTTCGCAACACCAGCGGAGTGGTGATCTATGTCGGCAAAGCCAAGTCGGTGCGCAAACGGGTCGGCTCGCACTTCTCGGGTAAGGGCTCGCGCCAGGCGATGCTCGATGATGTTGCGGCCGTCGAGTGCGTCGTGGTCGGCAGCGAAGCGGAGGCGCTGCTCGCAGAGAACTCGTTCATCAAGCAGTATCGACCCCGGTTCAACGTCCGGCTGCGCGACGACAAGTCATATCCGTTCATCGCGATCTCGCTCGATGAGGAGTTTCCACGGGTCTACTTCACGCGCGAGCGCCACCGCGCCAATCGTGCCTACTTCGGCCCATATTCGAGCGCGAAGCGGGTGCGTGGCACACTGGGGCTGCTTTCGAAGGTGTTCCTCGTGCGCTCGTGCACCGGGCGCGAGCCGGGCCGCAGATCTGGCTCGCCCTGCCTCGACTTCCACATAAAGCGCTGCGCCGCGCCCTGTGTCGGCTACGTCTCGCGCGCGGAGTACAGGGAGGGGATCGACCGTGTGATCGACTTTCTGGAGGGGCGCTACCGGGAAATCGAGGCCGATATCGAGCACCGGATGCGCGCAGCCGCCGGCGCGCAGGACTTCGAGCAGGCAGCCGTGGAGCGCAACCGGCTGCGTGCCGTGAGATCGCTGCTCGAGCGCCAGCGCGTCTCCAACGAGGCGGTCGGCACGCTCGACGCGGTCGCCGTGGCGCTGCACGGCATGGACGCCAATGCGCAGGTCTTCCAGGTGCGTGACGGAGTGCTCTCCGATCGCCAATCGTTCTATCTCTCCAACGAGTCTGAGCGGCCCCTCGAGGAGGTGATCGAAGAGTTCCTGCTCCAGTATTACGGGGGCGCAGGCGCTGCGATCCCAGCACAGATCATCGTCCAGACTCCGCTGCGGGCAGTGCTCGGCGAGGCGCTTTCGCGTCGCCGCCGGGGGGCCGTGGAGTTGCGTGCCGCAGAGCGCGGGGAGAAGCGGCGCATCCTCGAGCTCGCTGAGCGCAACGCCGGACTCGCGCTCGAGGAGCGGCGCTTGAAGGAAGAGCGTACGCGCGAGCGGCGCGTCGATGCGCTCGACGGCCTGCAACGCGCGCTCGGGCTCGACTCGATCCCGCTGCGCATCGAATGCTTCGACATCTCAAACCTCGCAGGCACCCACACCGTTGCCTCGATGGTGGTATTCGAGGGCGCGGCGCCGAAAAAGTCCGACTACCGGCGGTTTCGCATCCGCACCGTCGAGGGCTCGGACGACTTCGCCTCAATGAGCGAGGTGCTGAGCCGGCGGGCGGCGCAGTGGGAGCGCCAGGCCGACATCTCACCGCACGACGCCACATACGATTCGAGCTTCGCAGCACTGCCGAACCTGATCGTGATCGATGGCGGGAAGGGTCAGCTGTCCGCCGGCGTGGAGGTGCTCGCCGGTCTCCGATCGCGCGGCGTTGCCGTGATCTCGCTCGCCAAGCGGCTCGAAGAGATCTATCTCCCTGGCGTCGCGCAGCCGCTAGTGCTCGATCAGCGTGCCGCCGAGCTCCAGGTCCTGCAGCGCATCCGCGACGAGGCGCACCGGTTCGCGATCACCCACCATCGCACGCGGCGAGACAACGCCATGGTGGCGTCGGTGCTCGACGAGCTCCCCGGTGTTGGTCCAGCGCGCAAGCGGGCGCTGATCGCACATTTCGGCTCGCCCGAGGGGGTCGTGAGCGCCAGCGTCGAGCAGCTGCAGGCGGTGCCCGGGTTGCCGGCGAAGGTCGGGCGCGAGCTGCATCAGGTACTCCATCGCGTGTAGGGGAATCGCTTGGCCGGCCCGCCCGCCGGGCGGCGGTCAGGTCAATCGTCGGCGCCGGCGTGGCCCGCCTGCCGGAGTGCGCGCCGCGCCCGCACGATCGGGAGGGGATCGAGCGGGTGGCGTAGGAGGTTGCGCGCCACGCTCTGCGGCACCACTCGCGTGAAGAACGCTCCCACGTCAAAGCTCGCGCGCACAGCCCGTAGATACTCGCGCGGGATGCCGGAGCGGATCAGCCCCTGGCTCACGTCGGCACGGTCGGCACGCCGGAACGCCTCAGCGAGCCGTGCGTGGCCGCCGCGGTATCTCGTCAGACGGTGGTGTTCGGCGACCACGACCGCGAGCTCCGGGGCCCACGCCTGGCGTCCGGTCCGCTCCAGCCAGGCATCCTGGGAGCGGATCGACGGACCGAGATAATCGAGCGCGCTGAACGCCTCGAGGTCGTGAAAGGCGGCCGCGATCGCCAGCTTGTCGTCGCGATCGTCGCAGTCTTCCGCCAGCGCACGCGCGAGATTCAAGACCCGGTAGACGTGACCACGGTAGCCGGCGTAGCCCTGCTCGTCGCCATTGGCGCGGTCGCGGTGGAGCTCGAGGATCTCCTCCACCAGCGGGTGGGTGGCAATGATCTCCGGCGTTGCCATCGAAGCATCCTACGACCCGCCGCCACGGTTCACACGAACGGCGCCGGCGTGCCGCACCATGACCGCGGCTACGACGTGCTGGACGCGCTCACTGCGCTGTGCCCTCGAGTCACATGGCTCGCCGCATCGGGCAGGCTGTGGCACCGGCGCTAATCGTCGTCGTGAGAAATCCGCCCGCGTCCGTGCTTGCGCTCGCCGGCGCGGCGCTTGGCATCCAGCCGCCGCGCTTTCGCGGCCCGACCCGGTTTGGTCGGCCGTCGTGCGCGGCGCACGTGCAGCGCCTGCTCGATCCTGACCCGCAGGCGCTCGAGTGCCAGCTCGCGGTTGCGCGCTTGGCTGCGCGTGTCCTGCGCGACGGCGCTGACGCGCTCGCCAAGTCGTGCCACAAGGAGTCCACGCGCCGCTTCGCCCAGCGCCAGCGATCTGTGAGGCTCCCACGACACCTCGACGCGCGTGTCGCTGCTGTTGGCGTGCTGACCCCCGGGTCCCGAGGAGCGCGACGCGCGCACCTCGATCTCGGCCAGCGGGATCGTCACACCTCGCTTGATCACAAGTACATCGCGTGGTTCCACGAGCAGCGCACACTACTCGGGCTCCGTTCCGAAATCAGCCGGCCGGACGGGGCGGCCGGTGCGCTGCGGACGCCTCTGACGTCCGGTCCTTGCGCCAGGATGACTTGCAACCCATGCCGAGCCCCCCGATCCGCGATCTCATGGTGATCACCGGCTTCAGCGGAGCGGGCAAGTCAACGGCGATGAACGTGTTCGAGGACGCCGGCTACTTCTGCATCGACAACCTACCGCCGCGGATGATCGCCGGGATGGTCGAGCTGTTCGCCCACAAGGGGTCAAAGGTCGAGCGCGCCGCGGTGGTCTGCGACGTGCGCGGAGGAGAGTACTTCGACGTGCTCGATGCCGTGCTCGACGACCTCGACCGCGAGGGCATGAGACACCACGTGTTGTTCCTGGACTCCGACGAACAGACGCTGCTCAACCGCTACAAGGAGACGCGCCGCCGGCACCCGCTGTCACCTGAGAACGGCGTCTCGGAGGGCGTTGCGCGGGAGCGCGAGCTGCTCGATCCGCTGAAACAGCGTGCCGACCTCGTGATCGACACCACGCTGCTCTCCGCAGCGGCGCTGAGAAGGAAGATCGCCGACGCCTACCTGAGGCACACGCCGTCGGCGAAACTCGCCGTGACGTTCGCCTCGTTTGGCTTCAAGCACGGGCCGCCGCGCGACGCCGACCTCCTGCTCGACGTGCGCTTTCTCCCCAACCCGCACTACGAGCTCGCTCTGCGGCCGCTGACCGGGCTCGACCCCGCAGTCGTCGATTACATCGATCGCGAGGGCAAGCTCGCAGCGTTCTACGAGCGCCTGGAGCCGCTGCTCGACTACCTCCTGCCCCAGTACGTCGCCGAAGGCAAGTCCTACCTGCAGGTGGCGATCGGTTGCACCGGAGGTCGCCACCGTTCCGTGGCGACATGCGAGCACCTGGTCGTGCGCTACTCCCGCCGCGAGGACATGCTGGTGCAGAGTGTCCACCGTGACATCGAGCGGGCTCCGCGCGGCCAATGATCGACCACGTCGGCTTCGAGGTCTCCAACCTCGCGCGCAGCGCTGCCTTCTACGACGCGGTGTTCTTCGCGATCGGCGGCCGGCGCGTGCATGACTCCGAACATGCGATCGCCTATGGCACGGTGCAGCCAACCGTGTGGATCGTGGTCCGTGGCCGTCCCCCCGGGCCGGGCTACGGGCACCTCGCACTGCGCGCGCGGGGCCGCGCCGCTGTCGATGGCGCCCACGCCGCGGGCCTGGCCAGCGGAGGGCGCGACGACGGCGCCCCTGGGACGCGGCCGCAATACGGCGCCGCGGTGTACGCCGGCTACCTGCGCGACCCGGACGGGATGCGCCTGGAGATTGTCTCCGGTACGAGTTAGCAGCAGCCGTCGGGAGGAGCAGGCTGCGGGTAGAATGCGCCGCACGCCAGGCGCGCGCCCGCGCGGCTGGCTTTTCGCTTCGACATTCCGCCGCTGCACCGAGAGAGGACGCAACAGATGTCAGTTCGGGTAGGGATCAACGGCTTCGGCAGGATCGGTCGCAACGTGTTTCGCGCAGCGCAGGCCAAACATGCAGACCTGGAGTGGGTGGCGGTCAACGACCTCACTGACTCAGAGACGCTTGCCCACCTACTCAAGTACGACTCGATCCTCGGGCGCTACCCCGGCGACGTGCAGGCAGACGCCGGCGACCTGCTGGTTGACGGCACGCGCCTGAAGGTGCTCGCTGAACGTGACCCCGCGGCGCTTCCGTGGGGCGATCTCGGAGTTGACGTGGTGATCGAGTCAACGGGCTTCTTCACCAAGCGTGAGGATGCGGCGAAGCATCTCGCCGGCGGAGCAAAGAAGGTCGTGATCTCCGCACCGGCCTCCGGCGAGGACGTCACCGTCGTGCTCGGTGTCAACTTTGAGCAGGCCTACGATGCCGCGAAGCACGATGTGATCTCCAACGCCTCCTGCACGACGAACTGCCTCGCGCCGGTCGCGAAGGTCGTCCACGAGGCCGTCGGCATCAAGCACGGGTTGATGACGACGATCCATGCCTACACCAGCGACCAGCGCCTCCAGGACATGCCGCACTCCGACCTGCGTCGTGCACGGGCCGCGGCGCTCAACCTCGTGCCCACATCGAGCGGTGCTGCGAAGGCGCTTGGCCTGGTGCTCCCGGAGCTCAACGGGAAACTGACCGGATTCGCTGTCCGTGCGCCGGTGCCCACCGGTTCGCTGGTCGACCTGACGTTTGAGGCCAGTCGCGAAACAAGCGTCGAAGAGATCAACGCCGCGGTGCGCGAGCGGGCGGACACCGGACCGCTCGCCGGGATCCTCGCCTACACCGACGATCCGATTGTCTCCAGCGACATCGTCCAGAACCCCTTTTCCTCGATTTTCGATTCCGGCTTGACCGCCGTGATCGACGGAACGCTGGTGAAGGTCATTGCCTGGTACGACAACGAGTGGGGCTATTCCAACCGGGTCGTGGACCTGGTCGGCAAGCTGCTGTGAGGACGCTTGCAGACCTCGGCGAGATCGCCGGCAAGCGAGTGCTGGTGCGGGTGGACTTCAACGTGCCGATCGAGGGCGGCGTGGTCGTCGACGACACGCGCATCAGGGCGGCGCTGCCGACGCTCGAGCACCTGCGCGAGCGCGGCGCACGGCTGATCATCGTCGCCCACCTCGGGCGCCCTGACGGTTGCGAGCCCGGTCTGTCGCTGAAGCCGATCGCCGAGCGACTGCGGGAGTTGATCGCCGCCAAGGTGTGGCTGGCGCCTGGGGTGACCGGTGGGCAGGTGGCGCAGTGTGCCGAGGAGTTGGGGGAGGGGGACATCCTGCTGCTGGAGAACGTCCGCTTCGAGCGCGGCGAGACGGAGAACGACCCGGCGCTGGCGCAGGAACTCGCCTCGCTCGCCGATATCTACGTCAACGATGCCTTTGGAGCCGCGCATCGCGCGCACGCGAGCACGCATGGCGTGTCGAGACTCGTGCCGATCGCGGTCGCAGGGCTGCTGCTGCAGCACGAGGTCGAGCAACTGGAGGCGATCCTCGCGGACCCGAGGAGACCGCTGGTGGCGATCGTCGGCGGCGCGAAGGTGACGGACAAGATTGGCGTGATAGAGCGCTTTCTCCAGCTTGCGGACGCGATCCGGATCGGGGGCGCGATGTGCTTCCCGTTCCTGCGCGCGCAGGGCCACGACATCGGCGCCTCGCTGTGTGAGGGCGACGGCGTCGAGCTGGCCCGCAGCGCGCTGGCGGGCGCCGCGGCAAGCGAGCGCTGTGAGCTGCTGCTACCCGTCGATCTGGTACTGGGCGAGCGCTTCGCCGCAGATACCGTCGTGCGCCTGCTCGACGCTGTGGACGTGCCGGCGGGGTGGATGGGTCTCGACATCGGGCCGCGCACGGCACGGCTCTACGCCGAGCGGATCGCGCCCGCTGGGACGATCTTCTGGAACGGGCCGATGGGCGCGTTCGAGCTGGAGCCGTTCGAGGCCGGCACCCGCACGGTGGCCGAAGCGGTCGCCGCTGCGCCTGGGGTCAGCGTTGTCGGCGGTGGCGACTCCGCAGCGGCGCTGGCGAAGTTCGGATTGGCCGACTCCGTCAGCCATCTTTCGACCGGAGGGGGAGCTTCGCTCGAGCTGATCGAGGGGCGTACGCTTCCGGGCTTGGAGGTACTGATATGAGCACTCCTGCGAGCAAAAGCCGCCGACCGCTGGTTGCGGGCAACTGGAAGATGCACAAGACGGTCGCGGAGGCCGAGAGCTTCATCCAGGGGCTGCTTCCCCGCCTCTCGAGCGTCGACCGCGTGGACGTCGCGATCTGCCCGCCATTCACCGCGCTCGCCGCGATGGTCGACTCCGCGCGCGGCTCGCGCGTGGAGGTTTTCGCGCAGAACATGCACGCAGGCTCCCAGGGGGCGTTCACCGGCGAGGTTTCCGCGCCGATGCTCGTCGAACTCGATGTCCACGGTGTGGTGCTAGGCCATTCCGAGCGTCGGCAGCTGTTCGGAGAGAGCGATCGCGTGCTCCAGGCGAAGCTGCCCGCGGCGCTCGACGCCGGGTTGCGGCCGATCCTGTGCGTTGGCGAGACGCAGGAGGAGCGCGAGGCGGGCGATACCGAGCGCCGGCTGCGCCACCAGGTTCAGGAGGGCCTCGAGCGCGTCGCGCCCGACCGCCTCCCGGACGTCGTGATTGCATACGAGCCGATCTGGGCGATTGGCACCGGCGCGGTGGCCACGCCTCAGCAGGCCCAGGAGGCGGTTGGCTTCGTCCGCGCGCTGATCGCGGGACGCTCGCAGGAGGCCGCCGAGCGGGTGCGCGTGCTGTACGGGGGATCGGTGAATCCCGGCAACGCGGCGGAACTGCTGGCGCTGCCCGACGTTGATGGTGCGCTCGTCGGAGGCGCATCGCTCGAGCCCGAGGCGTTCGCCGAGATCGTCCTTGCCGTGGCCTTGCTGTGACAGCGCCGAACGGGGTATGCCTGATCGTGCTCGACGGCTGGGGGATCGCCCCACCCGGACCCGGAAACGCAATCTCGCTCGCGCGGACCCCGAATTTCGACGATCTGTGGCAGCGCTTTCCGCACACGGAGCTCGCTGCGTGCGGACGCGCCGTGGGGTTGCCTGACGGGCAGATGGGCAACTCGGAGGTCGGCCACCTGAACCTCGGTGCGGGGGCCATCGTGCGGCAGGATCTGAGCCGGATCGATGATGCGATCGCGGCTGGCTCGCTCGCGCACAACGAGGTTCTACGCGCTGCTTTCGCAGGCCCGGGCCGCGTGCACCTGCTCGGACTCGTCTCCGACGGCGGCGTGCACTCCTCGCTCGATCACTTGGAGGCGCTGATCGCGCTTGGCGGCGAAGACCGCGTGATCGTGCATGCCTGGACTGATGGCCGCGACACGCTGCCCACCGCCGGCGCGGGCTTCGTCGCGCGAATCGAGTGCCTGGCGCGCGTGGGCTCGGTGATGGGGCGCTATTGGGCAATGGATCGCGACTCGCGGTGGGATCGTGTGCAGCGTGCCTACGACCTGCTCGTGCATGCACGAGGCGAGTTCCAGGCGAGTAGCGGCGCTGCGGCGGTGCGATCCGCGTATGCCCGCGGCGAGACGGACGAGTTCATCGCGCCAACGCTCGTCGGCGGCAAGGATTCTGCGATTGCCTCCGGCGACAGCGTGCTCTGCTTCAACTTCCGTCCTGACCGAATGCGCGAGATCGTCCGCGCGCTTGCCGACCCGGCGTTCGACGCGGTTGATCGCGGCGATGCGCTGGCGCTCCGGAGGCTGACCACGCTGACGGAATACGAAGAGGGCTGGCCGCATCCGATCGCCTTTGCCCCCGAGCGGCCTGTGACAACGCTTTCTCGCGTGATCGCCCGCAGCGGCGCTCCGCAGCTGCACGTTGCTGAGACGGAGAAATATCCGCACGTCACCTACTTCTTCAACGGCGGCGAGGAGCGGGCGTTGCCCGGCGAGCGCCGGGAGCTGGTGCCGTCGCCGCGTGACGTGGCGACCTACGATGAGCGGCCTGAGATGAGTGCCCACGCCGCGGCGTCTGCGTTCTGCGGGGCGTGGCAGGAGGACTCGCCGCGGTTCGGGATCATCAACTTCGCAAACGCCGACATGGTCGGCCACACTGGCGTGATTGCAGCGGCAATCGACGCGGTGGAGACCGTGGATGCGTGCCTTGGCGAGGTCGTCAGCGTCGTGCTCGCCGGTGCAGGGGAGTGCATCATCTGCGCGGATCATGGAAACTCCGACCACATGCTGGAGCCGGACGGCAGCCCCAACACCGCACATTCGCTGAACCCCGTGCCGCTGATCGTGACCCGCGCGGGCGTGCGGCTCCGCGGCGGCGGGGCGCTTGCGGACGTCGCGCCGACGGTGCTCTCGATGCTTGAGATCGAGCAGCCGCCCGCGATGAGTGGAAGATCGCTGATCGCGAGATGAGCCGCCGCCTCTGCGCGATCTTCTTCACTGTGGCCGGCATCCTGCATTTTGTGCGGCCGAAGATGTACGAGCAGATCGTCCCGCCGGGATTCGGCGACCCCCACGCACTGGTGCTGGCGAGCGGGGTTGCCGAGGTCGTCGGCGGCATGGCGATTGCGAGCGGGCGCCCGCGCTGGTTTGCGCGCTGGTGGTTGCTCGGTCTGCTCGCCGCGGTGTTCCCTGCGAACGTCTACATGGCGCTCGAGCCGGGCAAGTTCAAGGACGTGCCGTCCTGGGCTCTGTGGGGACGGCTGCCGCTGCAGCCGCTGATGGGCCTGTGGGTCTGGAAGCTGACCCGCGCAGAGGACTGAAGCGCAGCGGAGAGGTCGTGCCTCCTCGGTCGATCCCGGCCGGCGCCGATATCGCGATGCTAATGTCGATCGTCCGTGTCACAGTCACTCTCACAACCCCAAACCGCCAACCTCACGCCGGGCGAGCTTGCGGCTTGGCGCGGTCTGCTGCGCGCTCATGCGGCGCTTGTGAAGGTGCTCGACGGTGAACTTGAAGCTGCGCATGACCTGCCGCTGTCCTCCTATGAGGTGCTGCTGACGCTGGAGCAGCAGCAGCTGCGGATGTGCGACTTGGCCGAGAGCGTGTTGCTGAGCCGTAGCGGTCTGACCCGCCTGATCGACCGCCTCGAGCGCGACGGGTTGGTCGAGCGCCGCTCGTGCGAAGACGACGCCAGGGGGGCCTACGCAGTGCTGACGACGGCCGGCCGTGCCAAGCTCGGCGCGGCGCGAGAGACCCACCTCGCCGGAGTGCGCGAGCACTTCCTCGAGCGCTTGTCCGGCGCGGATCTCGCCGTCATGGCCTCTTTCTGGGAGCGTCTCGCGCTCACCCCTGCCGCTACCGAAGCCGGTTGCGGCTAGGCGCTGGGGACGTTTGGCGGCGGGGCGAACGGCGGTAGCCCGGCACATGAAACGGGATGCGTGTGTGCCGGGTCGAGCGCGTTGAAGATGATCTGCACGACGACGGGATCGAATGCCTCGGCGCCGTGTTCGGACAGGTCGTTCGGGCAGACGTCCTGGAGCACCATGTTGGTTGCGTTTGGCGCTCCCAGCAGACCGCTCGTGTATGGCACGACGAGTTCGTCGTTGCGGGTCGGAATCGTTGTGTAGGTGACGCCGGGCACGGCGGCGCCACCGGCGCCGCTGTTCAGCTCGCGCACAACGGGAGAGGAGGCGAGGAATTCCGGACACGAGCCGCAGAACAGGGAGACCAGGTTGATCGCCGGCTGGGACAGCCCAAACGAGCGGCCGGCATCGACCAGCGCGGAGATCCCGCCCAGTTGCGTGCCGGCATACAGTGGTGTCATCGCAACGTAGCGGTTGACCTTGCTTGCTCCGCCGAGGAACTTCAGCCAGTACTCAGGCATGAAGGTGCCCTCGGAATGTCCCACGAGGTCAACCTTGGAGGCGTGCGTCGCGGCGAGCACCTGGTCGACGAACGCGCCGAATTCGGCGGCGCTCTGCTCGATCGGAATCACGCCTCCGACGAACGGAAAGATCGGGTTGAGGCCATAGGTGAGCGCGAACACGCAGTAGCCGTGGGCCGCCAGGAGGGGTGAGATATAGCTCCAGTTCTCGGCCATCGTCGCCCCTAGTCCGTGCACGAGGACGACCGGATCCGGATGCACCGCGGAGGGCTTGCAGGCGAAGTTGTTGGCGCCCGCGGGTGGACTGGCAAGGCTCGGCTGCGCCGACGCGGAGGGGCTGAGGGCGCCAAGCGCGACTGCACACACCGCGGCGGGGAGCATCGCGCGGAGGATCCGGACTGTCTGCTGCCTTGTGTGCCTCATGCGAGTGCTCCCGCCTCCGTGTTCGCTCGATCCCTGGCCAGCGAAAAAGTATCAGCCGCTAGCGCGAGCCGGTGTTGCGGCGGTGGCGCTGGTGCCAAATCAGCGCAGCGACGGCCAGCACTGCCACGAGGATCGCGCCGTACACGCCCGCAGTTGCGATCGTGTGCTCAACAGCCTTGCCGCCGAAATACACGGCGAGGCCGATGCTCGTCGCCCAGCAGATCCCGCCGGCGGCGTTCCAAACGAGGAACGTCGGCCAGCGCATCTCGCTCGCGCCAGCCAGCCAGGCGGCCCAGACACGCAGGCCGAGCACCCACCGACCGAGGAACACGGCCTTGGCGCCGTGGCGCTCGAAGAACGGGTCGCCGACCTCGATCACACGTCGCCGGCCGGCCTCGAAGGGTCCCGGGCGCTCGAGCAGCGCACGGCCGCCGCGACGGCCGATCCAGAAACCAACGTTGTCGCCGATGATTGCTGCCGCGGCAGCGACTGCGATCACGGCGGCGATCGACAGCCGCCCTTGGTTGGCCGCAATGCCGCCCACGATGAGCGCCGTCTCACCGGGCACGGGCACGCCCATCGACTCAGCGCCGACGAGCAAGAACAGCACGGGATAACCGAGGTTCTGGGCGACGTCGATCAGAGCGGCTAGCAGCACGATTGGTTGGCGGCCCCGTACGATGCATCCCCGGTGCCGGCACTCTCCATTATCGCCCGTGCCGAGGGTCTGCGGGCGCGGTCAGGTGTCTTGAACACGGCGCACGGACCGATCCGAACCCCGGCCTTCGTACCGCTGGCGACCAAGGGGAGCGTGCGGGGCCTCAGCGCGGCGGAGGTTGCGGCGCTCGGCTACGAAATGGTTCTGGGCAATGCGTTCCACCTGTTCCTCAGTCCCGGCGCGGAGTTGATCGCAGAGCTCGGCGGCCTGCACGGGTTCATGGGCTGGCGCGGCCCGATCATCACCGACTCTGGCGGTTTTCAGATCTTCTCGATGGGCCACGGCACGGTCGCGGACGAGATCAAGGGGCGCGGCGGGTCGGGGCCGGGGGCGATCCTCGCGATCGAGGAGCAGGGCGTCCGGTTTCGCTCCTACATCGATGGCGCGGAGCGGTTCATGGGCCCCGAGACCTCGATGGACGTGCAGCGTGCGCTCGGCTCTGACATCGTGCTGGCGTTCGACGAGTGCACCCCATTCCACGTTGACCGCTCCTACACGGAGCGCTCCGCGGAGCGCACGCACCGCTGGCTTGATCGGTGTATCGCGTGGCGTGCGGCGAACCCTCACCCCTCACTCCTCTACGGAATCGTGCAGGGAGGGGTCCACGAAGATCTCCGGGTCGCCTCAGCGCAGGCGGTCGCTCGCTCGGGCTGCGACGGAATCGCGATCGGTGGCTCGCTCGGCGCGGACAAGCAGCAGATGGAGGAGGTTGTGGACTGGACTTGCGCCGCGCTCGAGCGCACCGCGCCCGATCGCCCGCGTCACCTGCTCGGAATCGGCGAGATCGACGATCTGATCAACGGCGTCGAGGCAGGGATCGACAGCTTCGACTGCGCGATGCCGACGCGCCTCGCGCGGCACGGGACGGCGCTCGTGCCGGCACCGCAGGAGCGCTGGCGGCTCGCACTCGATCGGCCGGCCCACCGGCGCTGCGGGCAGCCGATCATGGAGGACTGCCCCTGTCCGGCTTGCGCTGCAGGCCACAGTCGGGCCTATCTTCACCAGCTCGCGCGAGCTCGCGAGTTGACCGGCGCACGCCTGTTGACACTGCACAACCTGACGTTCGTCGGTGCTGTGATGCGGCGGCTGCGCGAGGCGATCGAGCAGCGCCGCTTTGCGCAGGTGGCCGAGCAGCTCCGCGCCGGCGGATCGCCCTATTGAGTGTTGTCGGAGACGAGCGCTTTCAGATCGGAGACGATGCTCTGCACGTCGTTGCGCGAGATCGTCCGCAGGTGCACCGTGGTCTTGGGGCTGCTCGACAAGAGCAGCGCGGCCGCTATTGCGCCGACCACGAGCAGCGCC
>JBPCQX010000181.1:0-11236 GCA_050997675.1 Solirubrobacteraceae bacterium
CACCTACGAGCAGCTCGCCGCCTGGAGTGCCCGGCACCCAGACCAGGTGCCGCGAGTGAACGGCGAGTTCGAATGGATCACCGCGTTCACTCCGGAGGCCTGCGAATGACCGCCGACCGCGTGATCGTCACCGACCACGTGCTCCCGGCGCTCGCCGCCAACACCGGCGTCACCTACACCCGCGTCCCTCAACCGGGCGACGACACCCTGATCCTCGCCCGCGAGCTGCTCGGACGGCCGGAGCTTCCCGACGAACACGGACCCTGGCAGCACGCCGCACCCGGCGGCGAGCGCACGGTCCGACTCGAGCCAGCCCGATGACGACCGCGGCCGTTTCATCCGCATCCGATGCCACCAGCGCCCTCGACTCATATCTACGCGCGCTCGCTGGTCCAAAGCCCGGCGCGCGCCTGCTCGAGATCCGCTTCGCGCTGCGCCACCGAGACATGGGCAGAGTCTTCCTCGCTGCGCATAGCGCCGCAGGCGCCTCCCGGTTCATCCGCCGGCTCGCGGTACGAACCGACGTTTACGTCGGGGTCGTGGTGCGCAACTGCCGCTCCGGCGGCCGCGCCGCGATCGACCGCTCGCACCTGTTGTTCATCGAGATCGACTCGCCCGACGGCCAGCAACGGCTCGAGGACTTCGCACACTCACCCTCGATGCTGATCGCCAGCGGCACCCCCGGGCACGCGCACGCCTACTGGATGCTGCGCGCCCCGATCGGCGTGCTCGAGCTCGAGCGCGCGAACCGCCGGCTCGCCCACCACCTCGGTGGCGACCTCGCGTCCGTCGACAGTGCGCGGATTCTCCGACCGCCGTCCTCGTGGAATCACAAGCACACGCCGCCGGCACCGGTCCGAATGCTCGAGCTGCACCCGGCACGTCGCTACGACATCCGCTCGCTCGTGGACGGACTCGAAGACCCGCCGGGCCGGCCTCCCCGCGGTCTGTCGCATCCACGACGACCGGGGCGCACTGCTGTCGACCAGAGGCTGCTCGCGATCCCGGCAGCCGACTACGCCGCCACCCTCGCCGGTCTATCCCCCGACCGGACCGGGAAGGTCGCGTGCCCGTTTCATGATGACCACACACCAAGCCTCCAGCTCTACGACGACGGCACCTGGTACTGCTTCGGCGCCTGCCAGACCGGCGGCTCGATCTACGACTTCGCCTCGCGCATGTGGGGAATCGGGACGAGGGGCCGCCCCTTCCTGGAGCTCCGCCACCGGCTCGCTGCCGAGCTCGGAGTCGCCGTGACAACGTGATGTGACGGCCGCCCGGCGCGCTACGGTCACCTCGTGGTGGCGAACATGCGCGGCGATCTCCCGCTCCAGGTGTCCGTCGACGACGGGCCCTGCCAGGCGCACAGCACATACAGCTGGGCTGGCGGCGGGATGGTGCTCACGATCTCGACCGTGCTGCCGGAGCGAGGCTTCGCGGTCGAGCTGATCTCAACCTACGTCGGCCACCCGCAGACCTCCACGATCGCGACCCACCTGATGCTCGGACCGGTCGGCCGGGCGGCCGAGATCCACACCGTCGACCACGACCCCGAACATCTGAACCCTGTCGAGCGCGCCCGTGAGTGCGCGTACGACCACGCTCACCACCTGATCGAATCGCTCGGTGGCGCTGGACATCAGGTCGGCGTGCAGCTCGACGAGCAAACGTTCGCCGAGCTCGAGCGGGTCGAATAGCGCGCCGGCCGCGGGGACCGACCCCTCCCAGGTTTGCACGCCATCCGGGCGTGCCCAGGGTCGGGAATCGGCCCCGCACCCGGCGGGGCCACCCGACACAAGGGAGGGCCTGATGGCCACCACCACAGCAGTCGACCCCCACCGCGACGGCGACGCAGGCGACGGCGTCCAGCTGCGTCATCTGCCACTCTCGCGGATCGTCGTGCCCGACGGGTTCAACCCGCGCGGCAGCATCCAGGACGATCGCGAGCTCGAGCAGATGGCCGAATCGATCCGCCAGGACGGCTGTCTGCAGCCGATCCGCGTCCGCGCCACCGAGACCGGTGACTACGTGCTGATCGCCGGAGAGCGCCGCTACCGAGCGGCAGTCAAAGCCGCCGTGATGGAGCTGCCGGCGATCATCCGACCCGCCGGCGGCAGCGACGACGACGAGCACGCCGACCTGCTCGTCGAAGCCCTGATCGAGAACGACCTACGCCGAGACCTGGACCATCTCGCCCGCGCCCGCGGCTACCAGCGACTCCTCGACTCCGGCCTCACGATCAAAGGCGTCGCCGGGCGGCTCCAGACCACCCAGGCACGGGTCCGAGAGCACCTGCGGATCCTCAAGCTCTCCAAGCAGCTGCAGCAGAAGGTCGCCGGCGACGAGATACCGCTGCGCGCGGTCAAGTCGCTCGCGCAGCTAGAGAGCATCCACTCAGGTCTCGCAGCTGCGGCCGCCGCGGAGATACTCGACCCCGAGGATCGGTATGAGGCGTACACCTGGGCGGACGTCGAGCGCGCGCCGCTTGACGTTGCGCTCGCGGGCGACAAGCTGCCCGAAGGCGTCTACCGCGCCAACACCCCGTATCCCGTCGGCGCCTTCACGCTCGGCGATCGAGCGAAGAGGGACCTCGCTGCGCTCGAGCGGATGCTCGGGCGACCGCTTGGGGAGATCCGGTTCGACGCCGTCGACCTCGAGCAGGCCCGGGCTCTCGGGGCGGCCCACGGTGAGGGCTGGCAGTCGATCATCGTCGGCGCCGACGTCGCCGACCAGCTCGCCGCCGACCAACTGGCCCGCGCCGTCAAGGAGATGCGCCGGCGCGCACGCACGCAGCGCGAGGCTGTGGCAGGCCATGAGACCACGACACCGGCGCCCGCTGTCGGCGAACGGCCCGAGGGCTCCGAGGACGCCGAGCGTGCCGCGCAGGAGGCTGAGCGGGCACGACGGGTCGAGCGGGAGGCCGAGCGCGAGGCCCGCGAGCAGGCGACCCGCTTCAACCTGGAGCTCGGCCGCGCGGTCTACACCATGCTCTCGCGGGTGCGGGTGGATGAGCAGGTGCTGAAGATCATCACCTCGGTCGAGATCGTCGGTGAGCTCGCCGACGTGGCGATGCGCGGAGCCCGTTACTGCCTACCGGGCTGGGTGACCGAAACGACACAGAAGAACGGCAACACCAAGTACAGCTACGTCGAGAAGCCGGAGGCCGAGCAGCGCGCCAGCGAGTACCTCGCTCGCGCGGCCAAGAGCGGAGAGATCGCCGGACGTCAGCTGGCGCTACTCGTGCTGGCGACCTACGCCGATCAGAACGCCGTCGCCATCTCCAGCCGAAGCTGGCACCACACCAAGGCGAGCGGCCCGTGGGCCGGCGAGGTCGACGAGCTGCTCGACAAGCTCGTACGCGACAACCTCCCCGATAGCGCCCTGGCACTGCTCCGGCCAGTACTCGACAAGCGCCAGCAGGAACAGCGCGAGCGCGCCGCGGCGCGCAAGGCTCGCGAGGAGGCGACCGCGCGGCTGGACGGGATCGAGGAGCGGATCGGCGAACTGACGATCGAGCAGGTCGCCGAGGTCGAGCAGGATCTCGACGGCGCATGGACCGGATGGACGCCGCGGTACAGCACGCTGCGGCAGCTCGTCGCAGATCGCCGCCAGCAGCTCACTGGCCCCGACAACGAGTAGCCAGGCCCGCCCCAGTTCCTCAGTGGGCTGGGGCAGGCAGCTTCGAGCCTGTATCCGAGGCCGACCCCTCCCATGTTCGCACCCCTGGCGGGGCGCGTTGGGTCGGGGGATCGGCTCTCGCACCCGGCGAGATCCACCAATCACGAGGAGGGCTCAGATGCCCGCAGGAATCACAGCCAACGACTCGATGTTCTCCGTTCGCGAAGTCCCATGGCACGGTCTCGGTGCCGTTCTCGACGATTCCCCCGCCACCATCGCCGAGGCGATCGAGCGCTCCGGGCTCGAATGGCGCGTCGAGCGTGAGCCGATCGCCATCGACCGCGGGGACGTCGCCACCGTCAACGGCTGGTGGCTCCCACGCTGCGAAGAGATCCCCGGCTGGTGGGCCAACGTCCGCCAGGACACGCGCCAGGTCCTCGGGATCGTCGGCGAGCGATACCGGATTGTGCAGAACATCGAGGCCTTCCAGTTCGTCGACCAGCTGCTCGGCTCCGCGATGCACTTCGAGACCGCCGGCAGCCTCCACGGCGGCCGCCGCGTCTGGGTCCTCGCCCGCCTGCCCGAGCACATCGAGGTTGGCGGCGATCCGGTTCGTCCGTACGCGCTCTTGATGAACAGTCACGACGGCTCGACTGCCGTTGTCGCCGCCTCCACGCCAATCCGTGTGGTCTGTCAGAACACACTCAACTGGGGCCTCGATCGAGCGCGGCAGAAGTACGCGATCCGCCACACCGAGAAGATCCGCGAGCACGTGCACCAGGCGCGCCGCGTGCTTGACCTCTCCATCGACTACTACAAGCAGTTCAAGCACGCCGGCGACCAGCTCGCCAGCCAGCGATTCAGCGAGGCGCAACTCGGCTGCGTGCTCGACGAGCTCTACCCGTCCGGAACCGAGGACGTTGCGAGCGATCGCACCCGCCGCTCACGCGAGCAGACCAAGCAGCGGATCACGGAGCTGTTCGCCCACGGCGACACCCAGGGCAACGCGCCGGGCACGAAGTGGACCGCGGTCAACGCGATTATCGAGCACGCCGACTGGATCCGCCCGGTCAACGCAGGATCACAGCGCTTCGCGCGCGTCATCGACGACAGCGGGCGCAAGACGCGAGCGCTGGAGCTGATCTCCGCCGCGTAGCTGTGTCAACGGTATGGCGAGCCGGGTCGGAGCGTCCGCCCGCATGCCGCGCAAAGGCGAGGCAGCCTGAGCGAGCGTCTTGATGCGCGGAATCCGGGTAACGCAGGGCCGCTCGGCGGCCGGCTTGGCGGGCGAAACGCTGCTATCGCGCGATATATGTCGCTATCATGTCCAAGATGATCAACTTGCACGATCCCACCTGGGATGCCGAGCTGCCCTCTCAAACCGGCACCCTACGAGCAGTGCGACTGGCCCAGCACGCCGGTGCAAGCCGGCTGGCGGCGAACCTGTACGAACTCGAGCAGGGCGCCGTCGTATCGCCTCTGCACTTTCATCACGGCAACGAGGAGCTGCTGTTCGTGCTCGCAGGCACCCCAACGCTCCGTCGCGGGCCCGAAGACGAGCGGAAGCTCGTGCCAGGGGAGGTCGTGTCCTTCCCTGCCGGGCCCGCGGGCGTCCACCAGATCCTCAACCGAGCGAACGAATCGGCGCGAGTTCTGATCGCCGCTACGAACAACCTCCCGGAAGTCGCCGAGCAAGTCGAGAACGAGCAGCTCGCGGTCATCACCGGTGACGGACTGCGATTGATGCCGCTGACCGCGCCGATCACCGCCGACCCGGGAGCGCCGCGCGATTAGTGACTCACAGCCACTGTTCGTGCGGCTTCCAGCGCCTGCGGCCGAGCAGCTCGAACGCATCGCCAGCACCAGTGGCGCGTCAAAGCGAGAGGTGGTGACTCGCCTCATCCTGGGCGATGAGCTGACCGTCGGACAGCACCATTTTCATCCCGCTCCGGAACCAGCGGCACTCACCGCCGCACAAGCCGCAGACCTCCTTCAAGTGGACGAACAACTGGTCCTCGAGCTAGCCGAAGCCGGTGAGCTACCCGGCCGAAGCCTCGGCAGCCACTGGCGGTTCTCGCGGACCGCTGTCCTCGACTGGCTCGCCAGGGGCGAGGCGAAGACTCAAGCCCGCAGCCGCAGAGACGTCGATCGCTCGACGTAGGATCGGCGCCATGTTCGGGCAGCTTGTCGCGCCACTCGAGAAGAGGCTCCGTCCAAGGCCGGTTGAGCTCGATCTGGAGCCGATCGGGGCGATCATCGCGGCAGAGGATGAGCTGCGGCTCGGGGCGACCGAGGATCGGGATCGATGCTGCGGGTACTTCCCCGCGCTGGCCGGGATGAGCGGGATCCGCACCGAGCTGCCCGCGTGTGACGTATTCGCAGGAGTGCTTCCCGAGATCTCGCATGGCGGGACGACCTACCGGTTCAACTTCCTCCGGCTGTCGCTGGTTTGCCAGAGTGCCGATCCGGCCTTCCACCTGGACTCGGATGCCGCCACCGCGCTGACAGGTGACGTGGACAGTCTGAACGAACGAGAGGTTCGGCGACTGCTCCTGAACCTCAGCAGCCAGGAGGAGCGAGCGCTGCATTACCTCGACGTGGATCCGCGGACCACCATGCTCGTCGCGGAGGGGTCGTACGTCCGCGCCGAGGATCCCGAGAGACTGAAGACGTGCGCCCGCGTCGCGGTCATCCCACCGCGAACCGGCACGACGGTCCACGGCCTGGCGTTTGCGTCAAATCGGGTGCTGCATTCCGGGCTCGACGGTGAGCGCGGACACTTCATCGTCGCCTACGGGATGGAGACGGCCGACCGTGACGGAGCCAGTTGGCGCCCCCCAAATACTGCGAGGAAGCGGTCGCGAAGGGCGCGCTGAGCCGCCGGGGAGAGGGACCTGTGCCCGTAGACGCGTTGGTGGAGCTCGCCCGGCCTGCGGCTCCCGCGGCGTCCATGGGCCACGGCGAGGTTGTCGAAGACGAGCAGGTCGCCCGGGCGTAGGGGGACCTCGACCTGGACGGCCTCGACATCCAGGCCGAGACACTTGAAGAAGTTCAGCTCGGCGCCCAGATTGTCGAACTCCATCCCACACAGAAAGCCGGGCGTGGACTTGACGCTCGGGAGCCGCGGCGCGCCGGCCGCGCCCTCAAGAACGCGTGCCAGGCTGCCCTCGCAATAGCCGTCCGCGTCATCCCACGCGCCGTGCGACTCGCCGTACGCGATCAGGTTCTCGAGAAGCGTCGCCTGGTTTGACCAACGCCGCTGATCAAGAAGAGCGTCCAACGGCACCAACCGCGTCACCGCCATGCCGCTGACCACAGAGCGCGGGATGAAGAGCGCTGTATACCGCGCGACATCCTGCTCGCGCAGCGGGCGGAAGGGGACGCCGAAGTCGAAGTGGAGGGTTTGGAAGTCGCGGGTTGCCTCGCCATCGAGTGGCGGAAGGATGAAGTCGCCGATCACGCTCAGCGCGTGGTGACCGTTCGAGGCGGTGCACTCCTCGATGAGCTCCTGCGACTTAGCGAACGCCGCAGCAGGAGTAGCCAACGCCGACTGGATCCATACAAAGCCGGACTCGCGAAGAGCAGAGCATGCGCCAGTCACGCCCCGATTGTCGCCCATGCCGCGAAGACGATCCGCAGCGCTTCTGCAAACGAAGGCCGCTGCAGGGCTTCGACAAGAAGGGACCAGCGATCCAGCGGACCAGCCATGGCTAATCGCGACGCGAGCGTAAGTGGCGACATACTTGCCGCGCCGCCAAAGGAGGGCAGAGCCGCCCTCCGAACTGCTCTCGCAAATCGCCAATTTGCGAGACCGGCGGCAGTGTTAAGAGCCGCGACAAGAAGCGAGCGCGAAGCCGCTCACCGACGACACCTGTTGGCATCGTCGTAGCGCCCGCGGCGGCCTATGGTTCGAGCCCGTCTTTGGTTCAGATCCGAGTGCGCTCCCGAGGAAGCACACTCGCGCACGGCCACCGTCTCGACGACTCAACCTTAGGTCGGCTGCGGGCAGGTCCGCCTGATCCGTACCGCGCCGATCGTCGTTCCGTCAAGCGTCGCGCCTTTCGGCGTCGCCTGCGGCGATCACTGATGGGACGGCGCTTGACAGCCCGCCGATCGGCGCGGTCGGGGCGGGGCATGCCCGCACCCAACCACGAAAGGCAGCCGATGTCGAGCAAGCCACCCACCGCCAAGCAGCTCGCGTACCTCAGGGCGCTCGCCGAGCGCGCCGGCCAAACGTTCGCCACACCGCGTACAAGGCGGGACGCGAGCGTCGAGATCCGCAGCCTGAAGGCCGCGCCGGCCGAGAGCCGCCTCGAACGCCGGATCGAGCGCGACGCGATCGCCGATGGCATCGCCGCCGGACCGCAGGACAGCGCCCGGGTGACCCTCGCCGAGGTGACCGGATACGGATCATCAGCGACCTGGAGCCGACAGTCATGACCACGCCGACCGTCACCGAGACCAGCAGGAACGGCAACCACGTCGGCGGCCGGATCGAGCTCGGCCGATACCGCACTGACGCGGGTGTCGAACGCGTCCTATATGGCCAGCGGATCGCCGGCGTCGTCCGGGTCACCGACGTTCCCGTCGACCGTCCCGGCCGCGCGTACCTCGTCGAGCGTGGGCTCGAGCAGGATGGTTACGCCGCGCTGCTCGCCTTGATCCGCGATTATCTCGACGAGGCGAATCAACTCGGCGTGCCGCCGATGTCCACGACGGTACTCGGGTAAACGTGGCCGCTCCACGGGATGGCTGGAGCGGCACTCACGCCGGGAGGGCGTACGTGACCGTCTCGAGCATCTGCAGCTGAAGCGCATCCGCGATCTCCTGCAGCCGCTCGATCGCCACACCGGCGTAGCTGTTCGCCTCCCAGCGCTGGACCTGCTGCTCCGGCACACCCAACCGCTGGGCGAGCTCGCGCTGGGTCAACCGCGCGGCGATCCGCGCTTCGATCAACGCGATCGGCAGCTCTCGCAGCGAGCTCAGCGTCCGCTGCGCTACTCGGCCCGAGCGCAGATCGTCGTAGCGGGCGAGCTGGTCGCGGAGCTCGTCGCGCTCGCTCGCGGTCGCGTCCATCAGTGCCTGATGGATGCGTGGGTGAACGTTCGCGCCGGGACCAGCAGCAGCTTGAGCGGCAAGCGCCTCCTCAAAGCGCCTCAGCTCTGCCTTGGTGATCCGGTACTGGCGCTCGTTCGTGATCACTGCATCGCTCCGATATCGATCTCGATGATGCCCTTCGCGACCTGAGTGAGGCGATCACGCTGGAAGAAGTCGATGAACGGTACGCCACCTGGCTGGGCCGCGACCTCGGCGGGGAACAGCTCGCCCCCGTAACGAGCTTTCTGGGCCGCGCGAAGATCGGCGAAATCGAGCAGCACGGGATCGAGCCGGGCGGGGTCGACGCCATCCATCTCCCAGCACACGTCGAAGTCGCCCGGCAGCTCCTTATCCGTGACGAAGCTGCCATCGAGATACACGCGCCTGCAGCCCGCGGCGCGCAGCGAGTCGATCGCGGCGCGCAGGCCGCTCAGCAGCTGTTCGCGTCGTTGGTTGGTCGCGTAGCGCTCCAAGATCTCGTCCCAGGTTGCCGGATGGATTCCGGGCGGGAGGTTGCCCCGCTCGTCAAAGGAGGGTATCACGACACACCGTATACGTTGGGTTGATCAGAGCTCCGCAGGCGTGACAGCATCAGTCGTGAGAGAGCGGCGGTTGAACCTTCATAACCATACTTGACGATACACTGCCGGTCTTAGTAGGATAGGTCCTAATGCTCGTGATCCGCCTCCAGACACGATCATCGCGACGCCGTCGACGTGATCGAGGCCGCACAGCGGCAGCCGCTCGCTCGACCTGGGAGCGCACGTGACACGCGACGCCCTCTCCCCGCGCGAGATCGCCGACCTCACCGGCTTTTCCTACCACGCCGTCCTACGCGCGATCCGCCGGGGCGACCTCGAGGCGTTCGAGCCGGTGCCAGGACGCCTGCGGGTCGAGGTCACCGAGTACGACCGATGGCTCCACACTCCGACCCGTCGCCCGACCCCGCGCCCGCGTGACCCCAACGCGCCGCGCCCGCGGCCGCGGAACCCGGGGCACCCGACCGATCCCGGCAGCTGGGATCGCCTGCACGCGATCGAAACCGGCCAGCTCTGATGGACATCACCCGCAAGCCCAACGGCAAGTGGGAGCTCCGCTGGCGAGAGGGCGGACAGCGGCGCAGCCGAACGTTTGACCGCAAGGGCGACGCCACAGCGTTCGAGGCCGACCGGATCCGGCGTAAGCAGCTCGGTCACGCCGCGGTCCCCGACGACATCCCGTTCCGCGAGTTCGTCGAGACCTACTGGACGCTGCACGCGAAGCCGAACCTCGCCGAGTCGACGCGCGACTTCTACGCCCGGACCTGGGTCAACCACATCATGCCCCGGCTCGGCGACTATGGCGTCCGGGAGCTGACGCCAAAGCGGCTCGCGCGCTTCCGGGAGGAGCTCGAGAAGGCCGAGGTCGGTGCCGCGACCGTGCGCAAAGCGATGGCGATCATCCAGTCGATCCTCTCATTCGCGGTCGCCGAGGAGCTGATCGACTTCAACCCCGCCGCCAGCGTACGCAAGCCCCGCTACCAGCGCGCGCGAGAGCCCCACATCTTCCTCCCCGCCGAGGTCGAGGAGATCCGCGGAAAGCTCACGAGCCCGCGTGACCGCACCCTCGTCTCGCTGCTCGCCTACTCCGGCCCGCGGCCCGAGGAGGTCGTCTGCCGCCTCGCCTGGGAGGACATCGGCGAGCGCGCAATCCGTTACCGGGACACCAAGCGCCACCGCGTCCGCTTCACCCCGCTGCTCGCCCCGCTCGCCGAGGATCTGCGCGAATGGTTCCTCGCCTCCGGCCGACCACAGGGAAAGCAGCCGGTCATCCCCGCCCACGACGGCGCGTTCTGGACCGACGATGACTGGCGCAACTGGCGGTCGCGGATCTGGCGAGGCGAGGAACGGCCGGCGAACCGGCGAAACGTCCCGACGTACCCGGGCGTCGCGCCCGAGGGCACCCGCCCGCGCGACCTGCGCTCGAGCTTTATCACCGTTCAGGTGTACGCAGGCGTCCCGCTGACAACGATCTCAAAGCAGTGCGGCACCAGCATCACGATGATCGAGCAGCACTACGCCGGCGTGATCGAGAACTGGGACGGGAAGCAGGTTCCAGCCGACGAGCAGATCCGGGCCGCGCGGACGCTCCGGACCCGCCAAACCGACGCCACGGACACCGCGACGAAGCCTCTCCGCGCCCTCTCCGAGCGCGACCCCCGCAAAGCTAGTGGACGCTAGATGGACGTCGTGGGCAAAATCGCGCCTCCGGATGCCTCGCGAGAAACGTGCTTATTAGCACGGCTTTCGGTTCAAAGCCGACGCCCGGAATCGAACCGGGGACCCCTTCATTACGAGTGAAGTGCTCTACCAGCTGAGCTACGTCGGCGACTGCGGTCCGCCAGTCTAGCTGTGACCGTTGGGCCGGTCCTCAGCCGGAGCCGTCGACGATCGACCGCGGCTCGGCCCGCGCGCGCCACTCTTCGGCGAGGATCGCCCAGCGCTCGTGGTCGCGCCAGCGGCCGCCGATCTTGAGGTATCGC
>JBPCQX010000228.1:0-9368 GCA_050997675.1 Solirubrobacteraceae bacterium
ACTCATCCTGATGCTCAAAGACCATCCGGACAGCCCGCTCCCTAACCTCACGCGGATACCTCGTGCCTTTTGCCATACAGCCCATCCTCTCAAGCGGATCGGCCTCCACAAACCCCGGGGCGATTCACCGGAACGGGCGACTCCAACTTGAGACCATGCAGGCTCAGCATTTGCAATTAGCACATGATCGAAAGTGCACAACGCGTTGGGGCACGGCGGTTGCGCTTGATGCACGCCTCACCCTCCGGCCTTCTCGACCAAAAATGTTCCCAACGCAAGATAACGCAGACCGCTGTTGTCGAAAACGTGCATGGCCTCTTCGGGCCCGAGCACAATCGGATAACCGTGAAGGTTGAAGGAGGTGTTCAGCAGCACTCCCCGCCCCGTCGCCTCCTCAAACCGTTCCAAAATCCGCGAGAGCGGGGGATTCTGGCCGTCGGAAAGAATTTGCGCTCGCGCCGTCAGGTCGGCGTTGTGAACCGCGGCGATGAGGTCGCCCACGTTCTCCTTAGTGTCAAAGCTCATCATCATGTACGGGCTTGGGAGGTTCTTAGGGTTATTCAGGTACTCCCCAGCACGCTGAGCGCGAACGAGCGGGGCAAACGGCATCCAAAAGTCTCTCTTCTTTACCATCTGGTTGATCACGCGCACTAGATCGAGATTCGTCGGGTCGGCGAGAATGGAGCGGTTGCCCAACGCGCGGGCACCAAATTCCAGCCTTCCGGCACACCGCGCCACGGGGTTGCCGGCGGCCAGCAGCTCGGCAATTTCACTCTCGATGTCATCTGCCCGCACGTAATTGTGGCCGCTCGCGACGATCACTGCCTCAGCGTCGGCTTCGGAGAAGTCGGGACCGAGATAGGCCGAGCGCAGCGGCGCAACGGGAGGGCGTGCGTCCGCTCCGCTTCGCACTGAGTGCGCATGCCACGCGATGCCCATCGCGAGGCTCTCATCCCCACACGAGGGCGGCACCCCTAGAAAATCAACCTCGGTTAGCTCCATAATGCGCTTATTGGCCTTGACGTTCATGAAGATCCCCCCGGCACACAGGACACGCCGGATTCCGGTCTGCTTGACTGCCGCCTGCACGAGGTCCGTCACCACGTCCTCGCAGAGGATTTGCAGCCCCGCGCACACGTTGTCGAACCGCATGCCGCTGATCAGCCGGAGCAAGCGTCGCTGCATGGCGAACGTCGGCTCGGGGGTGTGGCGTCGGAGTCTCAGGTCTTCACGGTCGACTGAGATGAGTTTCCGGAGCGCCGCCGCAGCTTCCTGGGCATGCGCGCCTGCGGCATATGGAGCCATACCCATCAGCTTGTATTCGTGCTCAAGTTGCGTAAAGCCCATCGCTCCGGTCACATAGGAGTAAATTGTCCCCAACGAATCGGTGAATGGCGTGTGCGCGATGCGACGCAGCCGCCCGCTTTCGGCGATCGACACCGAGCCGCAGAGCAGATCCCCATAACCGTCCAGAGTGATTACGACGTACGGCGTTTCGGGGTCTTCGCGCATGCCAAAGTACGCCGTCGCGGCATGTCCCAGGTGGTGGTCGTAGCGCTGGCACTGCTCGGCGGCAAAACCCGCAGCCCGCGCCGCCCGTTGGCGCTCGTCCCAGCCGAGCGAGGAGTGCAGGCGGTAGATCGGCTGCCACACGAGCAGCCTTCGCAGCGAGCCGGCGATCGAGGCCTCACGGCGGGTGACGGCCCGCGGGTCGCGCGCCTGAGCTCGCGCCGGCGTGTGCCGCATCGTGCCGAATGCCAGCTGCGAAACGTCGCTTGCCGCCACCGCGGCAAACTCGAGGCATGCTTTGATCGACCGGGCTGGAAACCCATAGAAGTTTTTCTCTCCGACGAGCCGTTCCTCCTGTACGGCAAACAGGAGCTCGCCCTCTCTGAGGATGGCTGCAGTCGCATTGTGTCCGTCATGAACACCAACCACATATTGAGGCATAGCAGTCTCTTTCGAGTTAGGAGAAAACGGTGGCCCGACCCGTAGCCAGCGCTGCGACTCGCTGGCGCCGCGCCTGCATTCTGCACGAAAGCGCATGGTGCCTGGATCGTCGCCCGATAGCACCGAACGCATCCACTCCTCAAAGCGCGGCGATCAAGGGCGGTGCGCGCCCACGAGGCGTTGGTGAGAGCAGCAGGGGGAGCGCGATGCCCTCGGACTCGAGCCGGCCCCAACGCTCGGCAAGCTGCCCACGCCAGCAGGCAATCGTCGACGTGCGGGTGGTGAGACGTGATCGCCCGCAGACTGATTGCTAGTCCGCTTCATTGCTACTCGAGTAGAACGGCCCGCCAGGTCCAGGTATCAGCCTGTTCGGGGATAGATCCGTCCCAGACAGGAGCCTGCAGTCTATCCACTGCACGCGGACGCTAACGCTACTCCTTCCATGATGTCGGCTCCCGCGTGGAATGCAGCGCTTGTTCATCTCATTGCCTCGTCAACCACGAGCGCGCATACGTGGAGCGGTGACGTCTCTCGGCCACCCCGCTGGGCCGTGACCCAGGCCTCCTCATATGTGGGCTAGACTTCGCCTCGCCCCCGCCGTCGGTATGCCGGAACGGCACAATCGCCCCGCGACGTGTTTTATGTGCATCAAACTCTCCGTGCGCCACTCCGGGGGCCGGGTAGCTAATGGACACCTCACCCGAACAGCCAACTGACCTACGGACACTGCTACGTGCGCTCAGCCGCCGCAAGTGGCTGGTTCTGTTGTGCACTTTCCTGCTGCCGATCGCTGCCTACCTGCTGTCCGCTTCGATCAAAAAGACCTACCGAGCCAGCGCAATCGTGCAGACGCAGGGCGCACCAGTGGACACCTCGCTCTTTGGAGCGCAGCTGAACACCACCCAGGTCGGCGCAATTGCCGCAACAGCCAAGCTCGCTCAGAGCATCCTGGTGGCCACAAACGCGGCTCGCTACCTGCGCGTTGGAGGCGTTCCGAATGTGTCCGGCGACCCGAACGGCGCTTTCAGTCCTCTCTCGCTGCTGTCCTCGACCGCTGTGACCGAGGACGATGCGACTGGCTTTGTCACGATCTCCGCCACAGACCGAGACGCCGCCAGAAGCGCCAATATCGCCAATGCCTTCGCCGATGCGACCGTTATTCTCCGCCAGACGCAGGCGCGCGCCCAGGTGCGCAGTACGGTAAACCGCGTGGCTGCGGATTTAGCCGCGCTTCCGCGCCAGGACGCCACCGCCCGCATGCAGCTATCCGATCAACTGCAGCGTCTCCGCGCGCTCTCCGCCGCGCAGACAAACGTCGCAACGATCATCAAGACAGCTTCAAAGCCGACCTCGCCCGCCTCGCCAAAGCCGATTCGAAACGCTGCGCTAGCGTTCGTTCTCGGTCTCCTACTGGGAGTCGGCCTGGCACTGGTGCTGGACCGCCTAGATCGACGGATCCGCACGCCCCAGGAGCTCGAGGAGCTCACGAGACTGCCCCTGCTCGCTGCAATTCCGCACGCCTCCTTCCGGGGACCAAACTTGGCTGCAGCCGACCACGAACCGTTTCACACGTTGCGCGCAAGCCTCAGATACTTCAACGTCGACCGCCCGCTTTCCTCAATCGTCGTCACCAGTGCCGCCGCTGAAGAGGGCAAGACAACCGTGACCATCAACTTGGCCGTCTCGATTGCCAGGACCGGCAAGGACGTCATCGTCCTCGATACCGACTTGAGGCGCTCGCAGCTCGCCAACCGCTTGGCTTTGCGGGGCGGTCACGGCGGCTTGGGACATGCTCTCACCGACGATGGTCAGTTCGAGTCATTTCTCGTTTCGATCCCGGCGGAGCCTGGCAGTGTCAGCATTCTTCCGGCGGGGCCCCCCGTGCCAAATCCGTCCGAGCTGATCAGCTCCGAGCGGATGCGGCTGCTGGTCAAACAGGCCTCGGAGAAGGCCGACATCGTCCTGATCGACAGTGCTCCGCTGCTCGCCGTGAGTGACATCGTCCCGCTGCTAGGTGAAGTTTCCGGCGTACTGATCGTGGCGCGCATGAAGCGGACAGATCGAGACGGGGCACGTCGCGTCGTGGACCAGATACAGATGGCCGGCGGAACCCCGCTGGGGATCGTGGCTACCGATGCAGCGAGCGCCGGCTACGGGTATGACTACGCGTATGCCGCGCCAGGACGAAAGAGACCGTGGCAGCGCCGTCGCTCGAACCGGGTTCCTCCGGCGAACGTCTGAACTCGCCCCGCCCGGCGTCTTGGCGGGACGCCGGACGGTCTGCTTGACTACCCCAGCTCGCGCTGCAGCTCGTCCGGCTCCGGCTCGAGCTGCTGCTGAAGTTTGCGCAGCCCCCTATAGAGCCTGGCTTCCACTGTTGTGCGCGGCTCGCCAATCGTCTCTGCGATCTCCGCGAGGCGCATGTCCGCGCCGTAGCGCAGCGCAATCACGTCGCGCTCATCCGCGCTGATTCGCTGCAGCGCCCGGCCGATCATGTCTCGATCGCTCACGCCCACGAGCTGCTGCTCAGTGTCCTCCGCCGAAGGCAGCTCAGAAGCGTGCCGTTCGATCGCGCGACGTTCCGCGCCAGCATGCCTGAGGTGGTCGCGCAAACAGTTGAGGGCAATCGTGTAAAGCCAAGCCTTTTCGCTGCCGCGCTTACGGTCAAAGCTGCGATGCGCGCGCAGGGCGCGCTCGAAAACGTCAGACAGCAGATCCTCCGCCACAGTCCGATCGCCCACCCGGTAGGCCAAAAAGCCGAACAGGTCGCGGGCGTGCTCTGCGTACAGGCCGTGGAGGTCCTGACGGCGCATTATCGAGGTCGACCGCGGCTAAGCGAACTCGGAGTGAGGCTGGGTGAGATGGCGACATTGTACTTTGTGCATGTCGCCTGGCGGTTAACCGACGATGCCGAAGCGGCGTGAGTGCCGCCGCTTCGGCATACGAGTGGTTAAGCCAGAATTCCGTGAACCCTAGAAGGGGCAGACGCCGTAGGTGGCTCCTGCGGCCCCTCCGGTGAAGCTGCCACCGTTGATGTTCACGTTGCACGCGCCCTGGTTGATGCTCGGGGCGTAGGTGGACTTGTTGATGATCAGCACACCGCCGCTACCGCTCCCAGGTCCGCCAATCGTCGCGGTTTGCGAGTTGTTGATTGCCTGATTTACGGTGCTCGAAGTCGAGCCGAGGAGGAAAGTGTCCCCCGTGGACGTAGGCGCGGGCGCTCCAGCATTCACGTTGACGTTCGTCGCACCCTGATTGATTGACGGCGTGAAGCTCGACCCGTTGATGATCGAGGTGCCGCCGAGGCCCAAGATCAACGAGCCGCCCTGGGCGCTATTGATCCCCTGACCCAGGAGAATCGAGCTCGGACCAGAAACGAAGAGGCCGGTAAGACCAACGGCAACCCCGCCACTGGCAAGCACCGTGCCGGCGGTTAGCGCCAGCATCAATGACCGGTGAGCACCCGTGAACTTGCGTGTCCTGCGCGTGCCGATCGCGCGAAGTTCGATCTGGTCGAGGGTCTGCTGGGCCGGAGAGGGCCGCGTGTCGCGAAGGCGCTGCTCGATGCTGCGAAGCTCAGTTGGAAGCTGCTGTTTATCTCTCATGAGAGCTAGTACGTGCGAGCGACCCGTTTTCCGACGGGTCGCGCAACTTTTCTGCTGAACTCTTATCCAGCAGCTAGAGTCCATGCGATGCGGCGGTCCGCCTGAGGGCTGCGCAGTCAGCCTGTGGAAGCGCCTTTATTCCCACGGCTTGGGTCCCCCCCCAGGTCCTCGACCGCGCTGCCGGCGTCGCTCCGGCGTGCGGCTCATGCGGGCCTGTTGGCAGCGGTGGTAGTTGGCTTGGGCTTTGACGATGGAGGGTTTTTCCCGGCGGGCACGGCGGTCGCCGCGATTGTGTTTCTGCTGGCTCTTCTCGCCGGTGTGCTCGCGGCTGGCCAGCCCGGGGAGGGTATGGGTGTGGGGCTGCTCACGACAGCCGTTTTGCTGGCGCTGTTTGCCGCGTGGACTGTGCTCTCGGGACGCTGGTCCGGCGCCGAGACGCGAGCGATCTTCGAGTTCGACCGGGTGGTCCTCTACGGCTCCACCTTGGTCCTCTTTGGCTCAGCGCGCGGTTCAGACGCGCGAGTTGGCGCGCTTTTGAAGGGAGCCCTCGCGGGCTACTTCGTCCTGTGCCTGGCAGCCCTGATTTCGCGTCTGACGCCCGATCTCTGGAGCATCGGAGTCGAGCAGCGCCTGGCGCGCCTGCAATATCCCGTCACCTACGCCAACACGCTTGGCTTCATCGCGGCCACCGCGATGATCTGGTCATTCGCCCTGGCTGTCGCCGAGCGGGCGTCGTGGCGCATTCGTGCGGCGGGCGCCGCCGGCGTGCCGTTGTTCGCCGTGACACTCTTGCTGAGCTATTCGCGCGGCGCGATTGCGGCAGCGGGAATCGGTGTAGTCGTGTTCGTGCTCGTGCGGCGCTCATGGACAGTGTTGGCGGGTGTGCTAGCCACGGTGCCTACCACAGCCGCGGCGCTCGCGGTCGCCTACAATGCCGATGTCCTGGCCACGGCGGATTTTTCGAGCGCGCAGGCGTTGCGTCAGGGCCATCGCGTGGCCTTCGTCGTTGCACTCTGCGCAATTCTGGCCGCGGTGGTGCGTCTGCTGTGCGGCCGATTCGAGCCCCGTCTGGAGCGCCTGCACGTGGGTTGGGCCTCCCCACGCCGCGTCGGCGCGGCCGTCGCCACTGCCGCGGTCGCGGTCGTGCTACTGCTGCTCTCGACGGGAATCCTCGCGAGCTTGGGGCGCCACTACGACCAGTTCGTCCGGCCGGGCGCAATCCCTACAAGCAACGTTCGCCAACGACTTGGGGATGTCAACAACAATGGACGTCTGCAGGCCTGGCATGTGGCCTTGCGCGATTTCAGCTCCTCGCCGCTCCAAGGAACAGGAGCGGGAACCTTCTCTGAGAGCTGGATCCAGCGGCGGCCTGAGGCGCTGTCGTTCAACCAGACCCACTCGCTTTACCTACAGATGCTTGGGGAGCTCGGGCTGGTTGGCTTTGGCCTGCTGATGGCCGCCCTAAGCCTCATTTTCATTGCCTGGAAGCGTGGCGTGGAGCGCAACCGCGTGCTCTATGGAGCGCTTCTGGCGGCAGGGGTCGCTTGGGCGGTGGACGCTGCGGTGGACTGGCAATGGCAGATGCCGGTTGCAACCTTGTGGATCTTCGCCCTGGGCGGCGCAAGCCTGGCCAGGCGGGATCCCGCGGCCTCTGGCTCACGACCGATGCGATGGGTGACGCGGGGGGCGGTGAGTGCAGCCGTCCTAGTCAGTGCGATAGCCCCTGCGCTCGCGGCAAGGTCCGAATCCCACCTATCGGCGAGCGTCGCGGCTTTCAAGCACCACGACTGCACCCACGCGGTGCAGGCCGCGGATGCTGCACGCGCATGGCTACCAACCCGCCCACAGCCGTTCGAAATCCTTGGCTACTGCGCGCTGCTCGCACGCGACGCCGAGGCGGCTGTGCAGTTTGAGAGGACCGCGATCACGCGTGATCCTCACGACTGGAGCCTTCATTACGCGCTGGCGCTCGTACAGGCCGCCAGCGGGATCGACCCACGCCAGTCGGTCCGCGCGGCATTGCGGCTAAACCCGCTGGAGCCGCAACTACTTGACGCCGTGGGTCGGCTGCGCGGAAGCGCGCCGCAGCAATGGCAGAGAGCAGCGTCGCAGCTGTCTTTCACGATCCCGTTCACCCACTGACGGTAGCTCGGGTGCGCCGCGCCAGGAACGCAACGGCGCGAATTCTCTAGTCCGCCTGGGTATCATGCCGAGCCCATACGCGGGCACCCTCAATCACGTAAGAGTCAGCTTGTCCTCAGATTATCTTCTCTACCAAACCGAGGGATTTCTCTTCGTCCTCGCGGCAGCCGCGTGGGTCCTGTGGTGGCTGCTCGGCCGGCTCCGCCGCCGCCGTCCCGACCTGCGCATCACAGGCTCCATCGCGTCGGCAATGGTGATTAGGATCGTCGCTGCCGGAGCAGTCTCACTGCTTCCCAACAGCCGCGGCCTGCGCGGCATCGATGAGTTGACGTTTCTTGCGAACGCACAGCAGATCCGTGCAAGCCCCCTGCTGTCGATCCTTCTCGGACACAGCATCAGTCCGCTACATCAGTGGCTGTTCGCTGTCCAACAGCGCCTGTTTGATGCCTCCGACCTGACGCTCCGACTAACGCAAATCACCTTGAGTGTGATTGGTCTTACGCTGGTTGCAACGGCGGTGTACGACCTGGCGGGGGCGAGGGCCGCCCGCCTTGCGGCCTGGCTGCTGGCACTTGAGCCAACCGGCGTCTTCTATTCAAGCTTCTTGCACAAGGAGCCGCTGATCACGCTGGCAATGGGACTGGTTGCCTACGGCGGGGCATCGATGTGGGGCCGGCGCTCCATGGGCGCGGTCGCTGTGATGGGCGCTGGTTGCACCGTGGCAACCCTGGCCCGGCCGTACGCCGGGTGGTTTCTGATCGGAGCATCGATTGCAATCACGCTCCACGCTACGCTGCGCCACCAGCGCGGGCGTCGTGCCGCACTCTCGGCTGCAGCGATCGTGGGCGTGGTCCTTGCGGTCATTCCCATCGGCCTACAGGCCGCTCCGGCGCAGCTGCAGCGGCTCAAAGACTCCCAGGACGCCAACACCGCCGACGCGACGGCAAATCTGCGCTACAGCAAGGTTGACTACTCCTCCCCTGCGGCGATCGCGAGAAATCTGCCCGGACGAGTCGGAGACTTTCTGCTGCGGCCCTACCCCTGGGAGCTGAAAAACACCAATCAGCAGCTCGGGGCGATCGGTGGACTCGTCGGCGTGGTCACGCTCACCCTATTTGCCTTCTCCGTGCTCTGGCACCGCCGCCGCACGATGAGTCGCGCCGGGCCCCTGATCTACGTGACCGCTTTTCTGGTGGTTGCCTACGCGGCAATCGCGGGCAATGCTGGCACCGCCTTTCGGCTGCGAGAAAACGTCACGGCGATGCTGATCTGTGCTGTCTGCGCGCTCTACCGCCGGCGCGAGCACACCAGTCCCGAGGCGGAGAAGGCTGCGAGTGCCGCCTACTTGCAACAACCCAGCGCCGGATCGAGCCCTGGAGCGACAGCTCGCGCTGCGCTGGAAGGTCATCCGATCTGGCTTGCGCGGTAATCGCTTCTCTCGGCTGCGAATCGGCCCGTGACTCACGGACCGCCGCCGCGCGCGGCGAGAGCGGCGCTGGCTCTGGCCTGCGTCTCGTCGCTCGCGTTGTCTGCTTGTGGCGGGCGCAAGGTTCGTCCGATGCCGCTCGCGCCGCTCGCTCCGACGCCTGCGGCAGCGCACGTCTACCAGTTGCCAACGTCAATTGCGCGTGACTGCTCCCGCGACGTGGCGGGAGCAATCACGCAATTCCT
>JBPCQX010000005.1:0-49633 GCA_050997675.1 Solirubrobacteraceae bacterium
CGGTCCTGTGGGGCGGGGCAAACCCCCGGAAACATTGGGGTGTGATCGCTGAGGGACCGGCGCTCGACCGCACCCGATCGGGCGGCGACTGTGGCGCAACGGCCGCCCGAACAACGGCGGCTCTCGCCGTCATGTCTTAGGCCATAATCGCGGCATGTCTTCAGAGTCTCGCCACATCAGCATCGGGATCGACAGGTCTGCTGCAGCCGTCTACGACTACGTCTCGGACCCCAGCCACTTGCCGGAGTGGGCTACCGGCGTGAGCGGCTCGATCGAACAGGTAGACGGGCAATGGATCGCACAATCACCCATGGGCCCAGTCGTGGTCGTCTTCGCTGAGCGCAACGAGTACGGCGTCTTAGATCACGACGTCACCCTCCCGGACGGCAAGAGCGTCCACAACCCGATGCGGGTCATCCCCGATGATGGTGATTGTGAAGTGATCTTCACGTTGCGTCGGAACCCCGAGATGACCAGCGATGACTTCAAACGCGACGCCGAGACCGTGGCCGCCGACCTTCAGGCACTCAAAAAGCGACTCGAAGGCATCTTGGCTTGAGTAGCGGAGAGGGCGGGGGCAGCTCGCGGCGTGGCCAGCCGGGCGGCGGGGTGGAGGTGGTCCCGCATTGCCGCCCGAGTCACCATCCCGGCCCAGCGCCGGGACCGGGTGCCGATGCGCCGTCCTAGTTGATGGTGACGGGTACGCCCGGTGTGATGCGCGCCGCGAGCCACGTGACGTCCCTGTCGGCCAGGCGTATGCAGCCGTGCGATACGGCCGTGCCTAGCTGTCCACCGATGTTGTCAAGTCCGTGGATTGCGATCTGGCCCGGCCCGCCCGCGAACTCCTGCAACACGTTGGAGCGGGCGCTCAGAGCGAGGGCGAACGGCGCCCCGGCGCTACCCGGGAGCATGCGCACGCTCTCTTCGACGAAAAACTGTCCGTGCGGAGTCGGTGTCGACGGCTTACCCACGATCGCCCTGTAGGACCGGACGAGACCGCTGCGGCCGTACACAAGGACCCGACGACTAAACGTCCTGACGACGATGTGCCAGCTCGTCGTCGTCAGCACCGTACCCCGCTGTGTGATCCAGCCCGTCGCCCCGTTTGGACGCCCGGGGAGCATGACCCGCAGCCAGTGAACTCCATCCGCGGTCGTGGTGCGGCCAATGACGGGGAGGACCGTCTGCTCGCCGGTGATCGGACGCGACACCCCCACGATGGTCGTCCTTGGCAGGCGAGCGTGGAGTGTCGAGACCGCCTTGTGCGATGTGAGCAGCCTGGCGAGCTCTTGCGTCGGCCGGAGGAGTGGCGGCTTTCGGGCACTGGCAGACGGCGCCGCCGCCGCTCCCGTTGCCGCGACAGCGACCACCACGGCGCTCGTCACCAGCCGCCGCCGGGCCGTGCACGCGGGGCCGCGTGACAGATCTAGGGACGCGCCGGGGGGACCAACAGTCAGGCCACTAGAGAGCGACGTAGTGAACCTGACCGGACCCGTCCAGTTCGGTGACCATGAACCGTGTGGTGGCGCCCTTGACGATCGCTGTGCAGAAAAACACCAGTCCTTTGGTCTGGTGGACACCCGACGGACAGCTCACCTGAGCATGTCTTCCGCGCTGCGCGACGACGCTCTGCTCAATCGCCCGCTCGATCTTCTCGGTGTTCAGGATCGTGATCGATGTCGCCGAGCCGCATGCTGTGACCCCCAGACATGCTGCGACGAGCACCGCTCCGATTGGCGAGCGGCCAAGCCGACAAGGCGCCGCCGGGCGTTCAGCCATTTTACGCCGGTTCGGGTGGCGTAGGAACCGCATATCCCAGGCCTTCTGAGCGGGGGCGAGTGCGGGGGACCCTATGCGAGCTTCTCGATCGTGACAGAAGCGTTCACGTTCGCCTGCGTTCCTCCGATGACTGACGCCAGGCCGACCGCCGAAGCCGACGAGTGATTCACGAGTGTCAGCACGTCACCCGCAGAGAACTGCGCGATCACCTGTCCAACGTTCTGCTGGGTGCCAGCGCCCGAGCCGTAAATCGTGCCGGGGACTAGGGCTGCGTTGTCAAACAGCGCGAACTGGTTCGGTTCGGTGCCCGACACCGAGAACGTGACCTTGTACACACCGGCGGCCACGAGCGCGATCGTGGAGGTGCCAGGGGCATGGGTGATCCCGAGCAGGAGGCCATTCGAGTCGAAGTTGACAACGCCTTCGATCGGCACGGTCTGTGGGGTGAGGTTGTAAACGTACGCGTACGCGGCCAGTCCGTTCGTCCCGGGCGGACCTTGCGCTCCAGTTGGCCCCGCCGGACCGGTAGGGCCTGTAGCACCGCTGGCTCCCGGCGCGCCCGCGGGTCCCGTTGCGCCCGCGGGTCCCGTTGCGCCCGCGGCTCCCGTTGCGCCCGCGGGTCCCGTTGCGCCCGCGGCTCCCGGCGAGCCTGGCGCGCCGGTATTGCCCTGAACGCCTTGCAGGCCTTGCGGACCAGCCGGACCAGTCGGCCCCTTGGCGCCGGTCGCACCGGCAGTCCCCTGCGGGCCGGTGGGTCCGGCGGGACCGGCGGCTCCGGTGGCTCCTGCTGCGCCGGCGGGTCCGGTGGCCCCTTGTGCGCCGGTATCGCCCTGGATGCCTTGCAGGCCTTGCGGACCAGCCGGTCCCGTGGCGCCGGGCGCACCGGCAGTTCCCTGCGGGCCGGTGGGTCCGACGGCACCGGCGGCTCCTGGTGTGCCAGGGGCTCCTGGCGGGCCTGCTGCGCCGGTATCGCCCTGAATGCCTTGCAGGCCTTGCAGGCCTTGCGGGCCTTGCGGACCAGCCGAACCAGCCGGTCCGATCGCGCCGGTCGCACCGGCAGTCCCCTGCGGGCCGGCGGGTCCGGCGGGTCCGGCGGGACCGGCGGGACCGGCCGGTCCGGTGGCTCCTGGCGCGCCGGTATTGCCCTGAACGCCTTGCAGACCAGCCGAACCAGCCGGTCCCGTGGCACCGGTAGCACCTGTCCTACCAGGGACTCCCGGCAGACCCTGAGGGCCTCGTTGCGGTCGAGTGCGCCGGGGACAGATGGGGGGCGGATGCGGGACGCATCCGGAAGGGGCAACTCGTACGCTGCCGGTGAACGCCGCCGGCTTGCAGGGCGGAAGTGGACGTGTGCGGCAAGCTGCCGAAGCTAAGCCTACCGGCCCCAGGACAGCAAACGAACTCATCGCCACAACCAAGAGGCTCCGGCACCGCTGCCCGCGCGTCTCTGACCGTCCGCTGATGTTCATCTCCAACGAACACGGTACTCCGACTAACCGACCAATGCAACCGACCAATGCGACAGTTCCTCGCGAGTCCGACACGCCCTTGAATCGGTTCGCACGCGGCCAGTCCGCCCGTCTGCGGGGAGCAAGCAACACACAAAACGTAGCGAGCTAGCTGTCGTTCTTGAGTAGCCGTTCATCCCGGGGCCCAAGCGACTGTTTACCACTGCCGCTCGGGTGCGTGCGGCGGCCAGCAGTCTCCTGCCACCTCCGTTCCTAGCCGCTTTGTCGCGCACACTGTCGCGCAGACCCCGTTCGGCCAGTATCGGCGGGGCCTGACTCGTATGAATTACATCTGAGTCGGGGGTCCCCCAGGCGTGTGCACGCCCAACGCGCCGCAGCCACTACATTTCTCGGGATGGCATCAATCCCGATCAACATTTCCCAATGCATCGGTGGAACGCCCGTCGTCCAGCTTTCGCGGGTTGCCCCACGAGCCCGGGTGTTCGCCAAGATCGAGTGGATGAACCCGGGGGCCAGCGTCAAGGACCGGATCGGGATCGCGATGATTGAGGCCGCCGAGCAGGAAGGAAGGATCGCACCGGCGGACACGACGATTGTCGAGGCGACGAGCGGCAACACCGGGATCGCGCTCGCTCTTGCCTGCGCGGCCAAGGGGTACGAGCTGATCTTGACACTGCCCCAGGGGATGAGCCGCGAGCGCTGCGGGCTGCTGCGCTTGTATGGCGCGACGGTGCACGAGATCGAGTCGCTCGGCGGGATGTCCGAAGCGGTCGACGCTGCCCGCAAGCTCGGCGCGCGACAGAATCATTTCCTGCCCGACCAGTTCTCAAACCCCGCGAATCCCGAGACGCATCGCCGCACGACCGCTCCGGAGATCCTCGCCTCGTTCGGCGGCGCGCCGGACGTGCTCGTCGCGGGCGTGGGCACCGGAGGCACGATCACCGGCGTTGGCGAGGTGCTCAAGGAGGCACGGGCCGGCTGCCATGTCGTGGCGGTGGAGCCGGCGAGTTCCGCCGTGCTCTCGGGGGGCGCGCCAGCGGCACACAGGATCCAGGGAATCGGCGCCGGCTTCGTGCCCGCCGTACTGAACCGCGAGGTGATCGACGAGGTGATCGCCGTCGCGGACGAGGACGCGATCGAGACCGCGCGTCTGCTCTCTCGCCGCGAAGGCGTGCTGGCCGGGATCTCCGCCGGGGCGGCGGCATGGGCTGCGCTGGAAGTCTCCCGGCGAGAGGAATGGCGAGGCGCGAGCATCCTGGCGATCCTGCCGGACTCAGGCGAGCGCTACGTGTCAACCCCGTTCTTTGCGCCGTAGCCGCCGGCCGGCGATCGGCACGCTCTACACTTGAGCGATGCTCGGCTTGGGCACCCTCACGCGGGTAGCCGGCGAGGTGCGTCGTGACATTGCAGCCGCACGGGATCGCGACCCCGCGGCCCGGGGCGTCGGTCCGGTCGAGATGCTCGCTGCTTGGCCCGGGATCCAGGCGGTGCTCGCGCACCGCGTTGCGCACGCGCTGGATGGCTCGGGAGTGCCGCTGCTGCCCCGCACGATCTCGATGCTCTCGCGCACGCTCACGGGCGTGGAGATCCATCCCGCGGCGCGGATCGGCGAGCGGTTGTTCATCGATCATGGCTCCGGCGTGGTGATCGGCGAGACGGCAGAAATCGGCAATGGCGTCACGCTCTACCAGGGAGTAACGCTGGGCGGCACCGGCTTCGCTTGCGGCAAGCGCCACCCGACGGTTGAGGACAACGTGACGATCGGCTCAGGAGCAAAGCTGCTCGGTCCGATCACAATCGGTCACGGGGCGAAGATCGGCGCCAACAGCGTCGTCGTCCATGATGTGCCCCCGAAGTCCACGGTCGTCGGCAACCCAGGTCACCCGGTGCGGATCGAGGGGCGCCGCAGCGAAGGACCCGACGCCGATTGGATTCACCTGCCCGACCCGATCGCCGATGCGATCGCGGGGCTCGCGAGCAGGATCGGGGCGCTGGAGCGCGAGCTCGCCGAGCGCTCTGGCGCTCAGCCCGAACAGCAGGCCGAGGTGCGCCCGCTGCGCCCCGTACGGGGCCGCAACCCCGCGGGCGGCTGACTCAGTAGAACACCGTCTGGCAACGATGCCGCGCCAGCGCCTTGTAGCGCGGCAGCTGGCCGCGGCTCCAGAGCCAGTTGTCGAGCACCCGCGGCGGCACCTCGAGCGCCCGCGCGAGGCCCTCGCAAGCATGCACGGCGCAGGCGCGGATCTCCCGCTCGTGCGGGCCACCCGCGCGCAGCATCCGTCCGGAGTCGATCAATCCGGCGAGCTGCGAGTCGTAGCGCAGCACGCCATCGACCCGCAGCACGTGCGGCACGAGATTGTCAGCAAAGATCGTCAGTTGGTCGACGTCGGTCCACTGCACGAGCCCAGCGAGGTGCAGATCGGCCGCGGCGATCTGGGCGCGTTTGAAGAACCCGCGGTCTGCGAACATCGCCATGCCGTCGGCAAGCAGCCGAGCGAAGCCAACGGCGCCGGGCGCGCCGCGCGCGACGGCCAGCGCACTCCGTCCACCGAGGAACGCGCCAAGCGATCGCAGTGCTTGCGCGTACAGCGCCATCAGCTCGAGCTCTGCGGATTGCCCGAGAATCGCAGCAATGCGCCGTGAGCTCATCCCCAGCAGCACCTCGCCGTCCAGGGGTCCCGATTGCCGCACTTGATCGGCCAACGCCGCCGCAATCGTGCCGTAGCCCGACAGGCCGGAGCGCTTGCTGAGCAGCGGAAACCAGCCCGAGCCGAAGTTGATCGCGTCCAGCGCGAGCAGGTAGCCGGCCACGGCATCCGCAGGGCCGTCGAGGTAGTGGATTGCCGGATCGAGCGTCGCCGCTCCCGCGCCGGGCTCCACGCGGTCAAACGCCGTCTCGTCGATCGACACGAAGCGCGCCGCGCCGGCGATCTCCGCGCAGCTCTCGCGCACCTCTGTGGTCAGGTCCATGCGTGCACACGATAGGACCGCCGGGCCGAACTCTATGCTGGACGAGGTGCAAGAGACCGTCCAACAGGCACGCATCGACTCGCTGCTCGAAGGCTTGAATCCGCCCCAACGAGAGGCTGTGACGCACGGCGACGGACCCCTGCTGATCGTGGCCGGCGCCGGCAGCGGCAAGACGCGCGTGCTGACCCACCGCATCGCCCACCTCGTGCACACCGGGGGGGCGCGCGCGGATGAAATCCTCGCGATCACATTTACCAACAAGGCAGCCACGGAGATGCGCGAGCGCGTGGAGCTGCTGCTGGGTCGCTCCACGCGGGGGATGTGGGTGATGACGTTCCACGCCGCATGCACGCGGATGCTGCGCGTGGAGGCGCCGCGACTCGGCTACACAAAGCAGTTCACGATCTACGACCAGGCGGACTCGCGCAGGCTCGTCAAGCACTGCCTCGATGAGCTGCAGGTGGATCCCAAGCGATTCTCGCCCGCCGCCGTGCAGGGCCAGATCTCTGATGCCAAGAACAAGCTGCGCGATGCTGCCGCTCAACGCCAGCTAGTCGGCTCCTATTTCGAGCAGACCGTGGCCGACGCCTACGAGCTCTATGAGCAGGCGCTGCTGCGCTCCAACGCGATGGACTTCGACGACTTGCTGGTGCGCGCCGTGAACGTGCTCGAGCTGTTCGAGGAGGTGCGCGAGCGCTATCGACACGCGTTCAGGCACATCCTCGTCGACGAGTACCAGGACACCAACCACGCGCAGTACCGGTGGCTGCAGCTGCTGTGCGGCGAGCTGCGCAACCTCGCCGTCGTCGGCGACTCAGACCAGAGCGTCTACTCCTTTCGCGGCGCCGACATCCGCAACATCCTCGACTTCGAAGACGACTACCCCGACGCCCGCGTGGTGCGGCTCGAGCAGAACTATCGCTCGACGCAGACGATCCTCTCGGCAGCAAACGCCCTGATCGAGCACAACCGAGGCCGGATCGCAAAGTCGCTGTGGACCGACATCGGCGAGGGCGATCCGATCAAGCTGCGTGTGCTCGCCGACGAGCACGCCGAGGCGCGATTCGTACTCGGCGAAGTCGAGCGGCTCGTGGATGAGGGGGTCTCCCGCTCGGAGATCGCAGTCTTCTACCGCACGAACGCCCAGTCGCGGGTGCTGGAGGACACGCTGGTGCGGGCCGACATCCCCTATCAGGTGATTGGCGGCACAAAGTTCTACGAGCGCGCGGAGATCAAGGATGCCGTCGCCTACCTGCAGCTGATCTCAAACCCCCAGGACCAGACGAGCTTCACCCGCGCGTGCAACTCTCCGCGCCGCGGCATTGGTCAGACCTCGCTCTCGCGCGTGATTGCCCACGCCAGCACGATGGACATCCCGGTGTGGGACGCGGCCGCCTCTCCCGCAGAGGTTCCCGGGCTCGGCAAGGCCGCGGTGGGCGCGCTGGCCAGGTTCATGGACACGATGGCCGACCTGCGCGAGCGCGCGCGCTCAGGCTCAACCGTGGGCGACCTGCTCGCAGACGTCCTCCACGCGACGGGCTACCTCGAGGCGCTGGAGGCCGAGCGCACGTTCGAGGCCCAGGGGCGGCTCGAGAACCTCGAGGAACTCGTGGGCGTGGCGCGGGAATTCGACGCCGGCGCAGATCCCGCCGAGCGCGACCTCGACGCTTTTCTCGCGCAGATCGCGCTTGTCGCCGATGCCGACACACGCGAGGACGACGCCGGCGTTGTGACGCTGATGACGCTGCACAACGCCAAGGGGCTCGAGTATCCGATCGTGTTCATCATCGGCTGCGAGGAAGGTGTCTTTCCCCATTCGCGCTCGCTCGATGAGGGAACGCTCGAAGAGGAGCGTCGGCTCGCCTACGTCGGCATAACTCGCGCGATGCGCGACCTCTACCTGCTTTATGCTCGCCGCCGCACGCTGTTCGGGGTTCAGAGCTACGGGCTGCGGAGCCGCTTTCTAGATGAGATCCCGATCGAGCTGTGCGATGGGGCCGGGGAGCCGGCCGGGCCGCCGGGGTCCGGGCTCGCGGGCGGCTCGTGGGCGGCTTCGGCGCCGACCGCGCGCGAGCGGCCGACTTCGACGGAGGCATCCTTCCGGCTCGGCGACGACGTGATCCACGCGGCCTTCGGGGACGGCGTCGTGACCGGGCTCGAGCCGGGCGGCATCGTCGTTGTTCGCTTCGCCGGCGATGGCTCGGAGCGCAAGCTGATCGCCGACTACGCTCCGGTCTCCAAGCGCCCATGAGCGCGCGCGTGATCGACGGCCGCGCCATCGGCGCGCGCCTGCGCAACGACATTGCCGTGGAGGTCGCCGCGTTCGCCGCCCAGCACGGCAGGCCGCCTGGCCTGGCGACCGTGCTCGTCGGCGACGATCCGGGCTCGGCCGTGTATGTCGCAGCCAAGCAGCGCGCCTGTGGTGAGGCGGGGATCGCCGCGCGCGACCTGCGCCGGCCCGCGAGCACAACGGAGTCCGAGCTGCGCCGGCTGCTTGACGAGCTGAACGCCGACGCGGCCGTGAGCGGCGTGCTGCTGCAGCTACCGCTGCCGGGTGGACTCGACGGCGCTGCGCTGGGGAGTTTGATCGACGCGCGCAAGGACGTCGACGGCCTTACACCGCTGTCGGCAGGCCTGCTTTCGCTTGGACTTCCCGGGCTGCGGCCGTGCACCCCGAGCGGGGTGATGGAGTTGCTCGACAGCGAGCGCTGCGATTTGACCGGCGCGGAGGCCGTCGTGATCGGGCGCTCGAACCTGTTCGGCAAGCCGATGGCGCAGCTGCTGCTGGCGCGCAACGCCACGGTCACGATGTGCCATTCGCGGACGCGCGATCTGGCGGCCGTTTGCGCCCGCGCGGATGTCCTCGTTGCCGCCGTGGGCCGTCCAAGGATGGTGCGCGCCGACTGGGTCAAACCGGGTGCGATCGTGATCGACGTGGGTGTCAACCGGCTCGCAGACGGCCTGGCGGGAGACGTGGACTTCGCCGCCGTCAGCGAGGTCGCCAGCGCGATCACGCCGGTGCCCGGTGGCGTTGGCCCGATGACGATCGCCTGTCTGCTGCGCAACACGCTGGCCGCTGCGAGGATGCAGCTCTGAGTTAAGCTGCTCGGCACGTTGTCCGGGCGCCGATACGATACCCGCCGCATCCGCTCCGCTGAGGCGCTCGCGCTGCTCGCCGGCGCCGGGTTGCTGATAGACCTGTTCCTGCCGTGGTACTCGTTCTCGGGCGGCAGACGAAGCGCCTGGAGCGCGCTCACTGTCGTCGATGTTCTGCTCGCGCTGTGCGGACTGCTCGCACTTGCGCTGTTCCTCGCCGCGCTGCTGGCGCGCTCACCGGCGCCGGCGGTGGCGCTCAGCGTGTGGCTGGTGCCGGTCGGCTTGGTGGCCACGATCGCCGCACTGGTGCGCGTGCTCGTGCTGCCGGGTGGAGCCTACGATCTCTGTTACGGCGCGCCAGTGGGTCTCGCGGCGTCCGCGCTCGTCCTGCTGTCCGCCTGGTGGTCGGTCGGCGATGAGCGTCCAGCGCGCGGCGTGCCAGTCCAGAGCCCGCATCAATGATCGACCGCGCGCAGGTTCTCCACGTCGCCCGCCTTGCGCGGTTAGAGCTCTCCGAGGCAGAGATCGAGCACATGGCCGTCGATCTCGCGCAGGTGCTGGGGCACATCGCGAAGATCGACGAGCTAGACCTCGAGGGCGTGCCGCCAACCTCTCATGTGGCCCGAGTCGCGAACGCGCTGCGCCCCGACGAGCCGCACCGCTCGCTCGACCGCGAGCGCGTTCTGCGCGCCGCGCCCGAGGTTGCAGGCGACGGATTCGCCGTACCCAGCCCGCAGGCATGAGCGACGAGCTGATTTCGCTGTCTGCGGCTGAGGCGGAGCAGCTGATCGACGCCGACGAGATCCAGTCCGGAGACCTGTTCGACGCCTACCGGGGGCGGGCCGACGAGCTGAACGCGTTCACCTGGCGCGCCACCGAGCGGATCGAGGATCGGGGCGTGCCGATCGCGCTGAAGGACCTGTTCTGCACCGAGGGGGTGCCGAGCCAGGCGGGCTCGCGGATCCTCGAGGGCTACCTGCCGCCGTACACGGCGAGCGTCGTCGAGCGGATTGGTGCGCCGCTGCTCGGCAAGACCAACCAGGACGAGTTCGCGATGGGCTCCTCGACCGAGAACTCGGCCTTCGGTCCGGTGCGCAACCCATGGGACCACGCGCGCGTGCCAGGCGGATCCTCCGGCGGCAGCGCCGCGGCCGTGGCAGCCGGGCTGGCCCCGTGGGCGCTCGGGACCGACACCGGCGGCTCGATCCGCCAGCCCGCTGCATTGTGCGGCATCGTCGGGCTGAAGCCGACCTATGGAGCCGTTTCGCGCTACGGGATGATTGCCTTCGCCTCCTCGCTCGACCAGGCCGGGCCGCTCACCCGCGACGTGCGCGATACAGCGCTGCTGCTGAGCAAGATGGTTGGGACGCGCGACCCGCGCGACTCGACGTCGCTCGACTTTCCAGGTTCGATCGCATTGCCGACGACGCGATCGCTGGCGGGAGTTCGGATCGGCGTTGCCGAGGAGCTGAGCGGCGAGGGGATCGAGCCGGGGGTGCTCGCCGCGTTCGAGCACTCGATTGAGCTCGCGCGTGAGTTGGGCGCAACCGTCGAGCGGTGCGCGCTGCCCCATGCGCCGCACGCGCTCGCCGCCTATTACGTGCTCGCCCCAGCGGAGTGCTCCTCAAACCTGGCGCGCTTCGACGGCGTCCGGTACGGCGCACGGACGGACGGCGCGGGCGATTTGGAGTCGATGTACACGCGCACCCGCCACGACGGCTTCGGCCCCGAGGTCAAGCGGCGGATCATGCTCGGCACCTACGCACTCTCGAGCGGCTACTACGACGCCTACTACGGGCGCGCGCAGCGAGTGCGCACGAAGATCGCCGAGGATTTCAACGACGCCTTCGCGAGCTTCGACTTCATCTGCACGCCGACAAGCCCGTCGGTGGCGTTCGAGCTCGGCAGCAAGACCACCGATCCGCTGGCGATGTACCTCAACGATTTCTGCACCGTGCCGATGTCGCTCGCCGGGATCCCGGCGATCTCGATTCCGTGCGGACTGGCCGAGCCGCCCGGTGGGGGGCCGGCGCTGCCATGTGGACTGCAGCTCGCCGGACCCGCGTTCAGCGAGCAGCGGCTGCTCGAAGCGGCCTTCGCGCTCGAGGGCGCGATTGATTTCGACGGAAGCGTTGCGCGGTGAGCTGGGAGCCGGTGATCGGCCTGGAGATCCACGTCCAGCTCCAGACGCGCACGAAGATGTTCTGTGCTTGCGCGCTTGGCTTTGCCGAGCCGCCGAACACCCGTACCTGCCCGGTCTGCCTCGGGCTCCCGGGATCGCTGCCAGTGGTCAACGAGCGGGCGATCCATTTCGGCTTGATGATCGGGCTCGCGCTCGACTGCGAGCTCGCCCCCCGGTCGATCTTCCACCGCAAGAACTACTTCTATCCCGACCTGCCGAAGGGCTATCAGATCTCCCAGTACGACGAGCCGCTGTGCGGGGCAGGCAGGCTCGGTGAGGTGCGCATCCACCGCGTGCACCTCGAGGAGGACGCGGCGAAGCTGACCCACATCGGTGCCAGCGGTCGAATTCACGGCTCGCAGGGGAGCGTCGTCGACTTCAATCGGGGTGGCACGCCGCTCGTGGAGATCGTCACCGAACCCGACGTGCGCTCGCCAGAGCAGGCGCGCGAGTGGCTCGGGGTTCTGCGCGAGACGCTGCGAGCGCTCGACGTCAGCGACGTCAACATGGAGGAGGGCTCGCTTCGTTGCGACGCGAACGTCTCGCTGCGGCCCGCAGGGTCCGACGTCCTGGGCACCAAGACCGAGCTGAAGAACATGAACTCCTTCCGCTACCTCGAGCGCGGCGTCCAGGCCGAGATCGCGCGCCAGAGCGAGATCCTCGACGGCGGCGGCGAGGTCGAGCAGCAGACCCTTCACTTCGACCCCGCAAGCGGAGCAATCACCGCGCTTCGCTCCAAGGAGGAGGCGCACGATTACCGCTATTTCCCAGAGCCCGACCTCGTGCCGATCGCGATCACCGCGGAGATGCTGAGCGCCGCGCGCGCCGCATTGCCGGAACTGCCCGCCGCGCGCGCCGCGCGCTTCGAGCGCTCGCTCGGGATCAACGCTGCCAGCGCCCGCCTGCTCGCCTTTCGCAGCGAGCTTGGCGACCTGTTCGAGGCCGCGCTCGCGGGCACCTCGCACGCTCAGACGCTCGCGAACTGGGTCGAGCGCTTCGGCGAGGCGGATCCTGCTGACAGCAAGCTGACCCCAACGGCGCTCGCTGAGCTGGTCGAGATGATCGAAGCCAAGGAGCTCTCCGGCACGGCCGCGCGGCAGGTGTGGGACGTCCTGCGCGAGCGGGGAGGGGAGCCGCGCGGACTCGTTGCATCACTTGGCTTGGGCGCGCTCGACGACGCGGAGGAGCTGGCGGCGATCGTGGCCGGCGTAATCTCCGCGCACGCCGATGTCGCGGCGAAGGTCCGCAGCGGCAACGCGAACGCGATCGGCGCCCTGATCGGGCCCGCGATGAAGGCGACGCGAGGCCGCGCGGATGGCGCGCGGATCCGCGAGTTGATCATCGACCAGCTCCAGGAGTGAGGGGACTAGGATTGAGAGCAAGGTAGCTCTCGAGAGACAGGAGGACGACGGTGTCGCGACTCGTACGGATGGACAGCACCGGCCACACGACCCTTGCCGAATGGACGGCTGGCGACAGCGTCGCAGCGGATCTCGCCGTCGAAGCGTTCCGCCGCGAGCTCGACCGCGGCTACTTCGCGATCGTCTCGACGGGCCCTGGCCACGCCGAGCAGGTGCGTGAGCTGCCGCTCAACGCCGACCTCGTGATCATGCGGCTGCCGATCTCCGGTGGCTAGCAGCGCGCGCCTGCCTGAGCTGGCGGGCGTCCACTGGCGCCCCCTGGTGGACGCCCAGCGCCTGCGACGCTCCGAGCGCCTGTGGACCGCGACCACCGTCGCCCACACGCTGCCGTTCATCGCCGCCGCGATCCTGCTTGTCGCGTTGCAGCCGCTCGCGGCGCCCGTCGCCGTGATGGCTCTCGCGCACGCCTGGATCATCCCCGAGCTGTACGCGCGGCGCGGCGCGAACGTCGTGCGTCCCCGCCATCTCGGCAGCGCTGACGCCGAGTCGCGGGCCCTCGGGCTGCTCGGCGATCTCGTGGGCCACGACGCCCGCGAGTTGTATTCGCGCTGCGGCCTCGTGCCCGAGCCCGGCGCGCTCGGCTTGTGGCTGGTCGGCGAGGCCGGCGCATTGCTCGTACGCGACCGCAAGGTGCTGTGCTACTGCGTGCGCGTCAACGACCCCGAGCTTCCCAGCGGCGACCGTGTGGCGCACCTGCTGCTCGCGTTGCGCGTCGACGAGCAAGGCTTTGCGACTGTCGCCAACCTTGCGTTTGCAGGTGCACGCTGGCGCGTGCGACGGCGCCTCGACTCGGCGATGCGCCCGGCGCTGGAGGAGGCGCCGGAGCGCACGCTGTGAGTGCGAGGGTCGCTGGCGGCGCGGCGCGGCGCGGCGCGCGCGGGGCGCGGAGCGGCGAGGCGCGGAGCGGCGAGGAGTTCTGACCGCCCACACGTCGAACAGCCGCCGCCCAAGTTTGTCCATCGGGCCAATGGCAGAACCGCGCGGCGTCGCCATGATGTCGTCCATGAGCACTCCACGGTTTCTCCTCATCCCAGAGCCGGTTTCGTCCGAGGCCGGCCCGAAGCGTCCCGTCGTGCGCCGCTACGCGCTGGCGCGATTTGACCATCACGACCCGCGCTCCGGACCGGGGCGCTATGAGTACCTGAAGCGCACGCACGACTGACCGCCGACAGTAGCGCCCAGGCGTAGCGTCGATGGCGTAGGAGGCAGCGCCGAGACATCTCCTCGCTGGCGTAGACTTTCAACCATGAGCCAATCCGGTAGGACCGACTCGCGTACCGCGGCGCTGGGGCGCAAGGCCATCGCAGCAGTGATCCTGCTCGTGGCCGCCTGGGTGCTGCTCCACTTCATCATCCACATCGCCGTTGCGATCGCGTCCGTCGCGGTCGTGATCATCGCGATCTTCGCGTTGATCTGGGCAGCGCGCGTGCTGCTTTAGCGCGTGGCGTACCTCGTCATCTGCCTGTGCTTTGGGCTGGCGGGAGGCATCGTTGGCCGGATCAAGGGCAGCTCGTTTGCGATCTGGTTCATGATCTCGGCCGTCGTGCCGTTCATCGGTCTGCTGGTGGCGCTCGTCTACAGATATGAGAGCGATGAGCCGCTGCGTCGCTGCCCCCGCTGCGGACACTCCGCACGGATCTACGACGCGCTTTGCACGCGCTGCGGAGAAGAGCTCGAATATCCCGCCGCTGCAGAGATCATCGAGCCGTCAGCTGAGCTGCGGGTCAAGCCGCACCTGTAGCCGAAAACCCGCTGGTACACTGGCCTTTCAAGCTCGATCGGACGAGAAAGGAGGTTGGTGTCATGCGCGCAGTGGACGCAGTGATGGAGTGCCTCAAGGCAGAAGGTGTGGATGTCGTATTCGGACTGCCAGGTGGCGCCAACCTACCGACCTACGACGCGTTCTACGACGCCGGCATCCGGCACGTGCTGGTGCGCCACGAGGCTGGCGGCGGTCACGCGGCGCAGGGCTACGCCAAAGCCACCGGGAAGGTCGGCGTCGCGTTCGGCACGTCCGGCCCCGGGGCGACCAACCTCGTCACGCCGATCATGGACGCGATGATGGACTCCGTTCCTGTCGTGTTCTTCACCGGCCAGGTCCGGACCGACCTGCTCGGCACCGACGGCTTCCAGGAGGCGGACACGATCGGCATCACGATGCCGGCCGTCAAGCACTCCTTCATGATCCAGCATCCGCTGGAGATCCCGCGGGTCATCCACGAGGCGTTCCACATCGCCCGGACCGGCCGCCCAGGCCCCGTGGTGGTCGATATCCCCGTCGACCTCTCGCGTGCCGACATCCCCTACGAACCCGTCAGCGATGTGCATCTCCCGGGATACCAGCCGACCACCGAAGGCAACCAGAAGCAGATTCGCCAGGCGGCCAAGGCACTCGCGAGCGCCCGGCGCCCCGTGATCTACGCCGGCGGCGGCGTGATCAACGCAAACGCCGCCGGCGAGCTGCGCGAGTTCGCCACCTCCGATCGCTTCCCAGTGACCTGCACGCTGATGGGCCTCGGCGGTTTCCCCGCACCGCACCCGCAGTGGCTCGGCATGCTCGGAATGCACGGTACGCGCACGGCTAACTACGCGATGGACGAAGCCGACCTGATCTGCGCAGTCTGCGCCCGTTTCGACGACCGCATCACCGGCAAGCTCGACGAGTTTGCACCCCGCGCGAAGTTCATCCACATCGACGTCGATCCGGCCGAGATCTCCAAGAACATCCCCGCCCACATTCCGATCGTCGGCGACGCCAAGCACGTGCTCGCCAAGCTGCTCGTCGAGTATCGCGCGCTCGCCGCCGACCCGGCGCGCCTCGAGGAGTGGTGGAGCCGCATCGAGGCCTGGCGCGAGCGCCATCCACTGCGCTACGAGGACTCCGCAGACACCGAGATCAAGCCGCAGTTCGCAGTTCAGGCGCTGTTTCGCGCGACCGAGGGCCGGGCGATCGTCTCGTCCGACGTCGGCCAGCACCAGATGTGGACCGCGCAGTACTACGACTTTCCCGAGCCGCGCCGCTGGATCAACTCCGGCGGACTCGGCACGATGGGCTTCGGGCTGCCGGCGGCGATGGGCGCCCAGGTCGGGTGCCCCGACAAGCTCGTGTGCTGCGTCTCCGGCGACGGGTCCGTGCAGATGAACGCGCAGGAGCTCGCGACCTGCGCCCAGAACGAGATTCCGATCAAGGTCTTCATTCTCAACAACGGCTACCTCGGCATGGTCCGCCAGTGGCAGGAGCTGTTCTGGGATCGTCGCTACAGCCAGGTCGACATGGGCAACTTTCCGGATTTCGTCAAGCTCGCCGAGGCATACGGCTGCACCGGCATGCGCTTCGAGGACAAGTCCACCCTCGTCGAGGACATCAAGCGCGCGATCGAGACCCCCGGCCCCGTGCTCGTGGACGTGCGCGTAACGCGCGAGGAGAACACCTATCCGATGATCTCACCCGGCGCCGCCGCGCGCGACATGGTGGGCTGAGCGATGGGCGAGCCACCTACCAAGGAGCTGCTGAGCCTCGAGGAGCTCGAGGCGGCCGGCAGTGGCCGGACCGGTCGCAAGCACGTGCTCTCGATCCTCGTCGAGAACAAGTCCGGTGTGCTGAGCCGCATCGCCGGGTTGTTCGCCCGGCGCGGCTTCAATATCGACACCCTGACCGTTGGGCCGACCGACGATGAGCAGATCTCCCGGATCACGCTCACGGTCGACGGCGCTGTGCACCCGATCGACCAGGTCACCAAGCAACTTCACAAGCTGATCAATGTGCTCAAGATCCGCGATCTCGAGCCCGCCGACACCGTCACACGCGAGCTCGCGCTGTTCAAGATCGCCGCCGAGGGCCCGCAGCGCGCCGAGGTGCTCCAGTTCTGCGAGATCTTTCGCGGCAAGGCAGTGGACGCGCGTAAGCGCTCGCTGATCATCGAGATCACCGGCACCAGCGACAAGATCGATGCCTTTGAGGCAATGGTGCGCTCGTTTGGTCTGATCGAGATGATGCGCACCGGCGAGATCGCGATCTCGCGGGGGCGCATAGAGACGTGAGCGTGCGCGCCACCGCGCCGTCGTCAACAGACGCGCAGCTCGAGCGCGCCGTGCGGCGAGCGCAGCGGAGCGGGCCGTGCATCGTCGCCGTCACTCAGCGACTCGCGGCCACCAGTGATCCGTCCGCGATCGCGCTGCGCTCGCGGCGCCCCGGCGAGCCATGGTTCTGCCTCGAGCAGCCAGATCTCGATCGGGCCGCGATCGCCACGCTCGGCTGCGCGGTTGAGATCGAGGATCGGGGGCCCGGCCGCTTCGAGCGCGTGTCCGCCCGCTGGCGTGAGCTGGCGGCCCGCGCCGTGTGCGATCCGCCCGACGGCCCTCCCGGGAGCGGTTTGATCGCCTGCGGCGGATTTGCCTTCGCCGAGCGGGGTGGCAGCTCGCCGCCGTGGGCGAGCTTCCCCGCAGCCTCACTGATCGTGCCCGAGGTCGCAATCGCCCGGCGCGGTGAGGACGTGCGTCTCACGCTCGCAGCGCTGGTGTCGGCCGGCGACACCGTCGAGGAGCTCGTCGAACGCCTCGCTCAGCGCCTCAGCGAGCTCGACTGGGCGGGGACGCTACCGCTGCTCGACCCGTATCCCGCCGCACGCCATCGGGTGGCTGGGGCGATGGCACCCGAGCATTACGAGTCAGCGGTCGCCCGCGCCGTGGAGCGGATCAGGGCCGGCGACCTGGAGAAGGTCGTGCTCGCCCGCGAGGTCGACGTCCACGCCCCGGTCGCCCACGATCCCGCGGCGATCTTCGGGGTGCTGCGCGAGGCGTTCGGGGCCTGCATGGTCTTCGCCGTGGGGCGGGGGGAGGCCAGCTTTCTCGCGGCGAGCCCCGAGCTGCTCGTGCGGCGCCAGGGCCAGCGCGTGAGTACGCTGGCGCTCGCCGGCTCCGCACGTCGCAGTGCTGATCCCGCCGTCGACGCGCACCTCGGCGAGCAGCTCCTTCAGTCGGCCAAGGACCGCGAGGAGCACGCGATCGTCGCGCGGCGCATCGCGCGGTCCCTGCGACCCCACGCAGTCTGGGTGACCGCCGCACCAGAGCCCTCGCTGGTGAGCGTCGCAAACATCCAGCACCTTGCCACACCGGTCCGTGCGCAGCTGGCGCGGCCCGTGAGCGCCGTCTCCCTCGTCGGTGCCCTGCATCCCACCCCGGCCGTCGGCGGCGAGCCGCGCGAGGTTGCCGAACGGCTGATCCCGGCGTTGGAAGGTCTCGATCGCGGTTGGTACAGCGGACCGGTCGGTTGGACCGACACAAGCGAGGACGGAGAGTTCTGCGTTGCGCTGCGCTGCGCGCTGATCGAAGGCCGAGTCGCGCGGCTGTACGCCGGTGTGGGTGTTGTCGCCGACTCCGACCCCGCGCAGGAGCTCGAGGAAACCGAGCTCAAGCTCGGCGCGCTGCTGCCGGTGCTCGCCGGCTGAGCGCCCGCTCGCCCTCGATCGGGCAGAATGCGCGAACCCAATTCAGGAGGATGTGTGAAGCCCTCAACGACCGCGCTGACGCCGCTCGCGCTGTCGCTCGCGCTGGGACTCGGCGCCTGCGGCAGCAGCAGCAGTGGGCTCTCCCGCAGCGACCTCGCCAAGCAGGCCAACAAAATCTGCGCCGACGGTCAGAAGCAGCAGCTGTCAGCGGGCTCGGCGCCGAGCGACTTTCGCACGAACCCAACCGCAGCCGCGGCGTTTCTCGACAAGTACGTGCCGATCATCGACGGCGTCGCTGCAAAGCTCAAGGGCCTGAAGCCGGCAGCCAACGTGCGGGACGACTGGAATGCGTTCGCGGCAAAGTTCGAGCAGGCGACAGCCTTCGTCGACAGCGCGCGCACGAAAGCCCACAACAGGGACAAGAGCGGCATCAAGGACATCCAGCAGGCGGCCGCGCTCGGCACCGCCACGAGCAACGCGGCGACCAAGGTTGGCGCGACAACCTGCGCGAAGTAGCCGATCAGGCTCAGCGCTCCCACACGTCACGATGATCCGTGACGTTGCGGGAGCGCTCGCCCTGCACCTCGAGCAGCGCGCAGCCGCCGGCTAGCGAGCGCAGCACGGCCTCGCGCAGCGCCTGCGCCGATTCGATCAGCTCGTGGCGGAGCCCGTAGAGGTTGGCTGCGGCCGCGAAGGAGAGGCCGGTCGGGGTGGCGACGTGGCGCTCGAATATCTCGCGCTCGCCGCTGACGGGGAGAAAGTCGAAGATGCCCCCGCCGCCATTGTCGATCAGCACGATCGTCAACGCCAAGCCCAGGCGCCGCGCGGCGAGCAGCCCCCCAATGTCGTGGGCGAGCGCAACGTCTCCCAGCAGCAGGACGACAGGGCCGCTGCCCGCTGCGGCAGCCGCACCGAAAGCGCTCGACACCGTCCCGTCGATCCCGTTCGCGCCACGGTTGGAGAGCACGCGCGGCGGCTCGACGCGCGCCGGCCAGAACGACTCGACGTCGCGGATCGGCATCGAGGAGGCGACCCACAGCGTCGCCTCGGGCGGTAAGCACTCCCCGAGCGTGCGCGCGACCAGCGGCTCGGTCAGGCGCGATCCGAACGTGGGCTGCGGCTCGGCTTCGCGCCAGCTGGAGAGCCAACCGTCGGGCGCTGCTCCAAGAGCGCTAACGGAGTCTGCCTCGAGTGCGAGCTCGACGACTCCGGCCGGATCCTGGCCGTTGGAGTTCACGGCGATCTGCGGGACCTCATCCAGGCGGGAAAGCCAGGTGCGCAGGGGTTTGGATGTCGGCAGCTCACCGAAGCGGATCACGAGGTCGGGTGTCAGCTCCCTCGGAGGCTTGCGCAGCAGCGCGTCATAGCCCGCGATCGCCGCCGGACCCGAGCGCGCCCCCGACAGCGGGTCTGCCAGCAGCGGTTGGCCAGCCGCCTCAGCGAGCGCCGGCAGCCCCAGCTCGACCTCCGAGCGACCCGCGACGAGTACCGCGCGGGTTCCCGCAGGCGCATGCTCGCCGAGATCGACACGCGGCCGGGGCGCTGGGCGCCGCGTCAACCACGGCCGGCCGCCGCTGCGGCCGCCAAGACCGTCCGGCACCGGGCCGTCGAGCACCAACGGCTCCCGCAGCGGCACGTTGAGATGGACCGGTCCAGGCTTCGGGCCACAAGCCGTCCAGTAGGCGCGGCACGCGAGGTCGCGGATCCAGCGCTCCGCCTCGGCGTCGTGGCTGCCCAGCTCAACAAACCAACGCACGGCGCCGCCGTACAGCTTGAGCTGATCGATCGTCTGGCCCGCGCCGACGCCGCGCAGCTCGGGAGGGCGGTCGGCCGTGAGCACCAGCAGCGGCACCCGGGCCTCGTGTGCTTCGATCACCGCGGGCAGCAGGTTCGCCGCAGCCGTACCCGAGGTGCACGTGACCGCCACCGGGCGCTCCGTGCGCTTCGCCAGCCCCAGCGCGAAGAACCCCGCGCAACGCTCATCGATGTGGGAATGCGCGCGCAGGCGTGGCTCGCGGGCCAGCGCGAGCACGATCGGTGTGCAGCGCGAGCCGGGGGAGGTACACGCATCGCTCATGCCACATCGCGCGAACTCGTCGACGAGCGCGCGGAGCAGCAGATGAGCGTCAGCTGGACTGTCAGTCAAGATGGGGACATGATCGTGATGCTGCACGGGTTCGGCGGCACGCATCGCCACTTCGACCGGGTTCGCGCCGAACGCTACCTGGCACCAGACATCCGCGGACACGGCGACGCGAGCGGGGTGCGGCCGATCACCGTCGAGGCCTGCATCCAGGACGTCGCCGCGCTCGCGCCGACAGAGTTCGACCTTTGCGGCTACTCGATGGGCGGCCGGCTCGCGCTGCACGTCGCGCTCGCTATGCGGGAACGCGTTCGCCGTCTCGTGCTGCTCTCGACCAGCGCCGGAATCGAAGACCCAGCCGAACGTGCGGCCCGCCGCAACGCGGACGAGGAGCTCGCCGCGCGGATCGAGGCGGGGGGGATCGAGGCCCACGTCGCCGCCTGGTCGAGCCTCGGCCTGTTCGCCGCAGACCCGCCGGACGTCAGTGCTGCCGCTGCACGCGACGCTCTGCGGTGCGAGCCTGCCGGACTGGCGGCGGCGCTACGCGGCCTTGGCTCCGGGGTGCTCGAGCCACTGTGGGGGAGGCTCGGCGAACTCGAGATGCCGGTCGAAGTGCTCGTCGGCGAGCGCGATCGCAGATACGTCGAGCTCGGCGCGCGCCTCGCACGCGCCTTGCCGCGAGGCGAGCTGCGCGTCGTGGCGGGATCCGGGCACCGGCTGGCGCTGGAGGCGCCGGCGGCCGTTGCGGCGGTCGTGCGCTAGTTCGTCTCAGATCCCCAGTCGAGCAGACCCGGACCCGCGGGCACCGCGATCTGCCCCTCGACAGCGCCGAGCGGCTGCTTGCCCTCGAACAGCTCGAGCGTTGCGAGCCCGCAAGGGGGTAGCGGTGCGAGCGCGGCAGCGGCGTGCAGCGCGGCAGCCACGCCGAGCGGCCCGTCCCAGGTGGAGGCGAGATAGACCTCGGCGCCGCTCGCGCGGACGAGCGCAGCGGCGGCGAGCAGGCCGCCGATGCCCCCGCAGCGCGAGATCTTCAGGCAGATCGCGTCCGCCACGCGGCCGGTCAGTGCGCCCGGCTCAGACGCCGACTCGTCGAGCGCGAGACGCACCACGGTCCGATCGCGCAGCTCTCGCATCGCGGCGAGTCCGTGCACCGGCTCCTCGACGAACTCGAGTCCCGCGGGGGCGAGCCGCTCAATCGCCCGGGCCGCCTGCTCGCCGCTCCAGGAGCCGTTTGCGTCGAGACGCAGCATCGTGTGCGGACCGATCGCCGCGCGAACTGCGGCCACTCGCCCGAGGTCGTCGCCCACGCCGACCTTCAGCTTCACGCAGCGAAACCCGCGCGCCACGGCGTTGGCGGCCGATTCCGCCGCGCCCGTCCGGTCGGTTCGCGCAATTGTCGCGTTGACCTCCACCGCTCGCGTCGGGGCGTCGCACAGCAGCTCGCACACGGGCAGCCCCGCGCGCTTGCCAGCGAGATCCCACAGCGCCAGATCAACCGCGGCAATTGCCTGCGGAACGTCGGCGCGTGCTCGGCAGGCGTCCAGGACCGTGGCGCCCACGGCGCCGCCCGGTGGCAGGTCGCCCTCGAGCACCGACCGATACGACTCCAGCGCCGCCCGCACGAGCTCCAGCGAGACACCGTCGTAGGGCAGCAGCGGCGCGGCCTCGCCGCGGCCGGCCGCTCCGGTCTCCTCGTCCGTCAGCGTGAGCTCGAGGGCCTCGCGCGAGCGCAGGGTGCCCCAGGCGCTCTCGACAGGCTCGGCGAACGCAAACGAGCGCTCAGCGAGCTCGAACCTCATCCGCTCGCCAGGACTCCGGCGGACAGCAACACGCAGAAGACGAGTTGCAGCGCTCCGGTGCGCGCCAGCGCATCGTTCAGCGACGGTCCGTCCGTCGCGCTCCTGACCGTCCGCACGACCGGTGCGGCGAGCGGCGCAGCGAGCAGCGTCAACGCAAGCCACGCTGACAGGGAGCCCCCGGCGAGCCACGGCACGAGCGCGAGCGGGAACGCCAGCCCGACCATTGCGGTGTAGACGTCGCGGGTGCGATCTCGCCCGAGCCGCACTGCAAGCGTGCGCTTGCCCGCCCTGCGGTCGGTCTCCAGGTCGCGCACGTTGTTGACAACGAGAATCGCGGCGGCCAGAAGTCCTACCGGTACCGCCAGCGTGAATGCCTCCCAGGGCAACGCCTGTCGTTGCACGAAATAGGATCCCGTGACGGCCACGACGCCAAAAAAGAGGAACACAAAAAGCTCGCCGAGTCCTTCGTAGCCGTACGGTCGCGGGCCGCCCGTGTACAGCACGCCCGCGAGGATCGAGGCGGCGCCCACGGCGAGCAGCTCGGGTCCTGCGACGAACACGAGGTAGATGCCGCACAGCACTGCCAGTCCGAATGTCGCGTAGGTCGCGAGCAGGACCTGGCGAGGCGGCACGAGACCGCCGGCGGTCACGCGAACCGGCCCGAGCCGGTCCTCCGTGTCCGCCCCCCGGCGCGCATCGGAATAGTCGTTGGAGAGGTTCGTGCCGACCTGGATGAACACGGAGCCGAGCAGCGCCGCGAGAAAGGCCAGCGGATGAAAAGTGCCGCCGGCGATCGCGAGCGAGGTTCCTACGAGCACCGGCGCCACCGCGGCAGGGAGCGTCCGAGGCCGCGCCGCCATCAACCAGATGCGCATCTCTCAGGGCCTCTTCGGGAAGCGGTGAAAGTCAGCTGGTCGCTTCTCCATGTAGGCCGTTCGCCCCTCGCGGGCCTCCTCGTGGCCGTAGAACAGCAGGTTCGTGTCGTGGGCCAACTGCTGGAGGCCCGCCAGGCCATCCTCGGAGGCATTGAAGCTCGCCTTCAGCAGGCGCAGCGAGAACGGCGAGAGCTCCAGCATCTCGCGGCACCACTGCACCGTTTCCGCTTCGAGACGCTCAAGCGGCACGACGGCGTTTACGAGCCCCATCTCGTAAGCGCGGTGGGCATCATATTGGCGGCACAGAAACCAGATCTCCTTCGCCCGTTTCTGGCCGATCTGACGCGCGAGCAGCGCAGCGCCGTAGCCGCCGTCAAACGAGCCGACACGCGGCCCGCTCTGGCCGAAGCGCGCATTTTCCGCCGCGATCGTGAGGTCACAGATCACGTGCAGCACGTGGCCGCCGCCAATCGCATAGCCCGCGACCATCGCCACCACGGGCTTTGGGGTGCGGCGGATCTGCACCTGTAGATCCGTGACGTGGAAGCGCCCGACGGACGCCTTGCCTCCGCCATCTGCCTGTTCGAGGTAGCCGGAGTCTCCGCGGACGCGCTGATCGCCCCCCGAGCAGAATGCGTCAGGTCCTTCGCCGGTGAGAATTATCACCCCCACCTCGAGATCCTCACGGGCGCGGTCAAACGCATCAGAGAGCTCGATCACCGTCAGCGGACGGAACGCGTTGCGCACCTCAGGACGGTCGATCGTGATCTTCGCGATCCCGTCGCCGGAGACCTCGTAGCGGATGTCCTGGTACTCACCTGCCGCTGTCCACTGCATCTCGTCGAATCTCCTCGAGGCTGGGGCTGATCGCCCGGCAAGGCTAGCCTTTCGCACGTGAACGTCTCCTCCTGGCTACGGCGCGCCGCGTGCCTGCGACCCGATCGCACGGCAATCGAGACGCCCCAGGGGTCGCTGACCTATGCAGCGCTGCTCAGAGCCTGCTGCGATCACGCTCCGGCGCTGCGAGCCGGCGAGCGGGTTGCGATCGAGCTCCCGTCCGGACTCGAGTTCGCCGTCGCGCTGCACGCATGTATGGAGGCCGGATCCGTCGCGGTGCCCGTCGATCGGCGCTTGGCGCCCGGCGAGCGCGCAAGGGTGCTCGAAGGATGCGAGCGACGCTGGGGCGCGGTAGCAGCAGCCGTGGCGGGAGACCCCGAGACAGCAGCAGCACCCCCCGCGGCCAGCGCCGACCGCGGCCGCCCGACAGCTGGTCCCGGGCTCGACGCGCCCTGCGCAGTGCTCCACACCTCGGGCACGAGCGGCGCCCCCAAGGCCGTCCCGCTGACCTACGGAAACCTGTTGTGGAGCGCGCTGGGATCGGCCACGGCGATCGGGCTCGACCCCGGGGAGCGTTGGCTCAGCACGCTTCCCGTGGCGCACGTCGGCGGACTCTCGGTGCTCCTGCGCAGCGCGATCTACGGGACCACCGCCGTGCTGCACGAGCGCTGGGACACCGCGCAGGTGCTGGAGGCTCTGCGCGGCGACAGCATCACGGTTGTCTCGCTCGTGCCGACGATGCTCGCACGGCTGCTCGACGCCGGGCTCTCCAGACCGCCGTCGCTGCGCTGCGCGTTGCTTGGAGGCGCGCCGTTGCCGCCCGCGCTGCTGGCCCGGGCCCGCGACGCGGGCGTGCCCGTGAGCCAGAGCTACGGGCTCACCGAGGCTTCCTCCCAAGTCACGACGCAGCCGCTGGGCGACGGCGGCGAGGACTCAGGGGCGCCGCTCTTCTGCACACGCGTCGAGCTCGCAGCGGACCGCGAGATCATCATCAGCGGTCCGACGGTCGCGGCCGGGGGCGGCCCGTGGGCGACCGGGGATCTTGGTTGGATCGACGACGGTGGCCGGCTGCACGTCGTCGGCCGCAAGTCAGAGATGATCGTCTCCGGCGGCGAGAACGTCGCGCCCGCCGAGGTCGAGGCGGTCCTGCTGGAGCATCCGGGGGTGCTCGAGGCAGCGGTGCTCGGTAGGGCCGACCCCGAATGGGGCGAAGCAGTTTGCGCGGTGATCGTGGGTAGCGCCAAGGCGGATGAGCTGCACGCGCACTGCGCTCAGCAGCTCGCCGCGTTCAAGATTCCCAAGCAGTTCAGCTATGTCGAGAGCCTGCCGCGGACCAGCTCGGGGAAGCTCCTGCGGCGGGAGCTCGTGTGAGCGACGACACGGCCGCTGCTGAGCCGGAGCCGCAGGGAGGCTGGGATCGCGCCGCAGAGGGGTGGGGCAGACGCCGCGCCGAGTTCGAGCGGTTCGCTCGGCCCGTCGCACATTGGCTCGTCGAAGCGATCGAGCCGCAGCCCGGCCACCGTCTGCTCGAGCTCGCCGCAGGAGTCGGCGAGACCGGGTTTCTTGCGTTCGAGATCGCGGCGCCGGGTGGCGGGAGTCTGACCTGCACCGATGCCTCCGAGCACATGCTCACGCAGGCGCGCTCGCGCGCCGCGCAGCTCGGGCTTGTGGACCGCGTCGAGTTCAAGCTGATGCGCGCAGAGTGGATCGATGCGGAGCTGGCGAGCATCGACGGGGTGCTGTGCCGCTTCGGCCTGATGTTGTGTGAGGATCCTGCGGCAGCCCTGCGTGAGGCGCGCCGGGTGCTGAGGCCAGGCGGACGGATCGCTGCTGCGGTGTGGGACGAGCGCGCCCGCAACCCGCACCTCGCCGTCTTTGCTGACGTGCTCGCCGAGCGCGGTTTGGCCCCGGCCCCGGCTCCGCGACGCGGTGAACCCGGCCCGTTTGCGCTGTCAGACCGCGCGCTGCTCGCGGAGCTGTTTGCCGATGCGGGCTTCGCCTCGGTGCAGACGCGCTCGATTGACCTGGTCCAGCGCGCAGCGAGCTTTGATGCCTGGTGGGAAGCGCATCTCGAGCTTTCGCCCAGCGCCCGTGCGTGGCTGGCGGCGCTCCCGCTGGCCGCTGTGAGCGATGTCCGCAACGCGGTGCGCGAGCGACTGGAGTCGTTCACAGCGGGCGAGGACGGATCGCTGCTCGTGCCCGCGCTGGCGCTCGCGGCGAGCGCCGAGGCCTGAGCGGGTGCGGGTGCGCGCCGGCGCCGTTTTCCAGATACCGTGCCGGGCATGATCTACGACGATGACGCTGACCTCTCACTGCTCGACGGCAAGACCGTTGCCATCATTGGCTACGGCTCCCAGGGCCACGCCCACGCGCTGAACCTGAAGGACTCCGGCGTCGATGTCGTCGTCGGCCTGCGCGAGGAATCCGGGTCCGTCGACGAGGCGCGCGAGGCGGGTCTGGAAGTGCTCTCCGTGGTCGAGGCGGCGAGCCGTGGCGACATCGTGATGATGCTAGTGCCCGACGAGCTCCATCGGGTGGTGTGGGAGGGCGAAGTCCGCGACGGGGTGGCCCCCGGCAACCTGCTGATGTTCGGCCACGGCTTCTCGATCCACTACGACGAAGTGGCTGCGCCGGCCGAGGTCGACGTCGCACTGGCGGCGCCCAAGGGACCCGGCCACCTCGTACGCCGCCAGTACCTGGAGGGCTCGGGGGTCCCGGGGCTCGTCGCCGTTCACCAGGACGCCACGGGTAACGCGCGCGCGTTGGCGCTTGCCTACGCCAAGGGGATCGGCTGTACGCGCGGAGGTGTGATCGAGACGACCTTCAAGGACGAGACTGAAACGGACCTGTTCGGCGAGCAGGCGGTGCTGTGCGGCGGCGCGTCCGAGCTGGTGCAGGCCGGCTTCGAGACGCTTGTCGATGCCGGCTACGACCCGCAGATGGCCTACTTCGAGTGTCTGCACGAACTCAAGCTGATCGTCGATTTGATTTACGAAAAGGGCCTCGCCGGGATGCGCTACTCGATCTCCAACACCGCGGAGTACGGTGACTACTCGCGCGGCAAGCGGATCATCACCGAGGAGACGCGGGCGAGCATGCGCAAGATTCTCGAGGAGATTCAATCCGGGGAGTTCGCGCGGGAGTGGATCGCGGAGAACCGTGCCGGCCAGGAGAACTTCAAGCGCATGCGAGACGAGCAGGCCGGCACAGAGGCCGAGTCCGTCGGCAAGGACCTGCGCTCGCACATGGACTGGATCCAGTCCAGCTTCTGAGCCTGGATCCATTGATCTCCGGGGTCGCCTCGCTGCCGGATCGCCACTTTGGCGCCCGAGGGATCGCCTCGCGGTAGCACGAAGGTGTTCCGGATCCTTGATCGGCGGCGGCCCCGAGAACCAGGGCGCGGCCGGCCAGCCGTTCTCGATCGCCGTCACACCTGCGACGGCGGCAGCCCTGCCGACGCAGGGGCTCAACGGCGCGACGGTCGGAAGCACGAGCGTCGGAAGCACGGTGGTCGGCTGACCCCGGTGCCGTGAGCGCGGTCCGATTGGCGGAGGTGCCGCTCCCTACGGGGCGGCCTCTTTGTCGCTGTTCGCGCGCTCAAGCGGGATGTCGCCCACGCTGGCGGGTCGGCTACACTCGAAGGCCCCGCGCGACTGGCGTAGACGACAGGTGGACGAAACCACCGGGAAGCGCAGGGGGCTCGCAACACCCCGCCGCGCGCCTGGGCACCTCTCCACCGCCATTCGACCGAGGGAAGCTCAAAGCCATGACGACGAGACAATCGCTCGCCCTGCCCGCCGAGATGAGGCCGCGCGACGGCCGCTTCGGGTGCGGCCCTTCAAAGGTCCGCCCAGAGGCGCTCGCGCGGCTTGCGTCTGACGGCGCGTCGATGCTCGGGACCTCTCACCGCCAGAAGCCGGTCAAGGATCTCGTCGGCTCGATTCGGATCGGGCTGGGTGAGCTGTTCGCGCTCCCCGACGGATACGAGGTCGTGCTCGGCAACGGCGGCACCACGGCCTTCTGGGATGCAGCGGCGTTCGGCCTGATCCGCGAGCGCTCGCTGCACCTCGTCTACGGTGAGTTCTCCAACAAATTTGCCTCCGTGGCGAAGGGCGCGCCGTTTCTCGCCGACCCGATCGTGATCGCCGCCGAGCCCGGCTCTGCGCCGGCGCCCCAGGGCGACCCGGAGGCCGACCTGCTGGCCTGGGCTCACAACGAGACCTCGACGGGGGTGATGGTGGCCCCGTCGCGCCCACCGGGCGACGCGCTGGTTGCAATCGATGCGACGTCGGGAGCGGGCGGACTGCCCGTCGAGATCGCCGACACCGACATCTACTACTTTGCCCCGCAGAAGTGTTTCGGCAGCGACGGGGGGCTGTGGATCGCCGTGATCAGCGAAACCGCCCGGGAGCGTGCGAGCGAGATCGCGGCTTCCGGTCGCTGGATTCCCGAATTTCTCTCGCTGACGACTGCGATCGAGAATTCCTCGAAGGAGCAGACCTACAACACTCCGGCACTCACGACGTTGTTTTTGCTGGGCGCGCAAATCGACTGGATGCTCGCGGGCGGCGGCCTCGCATGGTGCGTGGAGCGCACGCAAGCCTCCTCCACGCATCTGTACGCCTGGGCGGAGCGGTCTGCTTTTGCGACCCCCTTCGTGTCCGATCCAGCGCTGCGCTCGCTGGTTGTCGGGACGATCGACTTCGCTGCGGAGGTGGACGCCGCGGCTGTCGCGAAGACCCTGCGGGCGAACGGGATCGTCGACGTCGAGCCATATCGCAAGCTCGGGCGCAATCAGCTCAGGGTCGGGATGTTCCCGGCCGTCGAGACATCCGACGTCGAGGCTTTATGCGCGTGTATCGACTGGGTCGTGGAGCACTCGCCGTGAAGCGCGTGTTGATCCGCGAGGACGTCGGCGAATCGGGCATCGAGCTGCTGCGCGGGCAGTTCGACGTCGAGTGCGGCTTTGACTGGACGCCAGAGCAGCTGGCGTCGCGCATCGGAGAGTTCGAGGGCATCCTGATCCGTTCGGCGACGAAGCTGACGGCGGACCTGATCGAGCGCGGCGAGCGGCTCGAGGTGATCGGCCGCGCCGGGGTCGGCGTCGACAACGTCGACGTGGACGCTGCCACCAAGCGAGGGATCGTTGTCGCCAACGCACCGCAGTCAAACGTCGTTACGGCCGCCGAGCACACGATGGCGATGCTGCTCGCGCTGGCGCGCAACATTCCCCAGGCGCACGCCTCGCTGAGCTCCGGCAAGTGGGAGCGGTCGAAGTTCAGCGGCGTCGAGCTTTACGAAAAGACCCTTGGCGTGCTCGGTTTTGGCCGCATCGGCCAGCTCGTCGCCCAGCGCGCCCGGGGGTTCGGCATGCAGGTGATCGCGTTTGACCCGTTCATCTCCGCCGAGCGCTACCGTGAGCTCGGTGTGGAGAAGGTGGAGCGCACTGAAGAGATCTACGCTCGTGCGGATTTCATCACCGTACATTTGCCCAAGACGGACGAGACCAAGGGTTTCCTCGACGCGGCGGCGTTCGCACAGATGCGCGACGGCGTGCGGGTGTTGAACGTCGCACGCGGCGGCCTGGTCGACGACGCGGCGCTGAAGGACGCGCTCGACTCCGGGAAGGTCGCCGGCGCCGCGCTCGACGTGTTCCCCAGCGAGCCGATCACCGACTATCCGTTGTTCCACGGCTATCCGAACGTCGTCGTCACGCCGCACCTCGGCGCATCAACGGCTGAGGCGACCGACCGGGCTGGCTACCAGAGCGCGGAGCAGATCGTCGCCGCGCTGACCGGCGGCGTCGTCTCGACCGCGGTGAACATCCCGTCGGTCGGCGCCGAGGACATGGAGGTGCTGCGGCCGCTGCTGCCGCTCGCCGAACAGCTCGGTCGCCTCGCGATGGGGCTCGCCGAGGGTAGCTCGGTGGAGCGCGTCGAGGCGGGGTTCTTCGGCCGCATCGCCGAGCGCGACACGCGGCTGCTGACGATCGCGGTGCTGAACGGGGTGCTCGAAGGGCACACTGAGGAGGCCGTCAACTACGTCAATGCACCGTCGCTCGCGGACGAGCGCGGGATCGTCGTCGAGGAGCGCTCGGTCTCCAGTGCGGAGGACTTCAATGAGCTGATTCGTGTCAGCGTCGTTGCCGGTGGGCAGCGGGCGACGGTCGCCGGGACGGGTATCGGGCCTGCGCAGGTGCCCCACATCGTGGAGGTTCATGGCCAGCGCTTCACGGTCGAGCTCGATTCCCACGTCAGCGTCTTCCGCTACCGCGACCTCCCGGGCATGATCGGCCGTGTCGGCACGATCTTCGGCGCGCATGCCGTCAACATCTCCTCGGCGGCGGTCGGACGCCAGCCGGACGGCGGCGGCGAGCTCGCGGCGATGCTTGTCACGACGGACGAGCCGGTGCCCGACGCGGTGATCGAGGAGATCGTGGCCTCCGATGGCTTCGTTGACGGGCGCAGCGTGGCGCTCTGATGCTCGCCGTCGTGCTCACCGCTCACCGCGGCGCGTCGGCTCTGGAAGTCCAGGAGCGCCCTGACCCGGCGGGCGAGGTGCTGATCGATGTGCGCGCCGTGGGGGTCAACTTCGCCGAGGTGATGGCGACGCAGGGCGTCTACCCCGACGCTCCCAAGCCGCCGAGTGTGCTCGGCTACGAGGTGTCTGGCGTGGTGCTCGAATCGCGCTCGCAGGCCTGGTCGGCAGGCCAGCGGGTAATGGCAGCGACCCAGTTCGGCGGCTACGCAACGCGCGTCGCGGTTCCCGCCGGCGACGTGATCGCGCTGCCTGAGCGGCTGTCCTTTGAGCAGGGGGCGGCGGTGCCGGTCAACTATGCGACTGCCTGGACGGCGCTGCTCGGCTACGGCTCGCTGCGCCCGGGCGAACGCGTGCTGATCCACGCCGCGGGTGGGGGTGTCGGGATCGCAGCGACCCAGATCGCGCGCCGCGCAGGCGCGGAGATCTACGGCACGGCCTCGCCGAGCAAACACGCCGAGTTGGAGGTGGACCATGCAATCGACTACACCCAAAATGGCTGGGAGCGGGGGCTGCCGCAGTTCGATCTGGTGCTCGACGCGCTTGGGGGCGCGAGCTTCAGGCGTAGCTACGACCTGCTGCGCCCGGGCGGCAGGCTGATCGCCTACGGCGCGTCGGCGGTTGTCTCCGGCGAGAAGCGCAACCTGCTCAGCGCGCTTGGCACCGTGGTGCGGATGCCCCGCTTCAATCTGATCAAGCAGATGGGCGAGTCGAAAGCTGTCATCGGCCTCAACCTGCTCACGCTGTGGAAGGAAGCGGGGTCGCTCGCTCGCTGGCTCGAGCCGCTCGGCGAGATGCTCGACGACGGTACGATCAAGCCCGTCGTTGCGGAGGCCTTTCCGTTCGCGCGCGCAGGCGATGCGCACCGAATGCTTGTCGAGCGGCGCAACGTCGGCAAAGTCGTGATGGTCCCGTGAGCGCGGAGGAACCGGCGCCAGGCTCGCTCGCCGAGCACTCACTCGCGCATCGCACGTCGCAGCGGGAGCCTTACTGGCCGGCGCAGCTGACGGTGCTCGCAGCGCTCTTGCTCCAGGTCGCGCTCCCCGCGCGCCTGACGATCGGCCCTTCGTGGCTGATCCCGACGTTCGAAGGCCTCCTGCTGCTCGGGCTCGTATTCGGCATGCCGCATCGCCACCAGGACGAGAGGCCGAGTCGCCGCGCGGTGGCGGTCTTCATGATCGCGCTGGTCAACCTCACGAACGCCGTGTCGCTCGCGCTGCTCGCGCACTACCTGCTGCGTCACGGCACGCCAAACGGACACGAGCTGATCATCTCGGGGTCGACGATCTGGCTGACGAACGTGCTCATCTTCTCACTCTGGTACTGGGAGATCGACCGAGGCGGTCCGGGTAAGCGTGCGCGCGACGGCGGGGGTCGGGCGGACTTCCTCTTCTCACAGATGGGCGACGGGCTGCCGTATGCGCCGAAGGACTGGCGGCCGGGGTTCGTCGACTACCTTTTTCTCTCGCTGACGACCGCGACTGCGCTCAGCCCGACGGACACGCTGCCACTGTCGCCGCTCGCCAAGGCACTGATGGGCGTCCAGTCGCTGGTGTCGCTGGTGACGATCGGCCTGATCGTCTCGCGCGCCGTGAACATACTTTCCTGAAACGCGCGGCCGTCGGGCAGTCGCCCGCGTCCAGGCAGTCGCGGATGCTCCGCCCAGCGAGACCTTCCGCGTGACGGCACCGCGCGCTGCCGCGGAGCTTCGACGCGTTCCCCGGATGCGCCCGCGAGGACTGAACTCGCAGGCGATTGGGGTGCTACGCTTCGCTGCAGGCATGCGTCTCGTCCCGACCTCTCTCCTGCTTCTTCTCCTCCCCCTTCGGGGGGAATAACGCGTGGCGGCCGCCAAGCCGCAAATCGACGTCCGAGAAGAAGCCACGAGAGAAGGAGTTTCCGATGAGCAGCAGCCCGCAGGACGAGCGAGTATTGATCTTCGACACAACGCTGCGTGACGGCGAGCAGTCGCCGGGCATCTCGCTCAACAGCGCGGAGAAGCTCGAAATCGCCCAGCAGCTCGCGCGGCTCGGAGTCGATGTCATCGAAGCCGGCTTCCCGATCACCTCTCCGGGCGATTTCGAAGCGGTGCAAGGGATTGCCCGCGAGGTCGATGGGCCGGTGATTGCCGGTCTCGCGCGCACCCAGGTGGCAGACATCGACGCTGCCTGGGGCGCCGTGCGCGACTCGCAGCGGCCCCGAATCCACACGTTCATCTCGACCTCGGACATCCACATCCGCCACCAGCTCCAGAGCACCAGGGAGGACGTCCTCGGCCAAGCCCGCGCGGCAGTCGTCCACGCCCGGAGCTACCTCGAGGACGTCGAGTTTTCGCCGATGGACGCGACGCGCTCGGACGTGGAGTTCACCGCAGCGGTCGTCCAGGCCGCGATCGACGAGGGCGCGGGCACGATCAACATTCCCGACACCGTTGGCTACACGATGCCGCACGAGTTCACCGCCTGGCTGGAGCAGCTCTACGGCTTGGTCCCGGCGCTGCGGGACGTTGTCCTCTCGGTCCACTGCCACGACGACCTTGGCCTCGCCGTGGCGAACTCCTTCGCCGGGGTGCTGGCCGGCGCTCGGCAGGTGGAGTGTGCAATCAACGGCATCGGCGAGCGCGCAGGCAACGCTTCGCTCGAGGAGATCGTGATGCTGCTTCACACCCGTCGCGCTGACCTCGGTGGGCTGCACACCGAACTGCACACGCGCGAGCTCGCACGCACGAGCCGCCTGGTCTCCCGCCTCACGGGGTATGTCGTGCAGCCGAACAAGGCGATCGTTGGGCGCAACGCGTTTGCGCACGAGTCGGGCATCCATCAGGACGGCGTGCTGAAGGAGCGCACGACCTACGAGATCATGGACGCAACTTCCGTTGGGCTCGACGCCAACTCGATCGTGCTCGGCAAACACTCGGGCCGCCACGCCCTGCGTCAGGCGCTCGAGGAGCTCGGCTTCGAGGTCTCCGGGCAGGCGCTCAACGCCGCGTTCAAACGCTTCAAGGAGCTCGCCGACCGCAAGAAGCACGTCACTGCGATGGACCTGGAGGCGCTCGTGACCGACGAGCTGCGCGAAGAGCTCCAGAGCTACACGCTGGAGTGGTACGAGGTTGACGCTTCGAGTCGTCGCACACCGGAGGCGACTGTCGCGGTGCGGATGCCCGACGACTCCGTACGCCAGGGCTCGTTCACAGGGGACGGGCCGGTCGACGCGGTCTTCCGCGCGTTGAACGCCGCGACAGGGATCGATGCGCGCCTGCGCGAGTTCCGAGTCGACGCGGTCACCGAAGGCCAGGACGCACTCGGCGAAGTCTCCGTTGTGCTCGAGGTCGCCGGCGCGGCGGCAGCCGGGCAGGGCGTCGCGACGGACATACTCGAGGCCGCCGCCCGGGCCTACGTGCGCGCGCTGTCCGGCGCGCTTCGGCGCTCACAGCTCGCCGATAAGGAGCTGGTGCCGGCGCCGTGAGCCAGCTCAGTGGACCAGCGGAGGTCCGGTGTTCGAGGAGCGTGCTGCGTGTGCGACGAGGCCCACGCCGCCTGCCGGCGAATGAGGCGCCTGACGGAATCCCAGCTCGAAACCGAGCGGACTTCGGCGGCAGTATCAGCGCTCGAGGAACACCACTGGCGGTTTGGGGCCGAGGTGCGCGGCAGCCAGCGCTGAGGCAGGCACCTGCAGCGGCGTGGTGGTGACGAACCGTTCCACGGTGTAGAGCGGCGTGCGCCGCACCAGTGCCGCGTGAAAGCCGGCCGGCACCGAGCCCGGCGGCGGCGGCGATGGCGCGTTTCCCGTCGCCCGCTCCGCCATGCCGATCACATCGATCTCGCGCACAACGGGACGCGCGAGAAGCTGCAGGCGGGCGTGCGCCCGGTAGACGAGCACCGGCAGGTAGCCCTGGCCTGGGGTGACGACAATGGCCCGTGGACGGCGGCTGGGACTGAGTGCGCGCAGGGCGCCGCGCCAGTCGTCGCGTTGTGCCGAGACGTTCAGGTCGACGATCAGCACGCCCGCGATACCGGCTGCACACAGCGCGGCGATCAGTGCCGGGCGAGAGCCTAGCCCGACGCCGAGCACCGCAGCGAGCGGGGTGAGCAAAAAGATCATGTTTCGGGAATCCAGGTAGTCCAAGCCCGCGAGGGCCAGCATCCCGACCATTGCGAGTGAGCCTGCGCACAGCCCAAGCACGCGGCGAGCCGACGGCGTGCGCAGGGCCCACAACAGCCCGAGCAATGCCAGCAGTCCCGTAGCGACCGCGAGTGGACGGTCAGCTGGTGCGTGGTAGCCGACGAGCAGCTGTTTCGGCAGCTGTGCGGCGCGGGTCGCAAACGAGCCGACAATCGACCTGCGGGCGTGGTCGTGCTGATGTATCGCGAGCGGCGCCAGTGCGGCCGCCGCGAGCGCCAGCGCGGCGAGCGGCACCAGCGCACGCCGTCGGTGCTCGCGCAAAACGAGCAGCGCCATCGGCAGCACGAACAGCGCAGCGAAGTAGTGGGTGGCGAGCGCAAGCACGCTGAGCAGCGCCCACAGCCGCACTCTTCGCTCGAGCAGGAAGAGCAACGCAAGCGCGACGAGCAGTGCCATCAGGCTGTAGGCCCGCGCTTCCTGCGAGAACCAAACGAGAAACGGAGCACAGGCCACCAGCAGCGCGGCGGCCAGCCCGGCGCGGGTTTGGCCCGACAGGCGACGGCCCAAGGCAAATGACACGGGCACCAGTCCCAGGCCGGCCAGGGCAGACAGCGACCGTAGCGCAACCTCACCGTGACCGAAGATGTGGCTCCACCCCCAGGCCAGCACGTAATAGAGCGGGGGATTGCCCTCCATATCGGGCAGCACGTGAACCAGGTGGCCGAGGCTGCCCTTGACCACCACGACGGTTGCCGCCTCGTCGTACCAATAGCTCTGCAGGGCGAGCGTCGGCAGCCGGAGCGCCGCGGCGAGCACCATGATCACGATCAGCGCGCGGCGCGCGCTCATGACATTTGCAGGCCCTGCGCGTACCCGGCAGCGTGGACGAAGGCGCGCTGGGCGTCGTCCATCAGGTCGCGAGCCATCGGCGCCGCCGCGGCGCTCCAGGGGGCGATTAGGCTCACGCGTGCACCGCGACGCTCGAACCCGACGAGCTCCGCTCCGAGCCTGGCGCGGAGCAGCCGCAATGGGGACGCGAGCGCCAGCTGGAGTCCGGCGAGCGGAGCCAGGCATAGCACCTTGGTCCCGTGGCCGGCCGGCGCAGCGTCCAGGTTCACCGGGCTGTGCACGCCGCCGTCGACATACTCGCGGCCGCCAATCTCCACCGGCTCGAAGTAGCCGGGGATCGAGCACGAGGCGACCACAGCGCGCGAAACCGGCGCCGTGGGCGCTGCCGGCGCCCCGAAAACGACTCGCCGGCCCGTGCGCAGCTCGACGCAGACAACCCGCAGGCGCCCGTCGAATTCGATCTGCGCACGCTCGAGCGAGCGCTCGAGGCGCTCCAGCGTCCGCGTGCCGCGCGGGAGTCCTCGTAGCACCGTGGCTCGCAGCAACGCGCCTGCCGGGGCCTCGTAGGGGATCACGCGTCCGCGCAGCGGGGCGGCGCCGCGCATGAGGAGGCGTCGCGGCGCGCCGACGCCCGCTTGCGCCGGCTGACCGGCGTCCGCGTCGCGTCGTTGCGGGCGCCGGGGACTCCGGCCGGCGGCTAGGTTTGCCGCGACGATTGAGCCCGCTGAGGTGCCGACCAGGACGTCGACTTCGCGCAGGTCGATCCCGGCCCCGTCCTCGATGCCCGCCAGCGCACCGTTCATCCAAGCCTCGCCAAGCACACCGCCGCCGCCCAACACGAGCACGTCAGGTGCGAGGAAGACTCGCTCGTTGCTGGCCGTCATACGGCAATCTTTGCACCAATACAGACGTACGTGATAACGTACAGGCGGATGCCAGCCGTCGCCCCTAGCTACGACCCCACCGCAGTCGGCTCGCGCGTTCGCGCTTTGCGCGAGGCGATGTCGCTGACGCTGCGCGAGCTGTCTGAGCGCTCCGGTGTCAGCGCGCCGATGCTCTCGCAGGTGGAGCGCGGCGAAACCAGTCCCACACTTCAGATCGCGGCCCGCATCGCGAGCGGCCTGGACCTGCGACTCTCGCAGCTGCTTCGGCTCGACGAGGGCGGCGAGGTGCAGGTCGTGCGCGCCGCGGGTCGCGGGGTGGTCCGACGCCTGGGAGGCGGACACGAGATCGAGGTCCTTACGCCCTCTCTGCCAGGCCAGCGCGCCGAACTCTCGCGCCACGTGCTTGCGCCGGGCTCCCAGACCGGTGGCGCCGACGATCCACCGTTGCACGAGCCCGGCAGTCGTGAAAGCGCGCTGGTCGAAGCCGGCTCCGTGGTGCTCGTTTGCGACACCGCCCGCTACGGGCTCGCAGCCGGCGACTGCGTGACCTTCGACGCCGACCTGCCCCATCACTTTGAAAACCCCGGCCCGGGGGAGGCTCGTCTGCTGGCGGTGCTGTCCGCGGGCCTGAGACGGAGCTGAAGCCAATGGCCAAAACGCTGCTCGAAAAGATCTGGGAGGCGCACGAGGTGGCGCCCGGACTGCTGTTCATCGATTTGCATCTCGTTCATGAGGTCACCAGCCCGCAGGCCTTCGATGGGCTTCGACTCGCGGGCCGGACCGTCCGGCGAGCGGACCGAACGCTGGCGACGGCCGACCACAACGTACCCACCGACGGCACCCCGGTAGCGGAGCGGATTCGCGATCAGCTCTCGCGCGTCCAGGTGCAGACGCTGGAGCGCAACTGTGAGGAGTTCGGCGTACCCGTTTATTCACTCGGCTCCGCGCGCCAGGGCATCGTGCACGTGATCGGCCCCGAGCTCGGGGTCACCCAGCCCGGCATGACAATCGTCTGCGGCGACTCGCACACCGCGACGCACGGGGCCTTCGGCTGCCTGGCGTTCGGCATCGGCACCAGCGAAGTCGAGCACGTACTCGCGACTCAGTGCCTCTCGCAGCAGCGCCCGCACTCGATGCGCATCCGCTACGAAGGCCCGCTCGGCTGGGGCGTCACCGCGAAGGATCTGATTCTCGGCACGATCGGCCAGATTGGTGTCGGCGGCGCCGCCGGCCCCGTCGTCGAGTACGCCGGAGACGCGATCGACGCGCTGTCGATGGAGGGGCGCATGACGGTCTGCAACATGACGATCGAAGCCGGCGGGCGTGCAGGGATGATCGCGCCGGACGACACGACGTTCGACTGGTTCGAGCGCGGGGGGCGCCCCGGAGCCCCCGGCGAGCCCGAGCTCGACACGGCGATCGACGGCTGGCGCGCTTTGACGACGGACGACGGCGCGAGCTTCGACCGCGAGGTGGTCGTCGATGCGGCGGCGCTGTCGCCGCAGGTCACTTGGGGCACGACGCCGGGGATGGTCGTGTCCGTCACCGGCGCAGTACCCGGACCCGAGCAGTTCGACGATCCGGCGGACCGCGAGGCAACTGAGCGCGCGCTTCGGTACATGGGTCTCGAAGCGGGCACAGCGATGCAGGACATCGCCCTCGACCGCGTCTTCATCGGCTCGTGCACCAACTCGCGGATCGGCGATTTGCGGGCGGCTGCCGCGGTCGCCCGCGGACGCCGCGTGGCAAGCAGCGTCCGGGCGATGGTGGTTCCGGGCTCGCAGCAGGTCGCGGCGCAGGCCGAGGCCGAAGGGCTCGACGCCGTGTTCCGCGAAGCCGGCTTTGACTGGCGGACCGCGGGCTGCTCGATGTGCCTCGGGATGAACCCCGACACGCTCGCGCCCGGAGAGCGCTGCGCATCGACCTCGAACCGTAACTTCGAAGGCCGCCAGGGTCGCGGCGGTCGCACGCACCTCCTTTCGCCGGAGATGGCGGCGGCAGCCGCAATCGAAGGCCGCTTCGTAGACATTCGCGAATGGGAGGGATGATGGAGCCGATCAGCACGATCGCTGGCGGCGTCTCGCACCTCGACCGCTCCGACGTTGATACCGACCAGATCATGCCCAAGCAGTTCCTCAAGCGGGTCGAGCGCTCGGGTTTCGGCGAGTTTCTCTTCCACGACTGGGCGCAGCAACCGGGTTGGCACCTGCCCCCTGCCCCGATTCTCGCTACAGGGCGAAACTTCGGCTGCGGCTCCTCGCGCGAGCACGCTCCGTGGGGTCTGCAGGACTACGGCTTCCGCGCGATCGTCGCGCCGAGCTTTGCGGACATCTTCTACACCAACTGCACGAAGGTCGGCCTGCTACCGGTCGTGCTGGCCGAGGCAGACGTCCAGCAGCTCGCGCAGTCCGGCGCGGGCGAGGTTGACCTCGAAGCGTGCGAGGTGCGCTTTGCGGGCCGCAGCGTCGCGTTCGAGATCGAGGAGCAGGTGCGACACCGCCTGCTTGGGGGTCTGGACGACATCGCACTGGCGTTGCATCAGGCCGCCCGGATCGACGCCTACGAGGTCTCCCGCGAGCGCAGCGGACCGAACACGACCGCGCTATGAGCCATCACGTCGTGACGCTGCCCGGAGACGGCATCGGACCCGAGATCCTTCAGCCGTGCATCGAGCTGCTTGACCGCCTGGGCGACTTTCAGTGGGAGCAGCACAGCTTTGGAGGAGCAGCGATCGACGAACACGGCGTCGCGCTGACCGACGAAACACTGGTGGCCTGCCGCGCCGCTGACGCGGTCCTGCTGGGGGCGGTGGGGGGCCCGAAGTGGGACACAACGGATCCTCAGCGCCCGCGCCCGGAGCAGGGGCTGTTGGGGCTTCGCAAGGGGCTCGGTTTGTTCGCAAATCTGCGCCCGGTGAGGCCCGTCCCGGCGCTCTACGACGCAAGCCCGCTGCGACGCGAGCGCATCGAGGGGACCGACATGCTTGTGGTGCGCGAGCTCACGGGCGGCATCTACTTCGGCGAAAAAACCCGGACGGAGCACGCTGCCAGCGACCTCTGCGCCTACAGCACCCTTGAGGTGGAGCGGATCGTCCGCGTCGCCTGCGACGCCGCGCGGCGCAAGGTAACGAGCGTTGACAAGGCAAACGTGCTCGAAACCTCGCGGCTGTGGCGCGAGGTCGCGAGCCGCACGGCAGCCGCGGAATATCCGGATCTCGAGCTCGAGCATCTGCTCGTCGACAACGCTGCGATGCAGCTGCTTGCGAGCCCCGCGGAGTTTGACGTGATCGTCACGGAGAACATGTTCGGCGACATCCTCAGCGACGAGGCGGCGATGATCACGGGGTCGATCGGGATGCTGCCCAGCGCCTCGCTTGGGGCCGATGGTCCGGGCGTGTTCGAGCCGGTTCACGGCTCGGCCCCCGACATCGCCGGGCAGGGAACCTGCAACCCGTTGGCGATGTTCCTCTCGGCGGCGATGATGCTGCGACACGGGCTGGACTTGGAATCCGAGGCTACGGCAGTAGAATCGGCGGTGGACCGTGCGTTGGCGGGCGGCCTGCGGACCCGTGATCTCGGGGGCGCAGCAACCACTGCGCAGGCCACGCGGACGGTGCTCGACAACCTCTAGGAAGGGACCCCGAAGTGAATCAGGCTGAATCCATCTGGCTGAACGGAGAGTTCGTCGCCTGGGAAGACGCCAAGGTTCACGTACTCACGCACGGGCTGCACTACGGCACGTGCGTTTTTGAGGGAATCCGTTGCTACGACACCGCGCACGGGCCGGCGATCTTCCGGCACAACGATCACCTGGACCGCCTCGAAGCTTCAGCAAAGCTGTACTACATGCCGCTGCCCTACAGCCGTGAGCAGATCCGCGAGGCAACCCACGAACTGCTCGTGCGCAACGGCCTGCGCTCGTGCTATATCCGTCCCTTGGCCTATCGCGGCTACGGTCAAATGGGCTTGAACCCACTCGATGCTCCGGTTGACGTGACGGTCGCCATGTGGGAGTGGGGGGCGTACCTCGGTGACGCTGGCAAGAGCGAGGGCATTCGCGCAAAGGTGTCCTCGTGGCGGCGGATCAGCCCCGACTCGCTGATCCCGCACGCCAAGGCCTCTGGGCAGTACCTCAACAGCGTGCTTGCCAAGGTTGAAACCGTCAAGGCCGGCTACGACGAGGCGATTCTGCTCGACGACCTGGGACACGTCTGCGAAGGCTCCGGCGAGAACATCTACATGACGCGCGACGGCGTGATCTACACGCCGCCGCAAACGGCCTCGATCCTCGATGGCGTCAACCGCCGCGCGATCCTCCAGATCGCCCGTGACCTCGGATACACGGTGCTCGAGCGCGACATCGCACGCGCTGAGTTGACGCTCGCCGACGAGGTGTTCATGAGCGGCACCGCAGCCGAACTCGTCCCGGTGCGCGAAATCGACGACCATCAGATCGGATCCGGACGCCCCGGGGAGATCACGCTCGTACTCCAGCAGGCATTCGAGGACGCGCTGTACGGGCGCAGCGAGCGCTACCTGGAGTGGCTCGACATCGTCGACGTGCCGGTCAAGGCCTCCGCCTGAGCGCCTCGATGGACATCGAGTGCTATGACGCCACCCTGCGGGACGGGATGCAGGGCGAAGGCATGTCGCTTTCGGCGGCGGAGAAGGTGCGCGTCGCGCACAAGCTCGACGAGCTCGGCGTGGCGCTGATCGAGGCGGGCTTTCCGGCATCGAACCCCAAGGAGCGCGAGCTGTTCGAGCTGCTCGCCGCCGAGCACTTCGCCGACGCACAGATCGTCGCCTTCGGGATGACGCGGAGGCGCGATATGCGCGCGGAGGCGGACCCCGGCCTGATCGTCCTCGCTGAGTCCTTTGTGCCGGTCTGCACGCTGGTCGGCAAGACCTGGACCCTGCACCTGGAGAAGGTGGTGCGAGTCGACCGCGCGGAGAACCTGCGGATGATCGAGCAGTCGGTGGCCTTCCTGTGCGGCGAGGGCAAACGGGTGATCTACGATGCTGAGCACTTCTTCGACGGCTGGCGCGAAGACCGCGCCTATGCGCTGGACTGTCTGCGCGCGGCGGCAGGCGCAGGGGCCGACACCGTGGTCCTGTGCGATACCAATGGCTCCTCGCTGCCCTCCCAGGTGGCGTCGGCCACGCTCGACGTTGGGGCGGCGCTGGACGGTGCTGCGATGGTCGGCATCCACTGCCACGATGACGCCGGTTGCGGGGTTGCGAACTCGCTTGCGGCGATCGATGCCGGCGCCCGTCAGGTCCAGGGCACGATCAACGGTTGCGGTGAGCGCACCGGTAACGCGAACCTGATCTCGATCATTGCGAACCTGGAACTCAAACTCGACCGCCGCTGCCTACCCGCCGGCCGGCTCGCGCGGTTGACGCAGACGGCACATTTTGTGGACGAGCTGTTGAACTTTGCCCCCGACCCCAACCAGCCGTACGTCGGGCGCAACGCGTTCGCGCACAAGGGCGGACTGCACGTGGCCGGCGTTCGGGCCGACGCACGCACGTTTGAGCACATCGATCCGGCGCTGGTCGGCAACGCCCGCGAGATGCTCGTCTCCGAGCTGGCGGGGCGGGCGACGATGCAGGAGAAGGCGGCCGGCGCCGGCGTTGCGATCGACGTGGCGACCGCGGAGCGGGCAATCCAGCGGGTCAAACAGCTGGAGCACGACGGCTACCAGTTCGAGGCTGCTGACGCCTCACTCGAGCTGCTGCTGCGCAAGGAAGCAGGCGTCTACGAGCCGCTGTTTCGCCTCGAGTCTTGGCGCGTCGTGGTCGAGAAGCGAGCTGACGGAAAGGTCGAAACCGAGGCGACGATCAAGATCTTTTCCGGCGGCGAGCGCTACATCCGCACCGCCGAGGGAGGCGGCCCGGTCCACGCACTCGACGCCGCGCTGCGCGACGCGCTGGGCGATATTCACCCGCATCTGAGGGAGATCGATCTCGTCAACTTCAAGGTTCGCATCGTCGACGAGGCCCGAGGAACGGCTGCTGTCACAAGAGTCCTGATCGACGCTTCCGACGGGATCGACGTGTGGGGCACGATCGGTGTCTCGGAGAACCTGATAGCCGCGTCCTGGGAGGCGCTCGTGGACTCGCTGGAGTACGGAATGCAGCCCGGTCGGGCGCCGACGCGGCCCGCGGCGCATGAGCAGCTCTGAACCTGCCGGCGACGGTGAGATCGCGCTTGCGCGGCCGGTCATGGGTCTCGCCGAGGAGCGCGCCGTGGTCGACGTGCTGCGCTCCGGGCAGCTGTCGCTTGGCTCGCGCGTAGGGGAGTTCGAGCGCCGCTTTGCTGCATGGGTCGGTGCGCCCAACGCCAGCGCGACATCGAGTGGCACCGCGGGACTGCACCTCGCTCTGCGCGGCGCAGGAGTGAGCGACGGCGACGAGGTGATCACGAGTCCGTTTTCCTTCGTGGCGAGCGCGAACGTGATCGTCTACGAACGCGCCCGGCCGGTGTTCGTGGACATCGACCCCGTGACGCTTTGCATCGATCCGCAGGCAGCGGCGGCGGCGGTGAGCGAGCGCACGCGGGCGCTGCTGCCGGTCCACATCTTTGGCTGGCCATGCGAAATGGACGTGCTCGAGGCGCTGGGGCTGCCGATCGTCGAGGACGCCTGCGAAGCGCTCGGAGCGCGCTACCCAGGCGGTCAGCTCGTCGGATCACGGGGGCATCCCGCGGTCTTCGGCTTCTACGCAAACAAACAGCTGACAACAGGTGAGGGCGGGATGATCACGATGGGCTCGCCGGAGCTCAAGGTGCGCGTCGACGCCGAGCGCAACCAGGGCCGCGCCCCGGACATGAGCTGGCTGGACCACGACCGCCTGGGCTTCAACTACCGCCTTTCGGATCTCGCGTGCGCGATCGGTCTCGCACAGATGGACCGGCTGGACTCGATGCTGGCGGGGCGTGCAAATGTGGCGGAGCTGTACCGCGCGGCGCTCGCAGACGTTGAGGGCCTCGAGTTGCCGTGCCGGGACTCGGCGGGCACCGTGCGGGGCTGGTTCGTGTTCGTCGTGCAGCTGCCGCGAGGTATCGACCGCGACCGGACGATGCTCGCGCTGCGCGAGCGAGGGATCCAGAGTAAGCCGTATCTGCCGGCGATACACCTGATGTCCTTCTACCGCGAGCGCTTCGGCCACCGCGCGGGCGAGTTTCCGGTATGTGAAGACGTGGCGGCCCGCTCGCTGGCACTGCCATTTCACCCCGAGCTCAGCGAGGGCCAGGTCGCGCGGGTGGCGAGCTCGCTCCGCGAGGTCGTGCATACCCTCTAGCCTGGGAGGCGTGTCCCGCTTTCACGAGCCGCAAGACCCGATCTTCCAGCGGATCAACTCCTCGGTGGGGTTCGATCGCCGTCTGTGGCCGTACGACATCGAGCAATCGCGGGCGCACGCGAGGATGCTTGCGGCGTGCGGGATCATCGACGACGCGGGCGCGCTGCTTGCGGGGCTCGACGCCGTGGAGCGGGAGCTCGCCGGCGGGGATTTCGTCTTTCTGGCGGACGACGAGGACGTCCACATGGCAATTGAGCGGCGGCTGACGGAGATCGCCGGGCCCGTGGGCGGCAAGCTCCACACAGCGCGCTCGCGCAACGATCAGGTCGCGACCGATGTACTGCTGTTCACGCGCGAGCGGGCCCGGGCGGCGATCGCGCAGCTGAGCGACCTTGGCGCCACGTTGCTCGCGCAGGCCGAGCGCCACGCCGACTGGGAGCTGCCAGGCTACACGCACCTCCAGCGCGCGCAGCCGGTCTACCTAGGCCATCACCTGCTCGCCTATTTCTGGATGTTCCTGCGAGATCGCAGACGGATGGAGCAGGTCGTTGACGCTTGCGCGCTGCTGCCGCTCGGGGCTGGGGCGCTGGCGGGGGTGAACTTCGATGTGGACCGCGAGCAGGTCGCGCGCGAGCTGGGGCTGGAGGGGATCGCGGTGAACTCGATCGATGCGGTGTCAAACAGGGATTTCGTGCTGGACTACGTTGCGGCTGCGGCAAGCTGCGGCACCCACCTGTCCCGGCTCGGCAGCGAGCTGGTGCTGTGGTCAACGGCGGAGTTCGGCTTTTGCAGGTTGCCCGATGCGTGGACTTCCGGCTCGTCGATCATGCCGCAGAAGCGCAACCCCGACGCGGCGGAGCTGCTGCGGGGCAAGGCGCCGCGGATCGCGGCCGCGCTCGTCGGCCTGCACGGCGTGATGCACGGTCTGCCGCTGACCTACAGCAAGGACATGCAGGAGGACAAGGAGTACCTGTTCGATGCGTGCGACACGCTCGAGGTGTGCCTCGATGCGGCACGCGGGATGCTCGACGGAGTGGCCTTCGATCGCGCGCGGATGGCGGCGGCGGCTGCCGATGAGACGATCGCAGCAGTCGATATCGCGGACCTGCTCGTGGTTCGCGGGATGACCTTCCGGGAGGCCCACGGCGTGGTCGGCGGGCTGGTTCGCTCGGCGGAGGACTCGGGTCGCGCCCTGTCGGAGCTGGAGGCACACGAGTTGCCGGAGGCCCTGGACATCGAGTCCTACCGCGCAGCGTTGCAGCAGAGCTCGTGGCTGGAGTCCAAGGTGTCGGCGGGCGGGACGGCCTCGGCGCGCGTGCGTGAGCAGCTCGCAGCCGCCCGCGACGCTCTGTGAGGCGCGGGTTCTACGCCCGTCCGGTGCTCGAGGTTGCGCGCGGACTGCTCGGATGTCTAGTCAGCCATGGGGCCTGTGCGGGCCGGATCGTAGAGACCGAGGCCTACCACGAGTGCGAGCCCGCGTGCCACGCCTGGGCTGGGCGCACCCGCCGCTCTGCGCCCCTGTTCGGGCTGCCGGGCCGGGCCTACGTCTACCGCTCCTACGGGATCCACGCGCTGCTCAACGCCGTGGTCGAGCCCGAGGGCGTGGGGGCCGCGGTGCTGATCCGGGCGCTCGAGCCCGTGGAGGGATTGGAGCTGATGCGCGAGCGCCGCGGGCGGACGGCGCTGCTTGAGCTGTGTTCGGGGCCGGGAAAGTTGTCGCAGGCGCTCGGCATCGAGCTCGCGCACAACGGCGGAGACCTGCTCGACGGGCCGGTGAGAATTCATCAGCCCGCGGCGGCAGCTGGGCCCGTCGCTGTCTCCGAGCGGATCGGGATCTCCAAGGCAGTGGAGCTGCCGTGGCGCTTCAGCGTCGCAGGCAGCCCGTTCGTTTCGCGCCCGCGTCCGCGGGCGCTGTCGGTTCAGCCGTTCGGCGCCTGAGCGCCCCCTGGCGGCGCTGAGGCACCGCCACTGGCGCCTGGCGAGCCGCCCCCCCCGCCCCCGCTGGGGGGCGTCGCGGGCTGCGGTGTGGGCGCGGCCTGCGGTGAGGGGCCAGCCGGGGTCGGCGCCGAACCTGAGGGTGCGGGTCCGCCGGAACTGCCGCCGCCTGCGCCGCGCGAGCTGCGGCCACCGCCCGAGCCGCCGCTTCCTGGCGTCGAGGAGTTCGATTGGCCGGAGCTCTGCGCCGGGGTACTGGTGGTATCGGCGCCGGTGGTGCTCGTGCCCTGGCCGCTTGCGTGGGCGGAGCTCTGCGCTGCGCGCGACTGAAGGATTCCGGTGGCGTCGAGCATGAAGTCGTGCCAGATCAGCGCCGGGAACGTGCCGCCCTCGACTGGTCCGCCGTTGAAGTCGGTCTTCATGGATCGCAGCCTTGTCGGGTAGCCCACCCACACGGCGACCGTCATTTGTTTCGTATATCCGATGAACCAGGCGTCGCTGTAATTCTCCGTGGTGCCGGTCTTGCCGGCGGCGTACTGGCCGAAGTCAGCTGCCTTGGCAGTGCCGGAGATGACGACGCTGTGAAGCATGTCCGTCTCTGTCGAGACGAGGTCGGCGGGGAGAATCCGCTGCAGGATCAGCTTGTTGCGGTCCGGCTCGCTGCGACCGGGTAGCTGTACGGAATGAATGCCGACCGGCCCGGCGTTGGGGGATGCCAGCGTCCCCGTGACCCGCTCGCCGCCGTGCGCGAACGTTTCGTACGCATGAGCCATGTCGAGCGGGGTAACGCCCTGGCGTAGGCCGCCGAGCGTGATCGCGGGGTTGGTGGAGACCGGCGTGCGAATGCCGACGCGCTGGGCGAGCTTGGCAATCTTGTGGGTGTCGGCCTGGATGCCCACCGCGGCGAAGACAGAGTTGTCGGAGTAGGTCGTCGCGTCGCGGAGCGAGCGCGAGCCGGCGTAGGTTGCCTCGAAGTTGTTGACCACGAAGTGCTCTTTGCCGCCGCTATTGGGCACGACGAACGTGCGCTTCATCGAGGGCCAAACCGAGTCCGGCGAGATCCCCTCCTTGAGTGCCTGCGCGAGCACGAAGGCCTTGAACGAGGAGCCAGGCTGGCGCTGGCCCTGGGTTGCAAGGTTAAATGGCGTGGTGTTGTAGTCGCGGCCACCGACCATTGCGCGTACCTCCCCGGTGGCATTGTCGATTGCGACAAGCGCCGCTGAAGGGCCGCCGGGCGCCGCCAGGTAGCCGTTGACGGCCTTCTCGGCGGCTCGCTGGAGGTCGAGGTCGAGCGTGGTGCGGACCTTGAGGCCGCCCTCGAACGCGAGTGTGGGTTTGTAGCGGTCGACAACCTGTTGTTTGACCCAGGTCGTGAAGTAGGCGACTGAAGGGTCGAGCGCCTTCTCTTGCGGGCTCTTGATCGTCGAGGCATCCGGCAGCGGTTGATCGTGGGCGAACTTGAACTCATCGCTGCGCAGGTAGCCCTGCTTGTACATGTCCTCGAGCACGAGGTTGCGGCGGGTCAGCGCGGCGACGGCGTGGCTGATCGGGTCGTAGGCGCTGGGCGAGGCGACGATGCCGGCGAGCAGCGCGGCTTCCCAGGGGCGCAAGCCGAGCACACACAGCGGCTTGCCGGGGGTGCCGCAATTGAAGTTGGACGTCTTGGCGTCGTGTCCGAAGTAGGTGCGGGCAGCGGATTCGATTCCGTAGGCGCCGTTTCCGAAGTAGATCGCGTTCAGATACTCGGTCAGGATCTTGTCCTTCGACCAGCGCTTGGTGAGGTGGTAGGCCAATGCGGCTTCACGCAGCTTTTCGAAGATCGTGCGCTTGTTTTGCGCAGCCAACGCGTTCTTGACGAACTGCTGTGTGATTGTCGAGGCGCCCTGCGCGGCGCGCTGCTTGAAGATGTCCTGGACGAAGGCGCGCCCGATACCTTGTATGTCGACGCCGGAGTTGGTGTTGAAGCGCTTGTCTTCGACCGAGATGATCGCGCGCTTCATGATCGGCGGGATCTGCTCAGCCGTCACCAGCAAGCGGTTGTTGGCGTCGGTGAGCACGGCGATCTGGCGGCCGTTGATGTCGGTCAGCTCGGAGTTCTTGGCGGTCTTGTACTGCGCGTAGTTCTCCAGCGGCTGTAGATCGGAGGCGATCGCCATCACCATTCCAAACAGGGCCGAGACGATCGCGAGCAAGCCGAGTGGTGTGAGGATCAGCAGCAGGCGCAGTTTGCGGATGCGCGGCCGGCGTCGCGGCGGCAAGGCGCTCTCGAGCGGCTCGCCGTCGTCGGTTGTGGCCAGCAAAGTTGGCCGGTCTGGGCGGGGCGGCAGCTCGGAATCCTCGGGCATGAGATAGGTGGGCGCGGCGGCTGTCGACCAGCATGCGTGGCGGAGCGCCAGGTGGCTCGCCCGCGCGGCGCCGGGGTGCGCGGCGGCAGCCGACCCCGCTAGAGCCTAGCATTGGAGCTGTGAGCGGCAAGCCACAACCAGCGGTTCCGGCGGGCGTCGAGCGGCTCGCGCGCGGCGCGATGGATTGCCTGCCGGTCGGCGCGCTGGAGCGCAAACTGGCGCTTGGGCGGCCGCTGCGGGTAAAGCTTGGGATCGATCCAACAGCCCCTGACATCCACCTCGGGCACACCGTGGTTCTCCGCAAGCTGCGCGAGTTCCAGGACGCTGGGCACGTCGTGGTGCTGATTATCGGCGATTTCACCGCGCGGGTCGGGGATCCCAGCGGGCGGAGCGATACGCGCCCAGCGCTCTCCGATCAGGAGATCGAGCGCCACGCCCGCTCCTTTCAGCTGCAGGCCGGCACCGTGCTCGATGCGGAGCGCCTCGAGGTGCGCTACAACAGCGAATGGCTCGACATGGACATGACGGAGCTGTTCGGCCTGCTGCGCACCAGCACCGTCGGGCAGCTGCTGGAGCGCGACGATTTCGCGAGGCGGCTGGCGGCGGGACGGCCGATCTCGATGCTCGAGTTGCTCTACCCGCTGCTCCAAGGCTACGACAGTGTGAAGGTGCGCGCCGACGTCGAGTTGGGCGGCACCGACCAGAAATTCAACCTGCTGCTTGGCCGGGAGATGCAGCGGGCGTTTGGCGTGCCTGAGCAGGTCGTGCTGACGATGCCGATACTCGTCGGCACCGACGGGGTGCGCAAGATGTCCAAGTCGCTGGGCAACCAGATCGGAGTCGCCGACCCGCCGGAGGAGATCTATGGCCGCACGCTGAGCGTGCCTGACGAGGCGCTCGAGCAATACTTCCTTCTGCTCCTGGGCCGCTCTCCGAGCGCGAGTGGGGGACCGAGAGACGCCAAGCGCGAGCTTGCGCGCGAGTTGGTCGATCGCTTCCATGGCGCGGGGGCGGGGACCCTCGCCGAACGCGCATTTGACCGCGTCCACATCGACGGAGAGGTGCCCGAGAAACTCGAATGGGCTGATTTTCTCCCCGGCAAGGTGCACCTTCCGGCCCTGCTCTCCGACGCCTTTGGCCTGTCGCGCTCAGAGGCCCGGCGCCTGCTCGCCGACGGTGCGGTTGCGCTCGATGGGACACCGCTGCGGGATCTCGACGTGGACGGCGAGCGCCTCGAGGGATCGGTGCTCCGCGTAGGCAAGCGGCGCTTCAGACGGCTGCGGGCGCGCGATGGACGCACGCCGTCCTAAGCGCTATACTTCCGCGTCCCCTGCGGGCCGATTGATGGTGCCCGCAAGCGGTAGGCAACTGGGAAGCCCCTGGAAGCCAGGCCGGGCGGTCTTTGAAAACTCAACAGCATGCGCACCGAGACTCGGCCTTACAGCCGTTTCGGTGTGCGTCCAGGTTCGACCCGTGGCGAGCTCTTGAGTTCGTGCACGGCAAAGAGTCAAGAAAATAGAAGTACCCCTGTCATGGTCGGGTGCCGTTGTGTATCGGCCCCGAATCGCCATGGCAACTCTCTTCACGGAGAGTTTGATCCTGGCTCAGGACGAACGCTGGCGGCGTGCTTAACACATGCAAGTGGAGCGACGAACCAGGGCTTGCCCTGGGGCAGAGCCGCGAACGGGTGAGTAACACGTGG
>JBPCQX010000098.1:0-5487 GCA_050997675.1 Solirubrobacteraceae bacterium
GGCGAGCTCGGGGTACGCATCGAGGACCTCGTGGTGGTCGGCGCGGCGGCCGAGGCGCCGGAGATTCTGAGCGCCTTTACGAAGCGGCTGCTGCTCGTCGAGTGATCGCGCTCTCCCTGGTGCGGGATGCAGGTAGGCGTGGCAAGCGCGGACGGAAAAGAGCAAGCACCAGGAGCGCTGCGCTCAACAGTGCCGCAGCGGCGAAGACGGCGGCCTGGACGCTACACCACGCCGGCACCGATCACCGGCTCGGCCGTCACCTCACCCTGCGGCCCGCGCTTCCCGCCCTCGACGAGCAGCAGCGCGAGCACTAGCCCGACCACGGCGAAGATGGCGCCGACGCCAAAGGCACGGGCAAAGCCGTCCGTCAAGGCGTGTGGGGGCGCGGCGTGGCCGTGCAGCAGTGTGTTGATGCGCGAGGTCGCGATCGTCGAGAGAATCGCCAGGCCAATTGCTCCGCCCACCTGTTGAGCGGTGTTGATCAGCCCTGACGCGAGCCCGGCGTCGTCTCCCGAGACGCCGGAGACGGCGAGGATCGTCAGCGGCACAAACGAGAAGCCGAGTCCGAGCGCGACGATCACGGACGGCAGCAGCACGTCGCCGCTGAACGACCCGCGCGCGTGGATCTGCGTGAACAGCGCCAAACCGATGGCGACCAGCGCGAGGCCGCCGACGAGCACTGGCTTCGCGCCGATGCGGTTGACGAGCTGGGAGCCGATGCCTGCGGAGCCGATGATGCCGACCGACAGCGGCAGGTAGGACAGCCCGGCCTGGAGCGCGGAGAACTGGAGCACCTGCTGGAGATACAGCGAGATGAAGAAGAACATCGAAAACAGCGAGGCACCGACGAGCAGTCCGACAATGTTCGCCGAGGAAACTCCCCGGTTGCGAAAGATCCGCAGCGGCATCAGCGGCTCGACGGCGCGCAGCTCGATCCAGATGAATGCAAGGATCAGCGCGAGGGCCCCGGCCAGCATGCCGAGCGTCTCCGCCGACCCCCACCCATAATCCGTCGTCTTGACCAGCGCGTAAACCAGCAGCATCAGGCCGGCGGTGATCGACAACGCGCCCAGCAGGTCGTAGGAGCGATGGCGATCGCTAGCGCGGCTCTCGCGGATCAGCCGCGGCGCGAGGAAGATCGCGAGCGCGCCGATCGGGACGTTGACGAAGAACACCCACTCCCAGCCGGGGCCGGACGTCAGCAGGCCACCCAGCAGCACGCCAACCGCACCGCCGCCGCCAGCGAGCGCGCCCCAGATCCCCAGCGCCTTGTTGCGCTCGCTGCCCTCGGTGAAGGTCGTCGTGACGATCGACAGCGCGGCGGGGGAAAGGATCGCTGCCCCCAGCCCCTGCACCCCGCGCGCGATGATGATCCAGGCCTCTGACTGGGCGAGACCGCCCGCCAGCGACGCGACGGCGAACAACCCCAGACCCGCCATGAACACGCGCCGGCGGCCCAGCAGGTCTGCGGCGCGCCCCCCGAGCAGCAGGAAGCCGCCGAAGGTCAGCGTGTAGGCGTTGACGATCCATTGCAAATCGCCGCGTGAGAAGTGCAGCGCGGTCTTGATCGACGGCAGCGCGACGTTGACGATCGAGGCATCGAGCACCACCATGAACTGTGCGGCGCAGAGCAGGATCAGCGCCCTCCACCGACGGGGATCCTGGGTGATGTCATCGGTCACGACGGCTACCTCCTTGCACTAGAATCGGATGCGTGCCTCCGCTTGCAGAGTATATACGGAAGCAAGGTTCCACTTGTTGACGATCCGCCAACCGCGCGCAGACGCCGTGCGCAACCGCGAACGAGTGCTGCGCGCAGGTCTCGAGGTCTTCTCCGAGCGCGGGCGCGATGCGCAGATCGAGGACGTCGCCCAGTGCGCCGGGGTTGGGGTCGGCACCGTCTATCGCCATTTCGAGACCAAGGAGGCGCTGCTCGATGCCTTGTTGATCGCGCGCTTCGCCGAGGTCCGTGCCGCGCTCATGGCCGCCACGGCTTCGCCGAGCGCGGATCCGTGGTCGTCATTCGCCGGGGCGATGCGCAGCGCAGCTGAGTTCCATGCGCGCGACCGCGCGTTTGCCGATGTGATCTCCGAGCAGGTGTGCAAGTCGACGGCGCTGGCGCCGATCATGGCCGAGCTCGACGGCGCGTGGGGGGCGCTGATCGACCGCGGCAAGGCGGCGGGAGTGCTCAGGGCGGACCTCGACCCGAGTGACATGCGGGCGCTGATGTGCGGCCTTGCGCGTGTCGTCGCCAGCTCGCCTTCGCGCGCCGCCTGGGAGCGGTACCTCGAGATCGTGCTCGACGGGCTTCGCGCCGGCTGAGGGCAACGCCGCGGAGCTCGCGTTCGCGCCATCGATCGCCGCACTCTCGCTGCTCCAAGCGGGGGTGGTGCTGCTCGTGCGCCCGCGCCGCGCGCCGGCCTGGCTCGCGCACCTGCGCAACCCGTGGTGGGCTGCGGTGGGGGCAGTTTCGGTTGTGGCAACCGTCGTCCTCGTGCGTGCGGAGGTGGACTCGGCGCTGCCGCTCAGTCTGCTCGCCCTGTGCGCGGTGCCGCCCCTCGCGGCGCTCGCGCTGGCGTGGCTCGACGTGCCGTGGTGGACGGCGGTGGTGCTGTTCGGCGCGGCCTGGGCGGACCCGCACGGACTGGCCGGCGAGGCCGCGGCCGGGGCGCTCGCAGCGCTCAGCTGCGCGGCGCTCGGCGCCGGCGTCGCGGTGCTCGCGCCGCGGAGGTGGATCTGCGTCGGGATCGTGCTGATGGCGGTCGTCGACGCGGCTCTCGTCGGCGCCGATCTGCTCCAGGCCCCAAACGACGTACTCAACGCGGCGCGCCCCGGGGCCGGCCTGCCGCAGCTCCAGCGGGTCTCGTTCGGCTCTGCGCTGCTCGGCTACGGCGATTTGTTCGCGTGCGGGATGCTCGGCGGTGTGTTGGCCGGCGCGAGGGACTGGCGCGCGCTGCAGCGCCGCGGGGCGCTGCTCGTGGCCGCTTTCGCACTGCTCAGTGATCTTGCGTTCTTCGGGGTGCGCGAGCTTCCGGCGACGGTGCCCGTGGCGCTTGCGCTGCTCGCACTCAGGCGACTCCCAGCTTTCTCCCAGGCTGCGCGCGAGCCGCCCCGCAAAGCTTCACAGCCGCCGGGCTGAATTCTCAGCCAACTCTCGGATTGCTCGCGCGAGCCGCACGGCAGCGCCCCGCAGACTGATCCAGACGACCGGGCGTCCTGTCCGGCCGCTACAAGATCGAAGGGAAACCAGATCATGTTCAAGTCAAGGAAATTCCGCACCGGGCTGGTCGTCGGGGCCTGCGCGGCAGCAGGCGCGGTGGCGGGCATCGCCGGCTCGGCTGCAGCCCCGGGCCACGCCGGTAGAGCCCGCGCAAGCATGTTCGTCCCCGGCGGCCCGGGCGGTCCCGGCGGCCCGGGTGGTCCGGGTGGTCCGGGCGGCCACGAGGTGCACGCAGACGCCGTGTCGTTGAATAAGGCCGGCACGGCTTTCATCAGCGAGACGGAGGACAACGGCGTTTTGAAAACCGTGTCGGGCAATGACGTCACGATCACCGAGGGGACGAAGACGGTCCCCTACAAGGACGTGGCGATCAGCCTGCCGCCGGCGGCCTCGGTCATGCGTAATTTTGCCGCTGCGAAGGTGTCTGACCTGAAGGTCGGCGACCAGGTCCACGTCTCCCAGTCCTCAGACGGCACAATGGTGTTTGCAGTTGACCCGAACTTCCGCCCGAAGGGCGGACCAGGCGGCATCGCAATGCACGGTGGCCCGCTGCCCCCGCCTCCGCCGCCGGCTGCGCGCTCGGGTAACTAGCCCCGCCCGCCAGCCAGTCAGCTCGCCCGGTGTCGAGGCCCTCACTCAGGGTCTCGGCAGCCGAGGCGGCTGCCCCAGCCCGCGGAGCGTGCGCGCATCGACCGCCGCTGAGGCGCTACTCCTCGCGCGGGGCGGGGCGGAAGAGGATCCGCTTCAGCTCGGCTGCGGTGTTGCCGCCCAGCCTCAACCCGGTTTGGATTCCCTCAGCGCCGAGTTCCCCGGCGTCAAGTGCTCGTCGCAGCTCGTTGAGCGGTGCGCGGTCCCCCTCGTCGACCTGATCCTTCGCGGTTTCCAGCAGCATCAGGTGGCGTGGGCGGCGCTGCGCGTAGGCGGCGCGCAGGAACGGCTCGCGCTCCTGGGGCGCGAGTGTCTCGAGCAGCACGACGACTGTCTCGCCGGCATCGAGGCGCTGCCGCGCGGCGGCATGCAGCAGCTGCTCTGCGCGCGGCTCGATCTCCTCGGCGGCCACCCGTCCGGCCAGCAGACCGCGCACCTTGCCGACTGACAGCAGCGACGCGCGATCCTCGATCAGCCGGTCGGCGAAACGGTCGCGCTCGGGGTGGGAGGCGCACGCGATCAGCAGCAGGCTGCCGGGCGAGTAGCGGATCCGGTCCGATGGGCGCAGCACGTTGCAGCGGCCGGAGATGTTGATGGGCCGGACCGGGCCACCACCGGGGCGCGGGCGGTCGGACGACCAGCCGCCGCGCTCGTCGTCAGAGATCTTGATGCTGCGCGAGGAAGGGGGAGTGGACATCGCTCCATCATGCACTACGGCGCTGGCCGGCACGTCTGCGGCTGTGCGCACAGTCCCCTCAGGGCTTGCGTGCGGAGAACCGCGCCATCGTGCCGAGCCGCTCGACGCGAACCTCGCGCAGGCCGGCGCGATCGAGCCACTGCTCGACGTCGCGCAGGCCCCCGCTCGGGCCGATCACGCCCATCGCGCGCGCAGTCAGCCGCAGCGCGGCGTAACGCGGCCCGGAGTCCACGAGGAAGATCGTGCCGGCGAAGCTGCCTCCGGGCTTCAGGCAGCGTGCGATCTCTCGGACCGCTAGCGCGGGGTCGGGGAAGCAGTGCAGGCCGGCGAACGAGAGGCACAGGTCGAACTCGCCTTCGGCGAACGGCAGCTGCTCGACATTCGCTTCGAGTGTCTGTACTTGCGAGAGCCCGCGCGCTGCGGCCGCCTCCTCGGTGCGACGGAGCATCGCCGGAGATATGTCGGCTGCCACGAAGCGCACATCGCGCTCGGGTGTCAGCGCGCCAAGCGCGATGCCGGCGCCGCACGGCACATCGAGCACGGAGCCTCCGTTGGGCACGGTGTCGAGTTCGCGCAGCTGCGCGAACAGCTCGTCGATGTCGGCGCCGAAGATCAGCTTTGCCGCGGGGCGGCTGAACTGCTCACGAGCACTGAAATACCGGTACACGACGGCCCACGGATGGTCGCGCCGCCAGCTGGCGCTCACGTTGCTCATGCGGGGAATCTATGGCTTCCGGGGATCCGCACGCTCGCCGCGCTCGTCTACGCTGTCGCTAGCGAGGCAAGGACCAACGGCGCGTGATCTCCACCAACCAATTCAAGAGCGGCAATCACATCGATGTCGATGGGACCGTTTTCAAGATCCTTGACTTCCAGCACGTCAAGCCCGGTAAGGGCGGCGCGTTTGTCCGCACGAAGCTGC
>JBPCQX010000198.1:0-35773 GCA_050997675.1 Solirubrobacteraceae bacterium
GCGAATCGGCGAGTGCAGCGGCCAGAGGCCCGGCCTGGTGCGCGACGCGCTGCCGCTGGCGCCCGGCGTCTGGGAGGTGGCCGGCCAGCTCGGGGTCGACCCTGGCGAGCTGGCAGCCTGTGGCGGCGAGGACTACGAGCTGTGCGTGTGCGTCGCGCCGGCTGGCCGCGAGGCAGCGGAGCGCGCAGGCGGCCTGACATGGATTGGTCGCGTCGCTGCCCACGGCTCCCCGGGCGCCTCCTTCTCAACCACCGACGGCCCGCGTGAGCTGAAGGGGTTCGAGCACCAACTGTGATGGGCGGGCGGGCGCCTCTTGTGGCTGCCGCGGCGCGTCAGCGACGAAGCGCGGAGTCCGTCCCGCCGAGCGAACCTGGCCCCGCGTAGGACATCGGGCCGCGGACCGTCACGGCCGGTTGCTCCGGCCGCTCACGAGGGCGCTGCGCGCAAATCGTCAGCGCCGCTACCAGGGCGCCGGCGGCGATGCTCCAGGCAAGCACTGCGAGTAGCCCGACGTGGCCGCCGGCGACGAGCAGCAGCGCTGTCCAGCAGAACGAGAGCGGGCCTAGCTCGAGCCGCGCGGAGTCAAGGCCGACGACCACGAGCAGGGGCACCAGCGCAAACACCACTAGCCCGATCGCGATCCGCCGCGGAGGCGCGGGTTCGAACAGCATCGCGAGCAGCCACAGATGCAGCGGCAGGACAAGCAACGCCGCGGCGAACGGGTTGCGCAGCCAGACCAGCAGCGCCAGCATGGACATACTCAGCACGACCGCACCTGCGGGCCCTGCGCCGGCGGTCCCCGGCGCCCGCTGAGCGGCGGCGCCCGCGCGCAGTAGTGCGCGGCGGCCGAGCCAGCCGAGCGCGAACACGAGCAACACGGAGATCATCGCGGTGCGGGCGTTGCCGTCGATTGGGAGCTGCGCGCTGGTAACCGGGCCTGCCGGCGCGGAGGGCAGCAGGCCGGTGCGACCGAGCGCAGCGGCAAACAGCCCGGCGAGCGCGAACGGCATTGCGCTCGACAGGAGCCAGCCAAGCCATGGCATGACGGCTTCGCGCCGGCGGCGCAGGCGCGCATAGATGTCGACTCCTGCCAGCAGCACAGGCAGCAGCAGCGCACCGACGAGCAGCCGCACCGTCCACGCGCCGAGCACGAGTGAGCCAAGCAGTAGATCGTGCGTGGGGGCGGTGGAAAGATCGGCGCCCTCATCGAGTGCGTTGACGGCGCGCAGCACGCCGCGGCCCAGCGCCTGCATCCGCGTGGGCGAAAGCAGGTCCCCGGAGTGCGGACCCAGCTCGCCGCTGCCCTGGATCAACACGGCGGGCAGCCCCGCGGCGAGCAGCGGTCCCTGCTCGCCTGTCGTGAGTGGGAACGCGAGGCGTGAGAGCTGATCGGTGATCGCAACCCCTCCGGGGCTGCGTGACAGCTCGCCCTGCAACGCAGCCTCCACGGTGCGGCGCAGACGAATCGGTGCGCTTCCGCTCGTCCCGTCAGACCAGGGCACGACGTACGGACGGCGTGAGCGCGTCCCACCGAGATCGCCGAGCACGAGCACCGCATCGACTGGTCGTGGCAGGAGGCGCGCGAGCTGGGCTGCGCCGGCGTCACCACCGCTGCCGCCGCTGGTCGAGACGAGCGTCAGCGTGCGGTTTGTGATGCGCCCGGCAAAGACGTGCACCAGTTCGAGCAGTGCAGCGGTTCCCGAGAGCTCTGCGAGCGAGCCGGCCCTCGCGGCGTCCCGGTGGGCGACGATGACGATCGAGCGGTTGGATGTGCCCTGCCGGGTGGCGATCACGTCGCGCAGCGTGCGGCGCCCGTCCACGGTATCGGCGGTGAAATCGTGCGTCGTCACGTCGAACCCTGCGGACCGGCCGAAGGCCTGCTGCATGAAGTCCGCGAGCCCCGCGTCGCCGGGGCTGCCGGGACGGCGATCCGGGAACTGGATCCCCAGCGAGGTGATCGCGCCAGAGGCAGTCGGACCGTCGAACGCATCCGGCGCCAGCGTCGTCGACAACGGACGCGGTCGCGGGCCGAGCGAGAACGCCGCGACGACCACGACCAGGAGAAATGGCAGCAGGGCCGCACGGTAGAGGCGCAGGTCGACCACGACCCCCAGCGTAGGCGATCTGCCAACCTCCTCAGGTGGCCGAGCGACCGACCCGGATACTGCTTGCCGACGACGAGCAGTCGATCTTGACGCTGCTGTCCTACCCGCTGCGCAAAGACGGCTACGAGGTCGTGCCGGCAGCCGACGGCAGCGAAGCACTCGCACGCTTTGCGGAGAGCGAGTTCGATCTCGTCGTGCTCGACGTGATGATGCCCCGGATCGACGGGCTCGAGGTGTGTCGCCGACTGCGCCAGCAGAGCTCGGTTCCGATCATCATGCTGACGGCGAAGGCCGAGGAGATCGACAAGGTGCTCGGCCTCGAGCTCGGCGCCGACGACTACATCACCAAGCCGTTCTCGATGCGCGAGTTTCGCAGCCGGGTGAAGGCCGCCCTGCGCCGTGCTGCGATGAGCCCACAGCTGGGCGACGAGGGCGTGGGCGGGAGCGTCGGAGAGTTCAGCGCCGGTGAGCTGCACATCGACTTCGCCAAACGCAGCGTACGGATCCGCGGCGGGCTCGTCGAGACAACGTTTGTGGAGTTCGAAATCCTCGGCGCGCTCGCGACCGAGCCCGGTCGCGTGCTCACCCGCGAGGCTCTGCTGGAGCGGATCTGGGGCGATTCGGCATATCGAGACCCGCGCACGATCGACGTCCACATCAGGCACCTGCGCGAGAAGCTTGAAACTGATCCGAAGGAGCCGGAATACCTGTTCACCGTTCGGGGGGTCGGCTACCGCTTCCGCTACGACGACGGCGAGCATGAGGAAGGACGCAGCACGGGGGCGGGCGATCGGTGAGTGTCTCGATCCGCACCAGGCTCGCGCTGCTGTTCTTCGCGATCACGCTCGGCTCGATTCTCGTTGTGTACCTCTACGTTGCGCCATCGCTCGAGGACACGCTGCGGGCACAGAAGGTCCGCAGCCTGCAAACCGCGGCCCGAGCGTCCCTGCCGGCACTACAGGCAACCGTCGGCACCAACGTCGACAAGACTGGCGTGCAGCGAGCTGTGCAGGGCGCCGCGGACCGCACGGGCGCTCATCTGACGCTGCTCGGCATCTCCTCGGGCACCGCCGGCATCGTGGCTTTTCCGATCGCGGACTCGGGGGTTCCTGGGGGGCCGGCCCACGGGGGCATGCCGCTGGCGATGCGAGCCGCGCGCACCCGCGGGGTGATCGCGGGCACCCAGGGCGGCTCGAGCAGCGACTCCGCCGCGGTCGTGGCGCTGCCGATCTCCTTCCGCTCGCGCGTCGCGCGGGTCGCTCTGTTCTCCTCCCCACTGACGGGCGTACTCGCCGATGTGCGCACGATCCGCCGGCGGATCATCGTTGCCGGCGTGATCGCGATGGCGCTCGCGCTGCTCGCGGGCATGATTGTGGCACGGGCGCTGAGCCTGCGCATCCGTCGCCTAGAGGAGTCCGCGCGCCGCGTCGCGCGGTGGGACTTCGATGCGGGATTCCCGGTCGACTCCGGGGATGAACTCGGCCAGCTCGCGGCGGCGCTGGACGACATGCAGCGCCAATTGCAGGAACTCGACAGCGCGCGTAAGCGCTTTATCGCCACGGCCTCACACGAGCTGCGCACGCCAATCTTCTCGCTCGGCGGCTTCCTCGAGCTGATCCAGGACGAGGAGCTCGACGAGGACACGCGCCGACAGTTCGTCGGTCAGGTGCGCGAACAGGTCGATCGCCTTGGCAAGCTGGCGACCGGCCTGCTTGACCTGTCTCGCCTGGAGGCGGGGTCGCTCGAGCTGCAGCCAAAGCCGACTGACCTCGGCGTGCTCGCCGAAGCCGTCTGCTCGGAGTTCATCCCGGCGCTGAACAGGCATGGCTCGCGCCTCGAGCTCCGGATCGGGCGCCAGCCGGTCCGCGCACGCTGCGACCCCGACCGGGTGGCTCAGGTCCTGCGGATCCTTGTAGACAACGCGATCACGCACACCGAATACGGGACGGAGATCGTTGTCAGTGCTGCACGCGAGGACGAGGATCGGGTCCGGCTCGCCGTGGTCGACCGCGGCGAGGGTGTCGCGATCGACGAACGCGAACGGATCTTCGACCCGTTCGTCACGAGCGACGGCGTACAGGGCTCGGGACTCGGTCTGGCAATCGCGCGTGAGCTGGTTGAGCGGATGCGCGGGCACCTGACGCTCGAGTCGCGGCCGGGACGCACCGTGTTCACGCTTGGCCTCCCGGGCGCCACGGTTGAGGCCTCGCGCAGCCGATAGCCGGCGGGTCGGCTGCCCCTGGAGGAGGCGCTGGCAGCGCGCATCGCGAGTGCTCGAGTAGGTCAGATCTTGGCTGACGGACCCGGGAAGGTATCGTCGACAGCGTGGCTGCGAAAGAGACCCGCCTTGTGCTCGTGTCCAATCGCGGACCCGTCACCTTCGAGGCCGACGGGACGATCCAGCGCGGCACCGGCGGCCTGGTCACGGCACTGACCGGCCTGGCCTCACACCGCGAGGTCGTGTGGGTGGCTTCGGCGATGAGCGAGTACGACGCGGCTGCCTCTCGCGAGCATGGCGGGCGTCCGTTTACGGTCAAGAGCCCGGCGGGAGGCGAGTACCTGGTCAGGCTCGTCGAGTCGGACGCGCTCGCCTACGACCGCTTCTACAACATCTTCGCGAATCCGCTGCTGTGGTTCATCCAACACTACCTCTGGGACCTCTCCAACGCGCCGGACATCCGTGCCAATGAGATCGCGGCCTTCGCGGACGGCTACAACGTCGTTAACGCCGATCTTGCGCGGGCGGTTGTCGAGGAGATCGAGACCGAGGAAGAGCCCGTGGTGATGGTCCACGATTACCACCTGTACACGCTTCCGAAGATGGTGCGCGAGGCGCGGCCCGATGCTTTTCTGCACCACTTCGTCCACATCCCCTGGACACAGCCGGACGCCTGGCGGGTGCTGCCGACGCGGATCCGCGAGCAAATCTTCACGGGGTTGCTGGCTAACGACATCATCGGCTTCCACACGCGCTCATACCGTCGCAACTTTCTGCAGTGCTGCCGCGATCTGATGGATCTCGAGGTTGACTTCGAGCGCGGCATGGTCCGCACCGACAGTCGCGATGTGTGGGTCCGTGCCTATCCGCTGCCGATCGACGCCGTTGCGACGCGTGCCGCGGCGTCGAGACCGCGCGTCGAGCGACTGGAGGCCGAGCTGCTGCGGCGACGGCGGGACTTCCTGATCCTTCGCGTCGACCGCGCAGACCTCAGCAAGAACGTGTTGCGCGGCTTTTCGGCGTTCGACCTGTTCCTGGAGCAGCACCCGGAGTTCGTGGAGCGCGTGACGTTTGTGGCGCAGCTGATGCCTTCCCGCACAGACGTGCCGGAGTATGCGGAGTACCTGGAGCGGATCGAGGCCCTCGTGGCGGTTGTCAACCACCGCCACGGCACGCCGGACTGGATGCCGATTCAGCTCAAGCTGCGCGACGACCTGGAGGAGGCGTTGGCGTCGTACCGCAACTACGACGTGCTGCTGGTGAACGCGATGTTCGACGGCATGAACCTCGTCGCGAAGGAGGGCCCGCTGCTCAACCAGGTGGGGGGCGTCTCGATCCTCTCGGAGAACACCGGCGCCCACGAGGAATTGGGCGAGTTTGCGCTGTCGGTCAACCCATTCGACATCCAGGAGCTCGCTGACGCGATCTACTCCGCCCTGTGCATGGACGACGTCGAGCGCTCGCGTCGGCTGGAGGGCCTGAAGCGCATCGTCACGCTGCGCGATCCTGGTGACTGGGTCGATGACCAGCTCGCGGATGTGCGCAAGAAGGAAGTTGCAAACGCCGAGTAGCTATCATCCGGGTCGCTGTGACCCTGAGCGCCCCCACCTATGACCTGACGCTGCTGCTGGACCTCGCCGCCACGGACGAAGTGCGGGCGAAGATCGTTGCCGACTCCAAGTCGGCGATCGAATCCGGAGGCGAGCTGATCGGCCATCACGAGTGGGGTCAGCGCACGCTGTCCTACGAGATCGACAAGCGCGAGCAAGCCGAGTATCACCTGCTCCAGTTCCATGCACCGCCGGAGCTGCTCAAGGGTCTCGACCATCGCCTGCGGATCGCCGACGAGGTCGTGCGCCACCGCATCATCAAGCTTGCCCCGGGCACGCCGCCGCCGCCAGACTCGCCGCCGCGCGCGGCGGCCCCGGTGTCTGCGGGCGACGCAGCGGCGGCGCCCGACTCCTCGCGCTCTGCGCGAGCCGATCTCCCTGCGGAGTCGGCGCCGGCCGATCTCGCTGCGGAGGCGGCGCGAGCCGACGCTCCCGCGGGCCCTGCTGCTGGCGACAGGTCGCCGGCCGCAGCGCCAGAGTCGGTCGGCGAAGCCTGAAATCCCCGCAAGGAGCGTCGTTGCTCGGAGTGCCGGCCGAAGCCGCCTCTAGAGTTTGTGCTCTCTCCTCCGACCGAGCTGAAGGGAGCCCCCTGTGGCTGCTACCAACATCAACCGGGTCGTCTTGACCGGAAACCTCACCCGCGATCCGGAACTGCGCTCGCTGCCGAGCGGCAACTCCGTGTGCGATCTACGCGTCGCGTGCAACACCCGCCGCAAGAACAACGCGAGCGGCGAATGGGAGGACAAGCCCAACTACTTCAACGTTTCCGTGTGGGGCGCCCAGGGCGAGAACTGCGCTCGCTTCTTGGCCAAGGGACGCCCTGTCGCGATCGACGGGCGGCTCGAATGGCGCGAATGGGACACACAGGACGGACAGAAGCGCCAGGCAGTCGATATCATTGCCGATTCCGTCCAGTTCCTGGGTGGACGCGACGATGCGGCTCAGGGCGGCGGTGGCTTCGCGGCGTCGGGGCCTTCCCGCAGCGATGTGCCGGCTGATGACGGCGATTTCCAGGCCGCTCCCACCGGTGTCGGCGTGGGCGAAGACGACATTCCGTTCTAGAGTTAGGAAACGATGGCAAAGCAGCGAGGCGGCCGGGAGAAACCGGCCAGACGGAGGGACAACAAGAAGACCGGCGGCGGTAGCGGTCGGCGCAAGCCGTGCCAGCATTGCCGCGACAAGATCGAGCAGGTCGACTACAAGGACGTCGGCATGCTGCGCAAATTCATTTCCGAGAAGGGGAAGATTCGCTCCCGTCGCATCACGGGGGCGTGCCGCCGCCATCAAAACCAGATCGCGCGCGCCGTCAAGCGCGCGCGTGAACTCGCGCTGCTCCCGTACGTGACCGAGGGTGCTCCCGAGAGCGTTGGCGGTCGCCGCGACCGCGGGGACCGTGACCGCTGATGGCGCAGGCAATTCTTCTCGCCGACGTCGAGTCACTCGGCGCGCGCGGCGCGGTAATCGATGTCTCGAAGGGCTACCTGCGCAACTTCCCGATTCCCCGCAAGCTCGCTCAGCCGGCCACGGGCGCTTCGATCGCTGCGGCCGAGCAACGCTCGGAGGCCGCCGAGCGTGCCCAGCGTGAAGCGGTCGCGCGGGCCGGCGAGCACTCCGCACTGCTCTCGAAGACGGTCCTCACGATCTCCCAACAGGCCGGCGACGATGGTCGCCTGTTCGGCTCGGTCACGGGGCAGGACATTGTCGATGCGATCCGCGACGCCCGCGGCTTGAAACTCGACAAGCGCAAGGTGCACCTCGAGGAGCCGATCCGAAACGTCGGCACCTACATGGTCTCGGTCGAGGTCGCCGACGACGCGATCGCGACGATCAAGACGATCGTCACCGCAACCCGTTAGCCGCACTAGCTGGGCGCCGGCTGCGTGGGCCGCGCGTTAGGCGCTCCCCCGCTCGCCGCGTTCGCGCCGCTCTGCGCTGCCGTCGCCACGCCGCGTGCAGGCTGAGCCGAACGCGTCCGAACCGTATGCGAACATGTGTTCGTGTGCGGAGAACTTCTTCCAGAATGCGGAGTGACGGCGCGAGGGCCACCGCTCGCGGTCCTACACTCGCGTGTCCAATGAGCTCCCCCGTCCAACTCCAACCACGGCCAACAGGCGCCCGGGCGACTGTGCCCCCGCACAACCTTGAGGCTGAGCAGTCGGTGCTGGGAGCGATCCTGCTCTCAGATCGGACGATGTACAACCTGGTGATCGAGGAGTCCCTCGAGCCCGAGGACTTCTACCGCGACGCGCACGGCACGATCTTCCGCGCGATGCTGTCCCTGTACGAGCTGAGCGAGCCGATTGACGTACTGACGGTTTCCGAGCAGCTGCGTCAGACCGGGGCGCTCGAAGCGGCCGGCGGAGCTGATGCGGTTGACAGTCTCGCGGGCACGGTTCCAAACGTCGCGAACCTGCGCAACTACGCGCAGATCGTCCGCGACGCATCGCTGATGCGTCGGGTGCTGCACGCGAGCTACGAGATTCAGACGCGGGTGCTCGACCAGCGCGAAGGAGCGCGGGAGATCGTCGAATACGCCGAGAAAGCAATGCTCGAGGTCGCCCACGGCGATCGCGCCCAGGATTTCCGCGGGATCGACAAGATTCTTGGCGAGGCGCTGGAAACGCTCCACAAGCTCTCGCTTGAAGACGTGCAGCTAACGGGCACGGGATCGGGGTTCCGCGAACTGGACGAGATCACCGGCGGCTTCCAGCCAGGCAACCTGATCGTGTTAGCCGCAAGGCCGTCGATGGGCAAGTCGGCACTGGTGACGAACATCGCCGAGCATGCTGCGATCAAGTACGGAAAGCCGGTCGCGCTGTTCTCGCTCGAGATGTCCGAAGCGGAGCTCGCCCAGCGGTTCGTCGCCTCTCAGGCGTCGATCGCAGGCGATGACCTACGCAAGGGCCGCGTTCCAAAGGACCGCTGGCAGCGGATCGTCAAGGCCAGCGACCGACTGGCCAGGGCGCCGCTGTGGGTCGACGACTCGAGCGACATCGGTTTGCTCGAAATCAGGGCCAAGACCCGCCGTCTCGCCTCACAGCACCCCGAGGGACTCGGGCTCGTGATCGTCGACTACCTCCAACTGCTCCGCGCCGACATGCGGACGGACAATCGAGCGGAGCAGATCGGGCAGATGTCCCGCGGACTCAAGCTGCTCGCGCGAGAACTCGAAGTTCCCGTGATCGCGCTCTCGCAGCTCAATCGCGGCGTCGAGCAGCGCCAGGATAAGCGCCCGATGTTGTCCGACCTGCGCGAATCCGGCGCCGTCGAACAGGACGCCGACGTGGTGATCTTCATCTATCGCGATGACTACTACAACCCCGAGAACTCCGAACGTCCCGGGGAGGCCGACCTGCTGATCCAGAAACATCGCAACGGCGCGCTCGGCGTCGTCGAGCTGGTGTTCGACAAGAAGTATCCGCGCTTTTTGACCAAGGCCAGCGAGGAGCGCCACGGCTAGCAACCGTCGCTCGAGCTGCCCGGCCGGGCCGAGCATCGGCGGCTGCTAGCGGGGCCCCGCTAGCGCGCGGCGCCCGAATGAGGGGAGGCGTGACGCCCGCCGAGCCGCTACCGTCCCGCTCCAATGGCCGGCGGCGAAAAGCCCACAGTCCAGATTCCCCCGGGCCAGGAGCCCAGCTACCAGCTCGAACTGGAGGACCTCTTCCCTGGCGACGGCGAGCAGGCCGCGCCCGGACATGTTGTCGAAGTCCAATACGTCGGCGTCTCGTGGGCCTCAGGCAAGCAGTTCGACGCGTCGTGGGATCGCGGCGACACGTTCAAGTTTGCACTCGGCAAGGGCCAGGTCATTTCGGGGTGGGATCAGGGGGTGGCAGGAATGAAGGTCGGCGGGCGCCGACGCATCACGATCCCGCCGATGCTCGCCTACGGCAAGCGCGGCGCCGGCGGCGTGATCGGGCCAGACGAAACGCTCGTCTTCGTCGTTGACCTGATTGCTCTGCGCTGACCGAGCACCGCCCCCCGGCAGCCCGCGCTCAAGCTCGCCGCGCCGCGCGGCGAATTGCAAACAGCGGCGAGCCGCACTCTGCGCAGTGGCCCTCCCAGCCGGGCTTCCCATTCGGCAGCGTGACCTCCTGCGCGCCCGCAATCGTGGTCTTCTTGCCGCAGACGCACCAGCCCTGCGGCTCGGGGCTCGGCGCGCCAGTTTGGGCTTCGGTCACGCCACGAGCATATGCGCAAGTCCCTTGCTGGCGCTCCCGGCGCGGCTTCGCCTCCCTTCGCTCCCCGGCCTCTGCGCGCTCTGCGCGCAAGTTGCGAGGTCGACACCAGGACTCAAGCCGGACCGTCCCGTACCCTGAAGGACATGGACGACGGACGTTGCCAGCTCGGACAGTGCGATGGAAGCGGCTTTCTCGTAGACGAGGAGACGCTCACTGCCCGGGCGTGCGGTTGCCGCGCCGCGAAGATCGCCGCGAGCCGCGCGCGCGAGCTAGAGGCTCGGATCCCGCGGCGCTACCGCGAGATCTCCTTCGAGCACTCCGACGTGATCGACATCGAGCGACGCTGCCCAACCCAGGTACGTGAGCTGCGCGCATTTGCGCGCGACATCCGCGGCAACCTCGACGCCGGCCGAGGGTTGTGGCTCGCCGGCGGGTTCGGCACCGGTAAGACCGCACTGGCGATGATTGTCGCCAAGACCGCGATCGACGCGGGCCGCTCGACCGCGATCTACTCCTGCCCCCGGCTGCTGAGCGTGATCCGCGAATCGATCGACAACGGTGGCGTGCTCGGGTTTCTCGACCGCCTGGCAGGTGTCGATTTGCTGCAAGTCGACGATCTCGGAGCCGAATACCGCACCGACTGGGCACTTGAGCAGCTGTACTCGATCGTCAACGCGCGCTATGCCGATCAGCGCTCAATCGTGATCACCTCGAACCTTGACCGGGGCGAGCTCGCCGAGCAGCTCGGCGAGCGCATCGTGTCCCGGCTCGAGGGCATGTGCGACGTGCTGCCTTTCTACGGCGAGGACGCGCGGCGCGTTTCCTATCCCGCCCCCGCGTAGACTCCCGTCTGGCAATGCCAGGAATCGTCATCGTGGGAGCCCAATGGGGGGACGAGGGCAAGGGGAAGATCACCGATCTGCTTGCCGAGCGGGCCGACGCCGTGATCCGCTTCCAGGGCGGCAACAATGCCGGTCACACGATCGTGCGCGAGGGGGTGGAGTGGAAATTCCACCTGATCCCGTCCGGGATCCTCTACCCCGGCAAACGCTGCGTCATCGGTAATGGCGTGGTCGTCGACCCAAAGGTGCTGATCGAAGAGATCTCCGGCCTGCGGGCGAAGCGGGTCGACGTCTCCGGGTTGCGCATCTCAGCCAACGCGCACCTGATCATGCCCTACCATCTGCTGCTCGACTCCGCTGGCGAGGCGCGCCTTGGCAAGCTCCAGATCGGCACAACCCGCCGCGGCATCGGCCCATGCTACGCCGACAAGGCCGCGCGGCTCGGGATTCGCGTGCAGGATCTGCTCGACGAGAAGATTCTGAAGAAGAAGATCGCTGCCGCGCTCGAGCCGAAGAGACTGTCGTTGAGGCCCTACGCTCGCGACCCCGCGCTCGACCTGCACGCAATGACCGAGCAGTACGTGACCTACGGGCACCAGCTCGAGCAGCACATTGCAGACACCTCACGGCTGGCCTGGGACTCACTCGCAGCAGGTGGCACCGTCCTGTTCGAAGGCGCCCAGGGCGCCATGCTCGACATCGACCACGGGACCTACCCTTTCGTGACCTCGTCCAACCCCGTCGCCGGCGCCGCCTGCGTCGGCGCCGGCGTCGGCCCAAAAGACATCGACGAGATCTGGGGTATCTGCAAGGCCTACACGACGCGTGTCGGCGCCGGGCCGTTTCCCACTGAGCTCGAGGACGCCACCGGCGAGGAGATCCGCACCAGGGGAGGTGAGTTCGGCACCACGACCGGCCGACCGCGGCGCACCGGCTGGCTCGACCTCGTGGCGCTGCGCTACGCGGCGAGAATCAACACGCTCACGGCGCTCGCGATCACCAAACTGGACGTCCTCTCCGGGATGGAGCGGATCTTCGCCTGCACGCGCTACAGGGGCGAGGAGGGAGCGGAGTTCGATCACTTCCCCTACCACCAGTCAGTGCTCCATCACGCCAAGGCCGAACTCGTGGAACTCGAGGGCTGGAGCGAGCCGATCGGCGACTGCCGCGAGGAATCCGAGCTGCCTCAGGCCGCCCGAGACTACATTGCCTTCATCGCCGAGTTCATCGGCGTGCCGATCTTGCTCATCGGGGTCGGCCCCGGCCGCGAGCAGATCATCTGGACCAGCGCCGCGCAGGACAGTGTCGTCGCCCAGGCCAGCGCAGCCGGCTAGAGCAGCGAGTCAAGCGCCGCGACGACGCGCTCCCCGGCACGCCCGTCGCCGTACAGTGGCGGGCGATCGGGCGGAAGGCCCCGCCCAAAGGTCTCGATCGCGCTCACCGCGCGAGCGGCGTCCAGTCCGACGAGCACGTTCCAGCCCGACGCCACGGTCTCGACCCACTCCGTGCGCTCGCGCAGGGTCACGCAGGGCACGCCCGCGATATAGGCCTCCTTCTGCACGCCCCCCGAGTCGGTGAGTACCACGCTCGCGTTGCACAGCAGCATCGTGAAATCCAGGTAGCCGAGCGGCCCGCAGACCGTGGCCGCGCGCTCGAGCCGCTCCCGCAGGCCGGCTGCCGCAAGGCGGCTCGCGGTGCGCGGGTGCAGCGGCAACACGAGCGCGCCAGGGACCGCCTCCAGCAACTCGACGAGCGCGAGCAGCTGGCTCGGGTCATCGACGTTGCCCGCGCGGTGTGCCGTGGCAAGCACATACGCGCCCGGCTCGAGCCCGAGCCGGGCAAGCACCGCGCCTCTCGCTCGTGCGAGTGAGCTGAACGCAGCCGCGACATCGACCATCACGTCGCCCACGATCTCGCAGCGCCCGTGGGCGCCCTCGCCCCGCAGGTTCTCCGCCGCCGCCTCCGACGAGCACAGCAACAGCGATGACAGGGCGTCGACGAGCACGCGGTTGCGCTCCTCGGGCATCTCGAGATCATGCGAGCGCATGCCGGCCTCCACATGAGCGATCGGCACCCCGGCGTCGGCCGCCGCAAGGGCGCCCGCAAGCGTCGAGTTGGTATCGCCGTAGAGCAGCACGCCATCCGGGCGCTGTTCTGCGATCACCGTCTCCAGCGGGGTCAGCATTCGGGCCAGTTGCGAGGTGTTCGAGCCGCCCGACAGCCCCAGCCACAGCTCCGGTGAAGGCACTCCGAGCTCGTCGAAGAAGACCGCCGAGAGCTCGTCGTCGTGGTGCTGTCCGGTGTGCACGAGGATCTCCTCATGGCGCTCGCGCAGCAGCGCAGAGACGGCCGCTGCCTTGACGAACTGCGGGCGGTTGCCGACCACCGTCAGGATCTTCATGGTCTAGTCGAGCTCGGAGCGGATCAGCGCCGCCACTTCACGCGCGGCGCGCCGCGTGACGGGACCGAGCGCCTCCAGCTCGATCCCGTCGATCCGGTGCACGCCCATGAACTCGCGCACGCTGGATGCGAGGCACGCCTCCTCGGCCTCCGCCAGCTCAGCGTGCCGGCAAACCTCCTCGCGCGCGCCCGCGGCATCCAGCACCACGCGGCGGGTGATCGAGTCCAGAATGTGCTCAGACAGCGGCGGCGTCAACAGCTCGCCGTCGCGCACCCAAAAGAAGCAGGCGGTCGGGCATTCGAGCACGCGGCCATGGGGCGTCACGAGCAGGGCTTCGTCAAAGCCGCGCTCGCGCGCGAGTCGCCCAGCGAGCATGTTCGCCGCGTAGGAGAGCGACTTCACCCCATCGAGCACGCGGGAGGGAGCGTAGGTAACGCAGGACAGCGCGATGCTCGGCGGCAGCTCGGGGAGCTCCTCGAGCAGCACGATCCGGTGCCCACCGCGAGTGAGGAGCACCCGCAGCTGGGCCTCTCCAGGCGATTCGGCGCCCAGCAGCAGGTCGATATCCGCCCCAAAGGCCCCCGCGTCGAAGTCGAGACGGACGGCCTCCGCCGAGCGCGCCATGCGATCCATGTGGCGCTGGCGCCCAAACGAGCGCCCGCCGTATAGGCGCATCACCTCGAACACGCCGTCGCCGCGCAGCAGGCCGTCATCGGTCGCGGGGATGCTGGCCTCGGCGAGCGCGACCAGCGCGCCGTCGATGCATGCGAGTTGTGCGGGCACCCGCGGGAACGCTAGTCGATCGAGCGGGGCCTGGCAGCGGCGGCTCCTACCCTGGGCAGCCGCCGGAAGCCGGAGGGCCCCGGCGCGATGCGGCATTGATCGACGACGCTGCCAGGCGCAGCTCGGCTACGCTCAGTGCGTGAGCCTCGCCGAAGTGGAGATCGAGGCCGTCGACGGCGCCGAGCAAGGGCGCCGTCTGCGCAACGGCCTGATCACGCTTGCATTGCTCGTCGCGCTCGTCGTCGGCCTGCTGCTCGCCGTCCCGGGACTGAGGTCAGTCGAGCGCCAAGTCGGCCAGATGGACGCGCTGTGGCTCGGCGCCGCGATCGCGTTCGAGCTTCTCTCCTGCCTGTCGTACGTGGCCACATTCTCGCTCGTGTTCGACCGAGCTCCGCGCACGCTCGCAGCTCAGGTTGCGTGGACGGAGATGGCGTTCGGCGCGGCCGTATCGCTCGGGGGTGCCGGCAGTGCCGCTGTCGGCGCATGGATGCTCGCTGAGCGCGGGGCGCCCGTAGCGCGGGTCGTGGAGCGCTCCGCGGTCCTGTTCCTACTCACCAGCGCGGTGAACGTGATCGCGCTTGCGGTGTTTGGCGTCGGGCTCGGTGTGGGCGTCTTCGCCGGCCCAGACGACCCGCTGCTCAGCTTCCTGCCGGGGGCAATCGGCGTCGCGGCGATCCTTTTGGTTCTTGCGCTGCCTGCCTTCATGGAGCGCCGGGCAAGCGCGCGGCGCGGAGGGCGTCTCGCGGTCGTACTCGAGGGTCTGGCAGAAAGCATTCGCGACACCGCAAGGTTGCTTGTAACGCCGGATTGGCGCCTGCTCGGCGCCGCCGGATATCTGCTGTTCGACGTCGCGGTGCTCTGGGCCTGTCTGCGCGCTACCGGCCACGCGCCGCCGATCGCCGCAATCGCGCTCGCCTACCAGATCGGCTACATCGCAAACGTCATCCCGGTGCCCGGTGGAATCGGCGTACTCGACGGCTCGCTGATCGGAACGCTCGTCCTCTACGGGGTCTCTGCGACCGGCGCCGCAGCCGCAACGGTCGTCTACCACGGGATCGCCCTGTGGATCCCCGCAGTGATCGGGACGGTCGCGTTCCTGCGACTACGGCGCAGCGCCGGCGAGCCAATCGTGCTGCGCCCGCCCCGGCGTGAGCGGCGGCGGATCAGGCGACGCTCACGCTAAGCGGTCGCGGACGCTACGTACGCGTTGCCGCCGATACGCTGCCGACGTGAACGGAGGGAGCGTTGGTCGCGCTGGGCTGGCCTGAAGGGCGGCGCGTGGTTCGTGGCATCGCCGCCGAACTGCGCGCGATCACTCGCGAGGCGCTCGCCACCTATCGCGCGTTTGCTCTGCCCATACTGGCCGCCGCCGTAGTCGTCTTCGCGCCCGCCGCACTGCTCGAGAAGGAGGCAAGACGGGCTTTCGGCGCCGGGGTCGGAAAGCTGCCCGCCCACGCCCAGCTCGCAACGCTGCTCTCGTTCGCCGTCGGCATTGCGGGCTACTGGTTCTTCGCCGGCATGATCAGCAGGACGGTGCCCGCTCTGCGCGCCGGCGAGCGACCCTCGATCGGCGAGCTCCTGCGCGGGACGCCGTATTTCAGGTTGATCGTGCTCGACCTCGTGCTCACCGCTGGGGCAGAACTCGGATTGGCGCTCGCCGTCGTCCCGGGGCTGTACGTGATGGTGCGTTGGGCTGTCGCGCCGCAGGTGCTCGAACTGCGCCACAGCCCGATCGCAGACGCGCTCAAGGCCAGCTTCCGTCTGACCCGCAAGAACATGCTGCTCGTCGGGGCGCTACTGCTGTGCGTGCTCGGCCTCGAGGAGGGCATCGGGGCACTGCTCGAGATCGCCGGCCGGTCGATCACCGGAGCGCATTTCCTCGGCGTCCCCGTCGAGAGCGTCGTGTCCCTGCTCGTAGCCGCAGTGCTGGTCAAGCCGATCGGCGCGCTGGCCACAATCTCACTTGCCCTCCGGCTGGGCGCGTGATCCTCATGGGCCGTGGGAGGAATCGAACCTTCAACCTTGGGGTTAAGTGGCCGGCGGCAATCGCCCGAGAGGCTGAGGTTGGGCCGAGTTGGCGTGGCCTAGGTGTAAGACCTGTGGAGGTTGTTGAGTTGGTTGAGGCGAGCGCCGGGCGGCTGATGGCTGAGTGGGCCGTGGGGTCGTCAGTAGTTGTATTCCTCGAGCCAGCCGGGTAGCGCGGCGCCGTGGCAGCGGTAGAACGCGACCGCGCGGCGCAGGAACAGGGTCGCTGTGATCGCCTTCTCATCGGCAAGCACCTCGACGTTAGGCCAGGCGAATCGCGTCATCGACGCAGACATGCACGTATTCCCAGCCCGGGCCGCGTGAGCGCTGCCCGGGCCCCCGGTTGCCCGTCACCCTGTGCCCGGCGCCGCCGGCGATCCAACCGAGCTCCTTGACGTCGATGTGAATCAACTCGCCAGGCATGCGACGCTCGTAGGGGTTCGCTGGCTCGGGCGGCTCGAGCCGGCTGAGCCTGCACAACCCGATCCGCGTCAAGATCCCCGACACCGTCGAGGAGGGCATCTCAAGCTCGACCGCGATCTGCCAGCCCGTCAGGCGCACCCTGCGCAAAGCAGCGATCGCCTGCACACGATCCTCAGGCGTCCTGATGATGCGGGAATTTGGTGACCAGGGCCCGGTTCCGTGCTGCCGGCTTGCGCTGTCTAAAAGCGAGCGTGGCACCCGTGTTGGGGTGCTGCTCATAGTTGAATAGCGCGCGCCGGCCGCTGGATGGCCCGGCGCCCGGCATCAAACCCCGACGTCAACCCCCATAGGGTCTAGGGCCCTTGCAATTGCACCAGCGCCATGAGATAGTCGCCGCGTTATGCTCGAGCTGATTCGACCGTCGAATCAGCTCGCTGGCGAATGCGACATTTCGGGGGGTAGCGATGCAACGATTGAGGAGCCGGCCGTGGCTGGGGACGGTGAGTGGCGTTGCCGCAGTCATGCTCGTCGCCGCCTGCGGGAGCAGCAGCAACAGTTCCAGCACGAGCAAGAGCCCCGGCGCGGACACGACGAGTACCGCCGCCACGGCGGCTCCCGTGCCGCTGTCCCTGTCCATCACCCAGCAGGGCAAGACCGCGACGATCACCGCGCCGGCTTCAAGCCAGGGCGGGCTGGTCAGGGCGACGCTGGCGAACAAGAGCAAAGCGCCGCATAGCGCCCAGTTCTTCCTACTTCAGGGCAACCACACCGCCGCGCAAGTCTACAAGCTCCTGCTCAGCAACAGCAACAAGACGCCCAACTGGCTGCACGCTGCCGGAGGCGTCGCCCAAGTCGACCCGGGTCAGACGGGCAGCGCAACGGTCAAGCTCGAGCCGGGGCACTATGTCGTCGGCGATCTTCCCGCCGGCGGTCCGCCAAGCGGCCCGCTCCCGAAAACGGACCTGACCGTGACGGCCGCCGCGGCCGGCAACGCTGCGCTGCCGGCGACGGCGACGGCCATAACCGCAGCCAACCCGAGCAAGGACCATTACAAGTGGGAGGTGTCGGGGCCGCTCACCCACGGCGTGAACCGCGTGACCTTCGTGAGCAAGGGCAAGAGCGCGATCCACCTCCTTCTTGCCGCACGACTGACCGGCAACCCGTCGTCCGCCCAGATCCTAAAGGGGCTAGCCAGCCACGGGCCGCCGCCGGCCTTCTTCGACCAGACCAGCTTCGCCGGCACCGCCGTTCTCGACGGGGGGCGCTCCGAGGTCACCGAGTTGACGCTTCCCAAGCCCGGACGCTACGTGCTGTTCTGCCCGCTGACCGATCGGGACGGCGGCAAGGAGCACTTCAAGGAGGGTCTGGTCAAGGTCGTCACCGTCCAGTAACGCTGAGGCGGGGCGGAAGCCACTAACCGCGCCGCACGGCACCGTCTCCTATAGCTTCGATCGCGGGCGATCGAAATTCTCGCGGAGTGCATCCGGGGGCGGTAGCGCTCGCCAGACGCCGGCGCGCCAGCCGACGTCATCGATCAGGCGGCCGAACACGCAAGCGCAGCGTAGCTCGGGTGTAGAGGAAGCGGGCAGCTCCATCGCACCCGGCGTAAGGGAGGTGGCCGGTTTGGTGCCAAGCCCACGTCGCAAGCAACCGGGGGACGATTGGTACCCACGACCGGTACCCACGCCACGGGTGGCCGGCGACGACCTAAGCTCGCTCAAAAGTAGTAAGCGTTCAGTGCCTCGGCTCACGCGAGCTGCGGCAGGGGATCGCCCCGCGCGTGGGCGGCGAGCAGTTCGCTGAGGTACTCGAATAGCGAGCGGTGCTGCAGGCGGCAGGTGATCGACGCTGACAGCAGCCGCTCGATCCGCCGCTCGCCGGTCTCGGCCTGGCTGCCGTGCGAGAGCTTGCGGTAGATCACGGCGCCCCTGAGCGATCGCTCGGCGTGGTTGTTGGTCGGCTGCACGCCGCGGCGCTCGGCGAACGTCCATAGCGCCGGCCAGAGTTTCAAGAGGTTGCGCGCCATGCCGCGGCAGTGCTTGTAGCGCGGCGCCTTGCCCGAGTAGCGGTGCAGGATCGGTTTGAGCTGGCGTCGCAGTGCCCGCACGCGACGTTTGAGCTCGGCGCGTTCGCCGGTGTGCTGGTAGATCTCAAAGGCCCAGAAGAGCTCATCGCAGGCCGCCAGGCCGGCCTGGCCGAACTCGCGCTCGGCGCCCAGGCCCTCGGCGTGGGCTTTGAAGTCGCGGCGCAGGTGCGCCCAGCAGATCTGACGCCGATGCAGCGGCAGGTGGTTGTAGGCCCACCAGCGATCGGAGGTCACGATCCCGCGATGCCCTTCGAGCAGCACGCGGGCCTGGTCCTCGTGACGATCGGGCGCGACCCTGAAGACCGCGTGGCGCTCTGAGAAGACGCCCCACAGCGCGCGCCGCTGACCCTGCGTGCGCCAGCCGGTCTCATCGACGTTGAGATGGCCTTGACGACGCGCGCGGTGAAGCAGCGCCGCGTAGGGCGCCTCGAGTGCGTCACCGGCACGCGCGAGGATCGCGTCGACGCTGCCGGGGCAGATCCTGGCGCCGAAGAGCTCCTCGCAAAACTCCGCCGCGTCGCGGCGCGAGACGCGGTTGCGCACCGACAACGTCGTGATCGCCGCTTGGAGGCACGGCCCGAAGGCGCTCTGGGCGACCTCCGCCGGCAGCTCGCCGCTGCACTCCTGCCCGCAGCCGGGGCAGCGCAAACGCATCCGCTGGTGCTCGATCACCCTGACCGCCAGCCGGGGAAGCTCCTCGACCTGATGGCGCGCGGGCTCGCGCACCGCAATCCGCTCGCCGGCCGCGAGCACGTAACCACAACCGCAGCGCTCCGGCCAGTACTCAACGACTTCGTCGACTGCCGCGGCCGGCAACAGCTCGCGGCCCTTGCCCTCATGGCCGGGCTGGGCGCCCTGGGTGCGCCCCGTCGCGCCCCGCTCGCGCGAAGGCTTGAACGCCGCGGGTTCGCTGCTCGGGGGCAACGACGAGTTGCGCGAGTTACGACGCAGCTGGCGCTCGAGCTTCTCGACTCGCGCTTCGAGCTGCTGGATGCGCCGATCCATCGCCAGCAACACCTCGACGACCGCTTCACACCCGGCGTCATAGATCGCCTCCGCCTCAGCCCGCTCCACACCCACACATTCGACGACGCAGTGTTATGTCCCCCAACCCAACTGAACGCTTACCAAAAGTAGCTCGCTTGCAGGCATTTCCTTCGATGGGCCGTGAAGGAATCGAACCTTCAACCTTGGGCTTAAGAGGCCCCTGCTCTGCCAATTGAGCTAACGGCCCGCGGCAGCGCGGGAGTCTAGCCGTTGGGCAGCTGCGAGCCGGTGGCGACGCCGGGCTGCTTCTGAGCCTGCGCCGCGACCTGCTGCAACGCCTGGGTCTTGTCGGACGCGAGCTGCTGCTTGACCTGCGCGCGCTGATCCTTGGGCGCAAGCGAAACGGCCTTCGCAGCGGAAAGGTCGCCCTTACGGGTCTGGCCCGCAAGGTAGGCAAGGATTGCCAGACGCGAGTACTGGGCGCCGCTCGACGGGTCGCCCATGAGGACGATCTCCTGCGCCGCCGTCGCCGCGGTGTAGTCCGCAAGGCCGGCAAGCGCCTGCACGACCTCGCTTGCCAGGTCGCTGTCCGGCTTGGCGGGCTTGAGCGAAAGGTAGCGCAGCCACGAGCTCCTGACCTGGAGAAGCACCGTCTTGCCCTTCGCAGTGAAGGCTCCCGTGCCCTGGTCGAAGTTGTCTGCGGTGTTGGCGACCTGAAACTGGGCGCGCGCCAGCGCCGCCCACGCCGTCGGGTCGTTTGGTGTCTGGACAGTGCGCCTCTGCGCGACCCTGACGTTGTTCGCATAGACCTTCGATCCGTTCGCCGAGCCGCTGTTCTGGTTCACGGCATTGAGCAGCCCGCCGCTGCCTGATCCGCCCCCGATGCCGAAGAAGATCAGGCCCCCGCCCATCAGCACGGCAAGGAACAGGTAGATCACCTGGATCATGCGCCGCCGTCCGCGACTTCTCAGGTCAAAGAGCATCGTCGTCCTCGGTTGGCTCGTCTGGGGGTGGCTGGATCGGTGGGATCGGTGGTCGCTCGCTTTGCGACGGCACTGGAGCCGGCGGCGGCGCGTCGCCCTGCGGCCCCCGATCAGCTGGTTGCGTCGATGTCTCGGTGGAAGCCAGCGCTCGCGCCGCACGAGCCGCGCGCCGGTCGATCAGCGAAGCCAGAAGGATACTCACCTCGAACAGGAGGATCAGCGGACCGGTCTCGAGCGCCATTGTGACGACGTCTCCCGGCAGCAGCGCCGCGACCACCGCGGCCACGACGATCGCGTATCGCCTGTTGGCGCGTAGCTGCTTCGGCGTGACGATGCCCGCACGCGTGGCCGCAAGGATACCGACCGGCACCTGGAACACCGCCCCCATCGCGATCAGAATCAGCACCGCAAAGCGGTAGTAGGGCTGGGCCTGAACGAGGACGTTGAAGGAATCGGCGTTGAAGTTCTGAAAGAACTTCACCGACGCCGGCAGCACCACGAAGTAGCCGAACGTGACCCCCACGACGAAAAGGCCCGGGATCGCCAACATCAACGGCAGGGCAATACGCCGCTCCGCGGGACTGAACGCCGGCAGCAGGAATCCGTACAGCTGGAAGAGGATGATCGGCAGCGCAAATAGCAGCGCAAAGTAGAACGAGATCGTCACCGTGTTGGTGAACGGCTCGCCGATCCCGAGCGTCACCGGCTTGTTCTGGACCGGCGTCTGCCGCAGACGCCTGGCATCGCCAGCCAGACGAGCGTTGGCCTTCGCGAAGGCCGCTCGCAATGCCGGGCTACTCCCCGGCGCCGCAGCGATCTGTCCGTTCAAAGCAGCCTGGGTGTCGAGCAGGTCCAGCACAGCCTGCTGCGTGACCGATGCTGCCCCCTGGATTCCCCGCCCCTTCTTCAGCGACTTCTGCGTCTGGTCCTGCATCGGTTTGTTGATCACGCCGATCAATGCGTGGTTCTGCCAGAAGCAGATGCCGAACGCGACCGCCAAAGCAATCGCGCAGACGATCAAGCGCGTGCGCAGTTCATCGAGGTGGTCCACGAGGGTCAGACGATCCTCGTGGCTGATCGTCCGTATCGCGGTAGCCATCTGCTCGCACAGGGTATCGCGCGGGTCCGCTCGCTCAAGTCAGCCTCCCCCAAGGCCGATACTGCCAGCACGATGAGCGACGTGTACGAGCAGCCGAGCTCCACCCGCCGCATCCGGCTCCCGAGCGGACGACAGATCGAAGTGCTCTACTACGAGCCGGTCGAGGACCCCGGGGAGCAGGACCTCGGACCCTGCGGAAGGTGCGCATGCGCGCTTGTGCGCGCGGGTGCCGCCGAACCCGTCGGCGCCTCCCACTGGCAGGTGCTGGTGCGCTGCCCCAACTGCCTGTGGGCCGGCACCAGCGTCGTCACGGAGTCCACATTGGAGCGCTTCGAGCAGCGGTGCGTTGAGGACATTTCCGCGATCCGGAGCGAGCTCGCACAGATCGAGCTGGCAAACATGATTGGGGACGCCGAGCGGTTCGTCCGCGCGCTCGACGAAAATCAGATTCTGCCCAGCGACTTTTAGCTATAGCGGTCGACGACCCCGTCGGCCACCAGTTCGAGCATCTCGCGCCGTCCGGGGGCCAGCCCGGACGGCAGCTCGTCCTTTGCCGCCGCGACCAGCGCGGCGGCGCGAGCCCGCACCAGCTCGGTCGCCCCGGTCGCCGCGATCAGATCGCAGAGCTCCTCCGCCAACCCGGGGTCGCGCACCGTCCTCAGGTCGATCGCCGCCAGCGCGCTGGAGCGCTCGCGGGCGAGCAGCAACGGCAGCGTGGCTGTGCCGTCGAGCAGGTCCCCGCCGCGCCGCTTGCCGATCCGCTGCGCCGGGCCGACCACGTCCAGCACGTCATCGAGCAGCTGAAAGGCCAGCCCGATGCGCCGGCCGAACCCGCGCAGCGAGAGCCCTCCGCCCGCGAGGCAGCCGAGCGTACACGCGGCCTCGAACAGCCGTGCCGTCTTCAGCTCGCACCGCTCCAGGTAGCGCTCGACGGAGATCCCCGCGTCCCCGGCGTCCTCGCGCTGGATCAGCTCTCCCTGAGCAAGCGCCGAACCCGCGGCCGACAGCGCCGCTAGCTGCGCTGGGCTCGAGTTGGCGGCGAGCTCGGCAAAAGCACGGGAGAACAGCAGGTCTCCAGCGGAGGTCGCCGCCTCCCGCCCAGCGGCCGCAAAGACGGTTGGGTGCCCGCGCCGGAGCGGGGCGCCGTCAAGGACATCGTCGTGGACGAGCGTCGCCGAATGCACCAGCTCGACCGCGACCGCAGCCCGCACCAGCTGCTCCGAGCCGCCGTCTGCCGACAAGAACACGAGCAACGGCCGCAACCGCTTGCCACCCGCTGCAAGCATGCCTGCAGCGTGCTCGTCCACCGCTCCGATCTCGCCGAGGCGCCGCTCGGCGCGGTCCATCAGCGCAGCCAGCGGCGCGCCGCCCAGCGCAAGGATCGCCTGCGTGGGATCGCCGCTCAACGCACCTCGCCGACGTGGATCGCGATGATCCCGCCCGCGGTTAGGATGTAGCGGATCGAACCCAGCCCGCAACGATGCATCGTGGCCGCGAGCTGCTCCGGGCCAGGGAAGCGCTTCACCGAATCCGGCAGGTAGCCGTATGCGTCGGGGTCTCCCGCGAGGCGGCCGATCGCCGGGATCACGCGGTCGAACCAGAGGCCGAAGAAGTTCGACAGCGGCGGCCGTGTAGGCGTCGTTATCTCGAGGATCACAACACGACCGCCCGGGCGTACCACGCGCACCATCTCGGCCAGGCCACGCTCCAGGTCGGCGAAGTTCCGTGCGCCAAACCCGACCGTCGCCGCGTCGAACGAGTCTGTCTCGTAGTCCAGCGCCAGCGCGTCGCCCGATTCGAAGCTGATGCGCGCCGCTGCCTTGCGCCGCGCGCGCTCGAGCATCGCCTCGGAGAAATCGCAAGCGACGACCTCGCCGCCCGGCTCGACCCGACGCGCGAGCTCGATCGCCAAATCTCCTGTGCCCGTCGCGACATCGAGTGCGCGTGAGCCCGGCCCCACACCCGCGAGGTCAACTGCGCGTGCTCGCCAACGGTGATGCAGACCCGCTGTCATCACCGAGTTCATCGTGTCATAGAGCCCGGAGATGCGGTCGAACATCGCCCGCACCTGCGTCGGCTCGAGCGTACCGCCCGCCACGCTGAAGACCTACTTCAGCGCCGCGAGGAAGCTGACCAGCGCATTGAACTTCTGCCGGGGCAGCGTCGTGTACGGGGGCATCGGCGCCGTGGGGTTCACCAGCGTCCGCGCCAGCGCCTGGCGATAGATTCGCGAGCCGATGTGGGTCAGCGGCGGCCCCGGCCCAGCGTTGCCGTTCTCGCCGATCTTGTGGCAGGCAAGGCAGCCGGACTGTGCCGCGACGTCCCGCCCCTCGGTGAACTGCGCCACCTGAGCCGGACCCCGACCGACTATCGCCGCCGGCGTCGCCATGTCGATCTGCGTCGGCGCGCCGGCGTTTGCCCCCTGATAAGTGAGCAGCGCCATCGCACCGAAGACCACGAGAAACGTCACCATCGCGATCGGGCGCCGCTCCGGCCGGCGCTCCGGCCCGCGGTCGTAGAACGGAAGCAGGAACAGCAGGATCATGCCGATCGTCGGCACGCCAATCGTCGCGAGCTGGGTGAGGCCCGGCGGCTTGATCACGCGCAGCACCTCGAAGAGGAAGAAGAAGTACCACTCCGGCCGCGGCGTATAGGTCGTCGTCGTTGGGTTCGCCTTCGGTCCCAGCTCTGCCCCGAGCACGAGCGCCAACGCAATGGTCACGATCATCACGACGCACGCCATCGCGCCGTCCTTTGCCACCGCGTAGGGAAAGAACGGCTTGCCCTGACTCTTCAGGAGCATGTACTCCCGCAGGTACTCCTCCTTCTCGCGCTGGTTCACGCGCTCTCCTCACGCAGCTTCGGCTCTAGCTCAGCCTTCTGCCACGGCGGCGCCGTCGTGCCAAGCTTTGCCACGAGGTAGAGGTGCGCCCCGATCAGCGCAGCGAGCGCCCCCGGTATCAGCAGCATGTGGATCGCATAGAACCGCGACAGGGTCGTGGCGCCGAATTCGGGGCCCGCACGTAAAAAGTCGCTCAGATAGGGCCCGACGAGCGGTCCCGTGCCATTGATGTTGACCCCCACGATCGTCGCCCAGTAGGAGCGCTGATCGAACGGCAGCAGGTAGCCCGTGAACGACATCACCATCGTCAGGATCAGCAGCACGACCCCGATGACCCAGTTGAGCTCGCGTGGGTACTTGTAGGCACCGAACAGGAAGGTGCGCCCCATGTGCAGGAAGACGAGCACCACCATCACGCTCGAGCCCCACTTGTGCATGCCGCGCACAAACTGTCCGAGGAAGACGTCGTTGGTGATGTGGCGGGCCGATTCGTAGGCGCCCCCGGCAGCGTCCGGGCGGTAGAACATCGCCAGGAACACGCCGGTCACGGCCTGCGAGAGAAAGGCAAACATCGTCGCTGAGCCGAGCGTGTAGAACCAGTTGGTGCCCTTGGGCACCTTGTGGAGCAGCATCGAGCGCACCCCGCCCGACAGCGACGTGCGCTCGTCGACCCAATCTACTAGCGCCCTGCCACCCTCCGCGGCCTGCTCCCCACGCGCGGGGCGCCCGCCCGTGCCGGGTTTGCGGGGCTGAGGCAGCAGCGCCGGCGGCAGGGGTGGCAGCGGCAGCTTCACAGCTTCCTCGCCGTGGGGCGGGACGGATAGAGGTACTGGCCGATCCCGTCGAGCGGCTCGGCGGGATCGCGCGGGGAGAAGATCCGCAGCTCGCTGTTGACGCTGTAGCGCGGGCCGACCTGCACCATGCCGCCTTCCAGCCGGGTGTAGAAGCGGTCGAGCGGTCGCACCGGCGGCCCCCCGGTACGTTCCCCCTGGAGGTCGTAGACGCCGCCGTGACAGGGGCAGATGAACCGCTCGGAGGCGGGCACCCAGCGAACCGGGCAGCCCAGATGAGCGCAGCGCGTGGTGATCGCGATGAACTGGTTGTACTGGTTCGAAGGACCAGTATCGAGCGCCGCGTTGCGCGCGCGAACGTAGATCGTCGTCTTGCCGGTCTCGCCAAGATCAGGGGTGATCGTGATCACCTTCGGCACATAGTTGTTGTTGGGGAAGTCCGCGGGAGAGCCCACCGTCTCCCAGCGGACGTGCCCGCCGGTGAACACCGGTCCAAGCGCGAAGCCGAGTGCCGGCAAGGTGAAAGCCGCGGCAGCCATTGCGCCAGCACCATGCGCGGTGCCGGTCATAAAGCGCCGCCGAGTGACCGTCTCACCCTCGAATGCTCCGGGGATCAGGCGATCGGATGTGTACTTGGACTTTGCGTGCTTGTCGGCCAAAGGAGGATCGCCCGTTCCGTGATCGTCGGGTCCTCAAGAATACCGTGGACGCTCGCAGGACGCTCGCATCGCCGCGCTCGCAGCGATGTCGCCGGCCCAGGCGAGCGACTTGGCGTGCCGGTGCTCAGGCGTGCTCCCCCAGCCCACCGCGACGGCTCCTGCCTCCCACACGGCGCCCGCGAGCTGGGCGTCCTCGCGGGCGTGCGCGAGCGCGCTGAGCGAGATCACATCCGCGAGCTCGAGCACCGCCTCAACGTCGCCGAGCGCGACCAGACGCTCGAGCCCGAGCGCGTAGAGCCGGTCGCCCGCCAGCAGCGCCAGGTCGCGGTCCTCGCAGTGCAGCGTCGCGGCCTCAGCCGCGTAGTGCAGCAGGTAGCCCTCGTAGATCGCCGCGACAACGAGTTCGTGGTCGGGTTGGGCGCGCGGTCCGCTGCCGGCGAGGCGCGCCAGCAGCGGTGACTGCGGTGCGTCCGCTCGCACCAACTCCCCGAGCAGGCCGCCCTCGGCTCGCAGCAGTTCCGCGAGCGCGCTCACAGCAGCTCGGCAAAACTCTGCGCCGCCGCGTCGAGCGTGCGCTCCACATGCTCGCCGTCGTGGGCGAGCGACGGGAACCAAGCCTCATACTGCGACGGCGGCAGATAGATCCCTCGGGCAAGCATGGCGCGCCAAAATGCCGCGTAGCGCTCGTGATCGCAGGCAGCGGCACCATCCATGTCCCGCACCGGCGCTGCGCTGAAGAACACGGTCAGGAGCCCGGGGACGCTCTCGACCTGCACCGCGGCGTGGCCCGCGGCGAGCCTGAGGCCCGCGGCGAGCCGGGAGGTTGTCTCCGCAAGGCGCGCGTAGGCGTCGTCGTCGAGCAACGCCAGCGTCGCAAGTCCCGCAGCAACTGCCAGCGGGTTTCCCGACAGCGTGCCAGCCTGATAGACGCGCCCAACAGGAGCGAGCTGCTCGAGCACGGCGCGCGGACCGGCGAGCGCCGCCGCCGGCAGCCCGCCGCCCAGCACCTTGCCGAGCACGAGCAGGTCGGCGTAGACCCCGTAGAGCTCCTGCGCGCCGCCCCGCCCGACGCGAAAGCCGCTGATCACCTCATCGAACACGAGCAGGGCGCCGCTCTCCTCAGCGAGTGCGCGCAACCCCTCGAGGAACCCTGGCCGCGGCGGCACGAGCCCCATGTTCGCCGGGCAAGGCTCGAGCAGGATCGCGGCAAGCGGCCCCGCGGCGGCAACTGCAGCGAGGTCGTTCCACGGCGCGACCACGTTCCGCCCCGCGACCGCCTCGGGCACCCCGGGGCTCGACGGGATCCCCTGCGTCGCGAGGCCGGAGCCCGCTGCGGCGAGCAGCCCATCGGAGTGTCCGTGGTAGCCCCCGGAGAACTTCAACACCCGCTCGCGTCCGGTCACCGCGCGCGCGAGGCGCACGGCTGTCATCGCAGCCTCGGTGCCGGTGCTCGTCAGGCGCACCATCTCAGCCCCGGGCACGCGGCGCGAGACCTCCTCGGCCAGCTGCACCTCGGATTCGGTGGGGGCCCCGAAACTCGTGCCGCGAGCCGCGGCACGAGTCACAGCCTCGAGCACCGCGGGGTGCGCGTGGCCGGCGATCAGCGGACCCCACGAGCAAACCCAGTCGACATACTGGCGCCCGTCGACGTCCCACAGGAGGGGGCCGGCGCCGCGCTCGACGAACAGCGGGTCGCGTCCCACGGCCCGCATCGCGCGGACCGGCGAGTTCACGCCGCCCGGGATCACTGCAAGCGCCCGCGCGTAGAGCTCGGCGCCAGCGGAACTCACGCGTGCTGGCGCTCCCACTCCTTGAAGTCGTCGGTGAAATAGAGCAGGCGAATCTTCTTGAATTCAGTCGAGGAGTAGAGCGTCGCGCGTTCGTGGATGCCGGTGTCGTCGGCGATCGCGTCGAGCACCGCGTCGCACTCCGACTTGGAGCGCCCGTGGGCCATCGTGAAGACCGAGTAAGGCCAATCCTCGTAAGTCGGGCGCTGGTAACAATGGGAGATGCCGCGGAAGGAGGCCATCCGCGGACCGAGTTCCTCGATCTGCTCGTCAGGCACCTTCCAAACGCCCATACCGTTCGCACTGAAGCCGGCTCGGCGGTGAAACAAGATCGCCGCGACGCGCCGCAGCAGCCCGCGCTCTCGCATTCCCGCCATGTGCTCGAGCAGTTCGGGCACGCCGATCCCGAGGCGCTCTGCTGCCGGGGCATACGGCTCCGCGGCGACTGGCATGTCGCCCTGGGTGGCGCGGACGACCTCGATGTCGCGCTCGTCATAGGGGACGGCGTTCAGGTCAGCTGGGGCCTGCTCGGCGCCCGCCGAGGCGAGCGCCGCGGTGTCTCCCTCCATCTCGAGGTCCATGCGGATCTTGAACAGCTGCAGCGTCGGCAGCTGGCGGATCGACTCCGCCCCGCACAGCTCCTGGAGCACGTCGAGCGTGGCCTGAAGGCCGAGTTTGGAATCGGACTCCACGGCGAGCGTGAACCACATGTTGAACTCGTGGTTGCGCAGATAGTTGTGGTAGACGCCAGGGTGGGCGTTGATGATTTTCGCCGCGGCCCACGGGTGCTCGGGATCGACCTTCGCCGCGACAAGCATCGAGCCGTAGCCGAAGGCGCGGGTGTCGTAGATCGGCGTGACCTGACGGATGATTCGCTGGGCGAGCAGGCGCTCCACGCGATCGAGCACCACCTCGTGCTCGACGCCCGCGGCGCGGGCGACCGCCGCGTACGGCCGCGGCTCGAGCGGGAAGGAGCCCTGCATCAGGTTCAGCAGCTTGCGGTCGAGTTGATCGAGTGCAACCGCAGCGCCGTCCTTGCGGCTGCGCAGTTTGGGTGTGGGGGCTACAGCCATCGGGCGGCGTCCTTCGCGTGGTAGGTGACGATGATGTCGGCTCCGGCTCGTCGGATCGAGCTCAGGGTCTCGAGCACCGCGGCGCGCTCGTCGATCTGGCCCGCGGCCGCGGCCGCTTTGACCATCGCGTATTCGCCTGAAACATTGTAGGCGGCAAGCGGCAGCCGCGAGGCGGCCCGTAGCGAAGCGATCACGTCGAGGTAGGCGAGCGCGGGCTTGACCATCAAGACGTCGGCGCCCTCCTCCTCGTCGAGCAGGGCCTCGCGCACGGCCTCGCGGCCGTTGCTGGGATCGAGCTGGTAGGCGCGCCGGTCGCCGAAGGCCGGGGCCGAGTCGACCGCTTCGCGGAACGGTCCGTAAAACGCAGAGGCAAACTTTGCCGCGTAGGAGATGATCGCGACATCTACAAAGCCCTCGGCGTCGAGCTCTGAGCGGAGCCGGCCGACGCGTCCGTCCATCATGTCGCTCGGCGCCACGACGTCGGCTCCGGCGCGCGCGAGCGAGACGGCTGTGCGTGCAAGCAGCTCGAGCGACGCGTCGTTGTCGACGCCGCCGTCCTCGCGCACGCTGCCGCAGTGGCCGTGGCTCGTGTACTCACACAGGCAGACGTCGCAGATCACGATCAGCTCGGGCTGCGCGCGCTTGATCGCCTGTACCGCTAGCTGCACGACGCCTTCGTCGTCCCAGGCGCCTGAGCCCTCCTCGTCCTTGTGGTCGGGGATCCCGAACAGCAGCACCGCGGGCACGCCAAGCGCCCGCAGCTCGCCGGCCTCCGCCACTGCGCCGGAGATCGACAGGCGACTGACGCCCGGCATCGACTCGATCGGCTCGGCCTGACTCGCGACAATCAACGGCGCGACGAGGTGCGCGACGGAGAGCTCCGTCTCCCGCACGAGCCCGCGCAAAGCGCGGGTGCGGCGCAGACGTCGCAGGCGAGTCTGAGGAAAGGCCATCTACCGGATGGTACGCCGCGGGCGCCGCGTCGAGGTGCGTGAACCCTTGACCGCAAGCGGCGCGCTCACGCCGCGGGTTCTGCCCAGAAGCGCGCTTTGGCCCTCAGAACCGCCGCAAACCCGCGCGTGCCGCGGCCCCGAAAGCCAGGGTCAGCGCGGCGAGGTGCGCGAGCGCTTCGAGCAGCCCGGGCTGAGAGTCGTTGATCGCGGCGTCGATTGCCTGCAGCGCGGGCTTGAACGGGAAAATCGCGCTGATCACGCGGATCGCGTCGTACACACCGCCCGCGACTGAGCCGCTGGGCACAAGCGCAAGAAACGCCAGCGGTAGCGTGAGCAGGAAGGCGAGCAGCGACGCCGCGCGGACCTCGCGCGCGAGCGAGCCGATCGCGACGCCGAGCGCGGCGAAGCCGAGCGCACCCCCGGCGAGCGCCAGGACCCACAAGGCAAACCGGCTCCAATCCAGGTGCACGAACAGGCCGATCCCCGAGAGCATTGCGAGCGCCAACACAAACGAGCAGGCGGCGGCGAGCACAGCCTTCTCGGCCAGCAACCCCTCGCGCGAGACGAGGCGACCGCGGGCGAGCCGTGCGAACGTGTTCTCCTCGCGCTCCAGCGCGAGCATCCCGGCTGCCAGCAGCACGCAGACGAACATCAACGAAACGGTCGCGGCGATCGCCACGGCAAAGGCGTCGAGCGGGGTACGGTGTCCCCGGAGCAGCGTCTCCTTGACGTGGATCGGACTCGCCACGGTGCCCAGCACCTGCTTGGAGAAGCCGAGGTTCTCAACCGCCACCTGGGCGAAGTGCTGCACCGGGGCGAGCGCTGCACGCTCAGTTGAGCTGCGCGGCAGGGAGGCGGCGACGGCATCGATCACGCTCTTGGCGTTGCGCAGCCCGAGCACGTCGATGCTGCCCCCCGGGAGCTGCAGCTTGCCGCCGGCGAGCAGCAGGTCGATATAGGTCGCGGCGACCTGCTCGAGCTTCTGCGCAAGCGCACCGTTTGCGGCTGCGAGCTTGGAGTCGATCGCTGAGCGCACGAACGACTGCTTCAACGCGTCGCCGTTGTAGAGCACCTCGACGTCGGCGGACTCCAGACCGCTCGCGAGCTTGGCGACGATGTCGGGTGGGATGATCAGCGCTGCAAGCGCGTCGCCGGACTTGACCTTGGCGATCGCCTCCTCTCGCGTGTGTACGCGCACCGGCGTGACCGCCTGGAAGAGCTGCGCTGCGTACTTGGAGGCATCAATCTTGGTGGCTCCGAGGTTGAGTTGGCTGGCGTTCGCCGGCACCTCGTTGAGGAAGGCCACGCGGGGCTTGTCGGGCCCGCGCGACAACGCGAAGCCGATCAGCAGCGCGATCGCGATCGGGTAGATCGCGAGCAGCGCCACGAGCAGCGGCGAGCGGCGCAGGATCTGCAGATCCTTGATCAGCAGCCAGCGCACGGCGTGGGGTCAGTGCCCCTTTGCGTGCAGGAAGGCGACGAATGCCTGCTCGAGGTCGCGGCCGCCGACTCCGACCGCTGACTTCAGCTCGGCCGGAGTGCCGCTGAACAGCAGCTCGCCGTCTGCCAGCACGAGCACGCGCTCGGCGTGGCGCTCGGCCTCGGCGATGTCGTGGGTGGCGAAGATCACGCTCGTGCCGCGACCGGCCAGCGCGCCGATGAACGACCACAGACGCTCGCGCTGTCGTGGGTCGAGCGACGCCGAGGGCTCGTCGAGCAGCAGCGCGGGCGGATCGGAAAGCAGACCGACGGCGATGTTCACGCGCTGACGGTTGCCGCCCGAAAGGCGCCCGAGCTCGTCGCCTGCGCGCTCGACTAGCGCGGTCTGCTCGAGCATCGCCGCAACGGCGGCCTCGGGGTCTGCGAGCCGCTCGAGGCGGGCGAACAGGCGCAGGTTCTCAGCGACCGAGAGCTTTGAGTAGACAGCAATCTGCTGCGGTACCCAACCGATCTTCTCCGGGCCGGAAACCGTGCCGTGGGTCGCGTCCTGGATCCCACCGAGAATCGACAGCAGCGTCGTCTTGCCGGCCCCGTTAGGTCCGATCACGGCGAGCAGCTCGCCGGGCGCAACATCGAAGGAAACGTCGTGCAGTGCCTCGCGCTCGCCGTAGCGCATCCCGACGTCGCGCACTTCGAGCGTTGCGGCGGCGCTCACGGCTGGCGGCTCCGCGCCGCGCCGGTGTCCCAGCGCTCGAGCACGACGTGGCGGCGCAGGTAGAGCACGGTCTCGCGCAGCACGGCTGAGAGCGGCAGCGCGAGCAGCGCGCCGATCAGCCCATACACCGCTTGGCCGAACAGCAGCGCGAAGATCACGAGCAGCGGATTGATCCGCAGCGCGTGGCTGAAGATCTGGGGCGCAACGATGTGGCCCTCGATCTGCTGCAGGGCGAGAAACAGGACCCCCACCCACACCGCAGTCAGCGGGTCGGTGAACAATGCGACAAGGATCGGCGGCAGCGCGCCAAGGATCGGCCCGATGAACGGCACGAGCTCCATTGCGCCAAAGAACGCTCCGAACGCCACGGCGTAGATGCGCCCGTCGGGAAAGATGCCGAGCGCGCCGTAGAGGTAGAGAAGCAACCCGGCCGTCGTGCCCATGATGATGCTGAACAGCAGCTGGCCGCGTATGTAGCCCGAGACCGCGCGCTGGACACGCAGCGGAAAGTCGTCGACGGCGCTGCCGTCCCCGGGCGGCATCACATCGCGCACGAGGCGCCCAATCGACTCGCCGTAGACGAGCATGTACACCGACAGGACGAAGATCAGGATCAAATCGAGCGACACTCCGGCGGCGTTGCGCAGCAAGCCGCCGCTGAAGGACACGATCGATCCTGATCCCTTGAGGATCGATCCTTGCAGGGTCTGCAGAGCTGTCTTGCCCTGCTGTGTCAGCTTCAGATGGACCCCTTGCTTGTCGAGCGAGCCCTGCAGATCGGCGAGCGTCTTGTTGGCGGAGTTGACGAGATGCGGAACGTTCTTGCGGAATGCCGACAGCTGGTTTGAGATCGGCGAGGAGAGCAGGTAGCCGACGGCCCCGACGGTCGCCATCAGGGACACGTACACGAGCAGGATCGCGAGCCCGCGGGGGATCCAGGGCCGGCGGTGCAGAACGGAGACGACGGGGTTGAAGATCAGCGCCGTCAGCGCGGCGATCGTAAAGATCAGAATGACGGTGCGAGCGGCGCTGGCCGCTGCCCAGAGTGCGAGCAGGCCTGCGCCGAGCAGCACCATCTGCATGCCGCGCGGCACGACCACGGGCGTCGTCGTTTGCGGCGGGCTCTCCGGCGGCGGCCCCTCCACGGGGTCTGGCGCGGGCGAAGCCGGGCGAGTCTGTTGCTGCTCGATGCTCATGCAGGAAGTATCGCCCCCTCAGCGGCAGCACGGCGCATCGGCGCGTTCAACCATCTAGGGTCGCGCGTCAAATGAGCGCCCCCCCGAGCATTCTCTTTCTCGGCGACGTCGTGGGCGGCGCCGGCCGCCGGGCGTTGACTCGGACGCTTCCTTTGCTGCGCGAGCGCCACGCGCCGGACTTCGTCGTCGTCAACGGCGAGAACTCCGCGGGCGGCCTGGGCATCACGCCAAAGATCGCAGACGAGATCCTGGGGCTCGGCGTCGATGCGATCACACTCGGAAACCATGCCTACCACCACCGCGAGATCCTGCCCTACCTCGACGAGCAGCCGCGGATCATCAGGCCGGCCAACTACCTGCGCGGCCAGCCGGGCCGCGGTCACTGCGTCGTCGAGGCGGCCGGGGTCAGGCTGGGCGTGGTCAACCTCTCGGGCAACCTGTTCCTCAAGGCCGGCCGCTCGGCCTTCGCCGAGGTCGATGCCGTGCTCGCATCCCTGCGCGGCAAGGTGGATCAGATCATCGTTGACATGCATGCCGAGGCGACCAGCGAGAAGGTGGCGATGGGCTGGCATCTCGACGGCCGCGTCACGGCCGTGGTCGGCACGCACACCCATGTGCCGACAGCGGATGCGCGCGTTTTGCCCGGCGGCACCGCCTACATCACGGACGTGGGGATGACCGGCGCGCGCGGCGGTGTAATCGGCGTCAAGCGTGAGCAGGCGGTGGAGTCGCTGGTGACCCAGATGCCCGTCCGCTTCTCCTCCTCGGAGGAGGATCCGTGGGTCATGGGAGTGCTGGTGCGCTGCTCGGCGAGCCGGGCTCTGTGCGCGGCCTCGATTGAAGCGGTGCTCGAAGCTGCGGCCCCGTGAGCGGCGCGCGCGCCAACAGCGCGATCATCACGAGCGGGAAGAACCAAACGATGTAGAGATAGAACCAATGGGTCAGCCCGAGCTGGAGGCTGATCGTGATCGCGGCGGCGAGCGCGGCGAGCCCCACGACATCGGCTCGTCGCGGGATCGCAGCGACCACCAGAGCGAGCGCCACCGCGAGCACCTGGACGGCTGCCTGGACCCACCCGAGTCCCCCGTACAGTCCCCACAGCGAGAACGGCGAGCCGCGGCCTGACTGGTAGGCGATCGTGCGCGTGTAGAGCGTTTGCAGCGATCCGCCGTGCGCCAGTGCGGGATACAGCGTTAGCGCGGCAGCACCGGCGAATGCGATGACAAACGCAGCCAGGCGCCGTACGGGATGGCGACCGAGATCGTGCGTCGCCAGCAGCGGCGCGAGCGCGAACGGCGCGAACTTCGTCAGCCCGGCCAGCGCGCCGAGCACACCGCGCGCCGGCGCGCGGGCCGCGAGCAGGATCGCGCCCAGCACGAGCACTGCGACAAGCGAGTCGTTCGAGTTAGACTCGAGCGTGAACAACGTGAACGGAAAAGCGGCCCAGGTGTAGCCGAGCACCCAGCCGAGCGGCGGGCCACGCAGGCGGCGGCCGATCAGGATCATCAGCACGATGCAGATCAAGTCGAACGCCACTGCGGCGGCGTGCGCGGCCGGCAGGTCGTCCCAACGACCCTTGAAGCCAAACAGCTCGCGGAACGGTACGTAGGCGCCGTAGGCCGCGGGCCCGTAGGTGTCGCCCTGGGAGATGTCATTCGGAAAGTGCCCGTAGATCGGCTTGCCGCTCGTGATCTGATTCGCGCCAACGACGCTTGCGTAGCCGACGTCGATCACGTTGGAGTCGACCATGTTCAAGCCGACGCGGAAGCCAACCAGGAAGACGAGGCCGACCGTAAGCCAGGACACCGGCACCAGCAGGCACAGCGGCTCGGGTGCGGGCGCGCCCCGGTGCAGTCCGATCCACAGCATCCGGCCGAGCAAGTACAGCAGCGGCGGATAAGAGAGCGGCACAGAGGCGGCGATGTCTGCGTGGTTGAAGAAGGCCAGCGAAACCGAGAGCAGCGAAAGCATCAGCAGGTCGAGATGGATCATTCGGCGAAGCTTGCGCGGATCGACGAAGGGCAACGCGAACAGGACGCACAGCGGCAGCCAGACATACAGCGCGTTGACCTTGCGCCCGAACGCGCCGGGGTAGCCCCGGGCCATCGTCCAGGCAACCTGAAAGCCGGTCCAGGCCTCGGTGACCCTGCCGCTGCTGTCGAGCAGCAAAACCTGCGCGATCTCGCGGCGCGGCGGGGCGAAGAAGGACACTTGCCACATGCGCGAGCCCTTCTCAAAGACGTTGACGTAGCTGCCCCTGTGCCCTCGCCGCGCGTCGCGGACCTTGGACAGCCGCGAAGCGATCGCGATCGCCTGATTCCCCGAAAGTCGATAGCCCGGGGGCGGCCGGTCGAGCGTGGGCGGATTGCGTAGCGCGCCGCTCGTGACCGTGCGCATGGAGCGCGCGTTTGGGGCGGTTCGCAGCGTGGTGGGGCTGGGGACGCGCGTGTCCGCGCGCGAACTCGAGGCCGTTGTCGCGGCCGCCGCGGCGGCACTGCTGCTCGGTGCGATGGCCGCAGCGAGCAGTAGCGGCAGCAGCAGCGTCACGGCAGACCGAAATGTGCGAGCACGAGCGCG
>JBPCQX010000221.1:0-3345 GCA_050997675.1 Solirubrobacteraceae bacterium
CCCAGCCATCGACGCTCCCACGCAGATCGTTGGCGATCCTCCAGATGGTGCGGTGCAGCTCGGCCCGCTCGGCCCCGTTGTTCCCGACGCTCACGGCCGAAGCCTACGGGCCGCCGCGGACCACGCGACTCCGACAGATCGGCGTACCAACTGCACGTTCGGCGCGTTCCAGCCACTTTGGCCCGCGCCCTTCAGGACGCATAAACAGTACGTAGACAGTACACGTAGCTGAACTTTCGGCGCAGCCATAGAAAGAGAAAACGACCGATTTGCGGGCCTTTCTTCTCGTCGGGGAGACAGGATTTGAACCTCCGACCGCCCGGCCCCCAACCGGGTGCGCTACCAGACTGCGCCACGCCCCGTGAGTGATTCGGGCCAGTTTATCCGGGGCGGCCCGCCGACGGGAGCGGGATCCTCACGCGCCTCAGGGCCAAGCGGGCGACGGGAATCGAACCCGCCCTAGAAGCTTGGAAGGCTTCTGTGCAACCACAACACTTCGCCCGCGCAGGAGGCACCAGCGTACGCAATGCGCGCCGCGTGCGCGCTCGAGCAACTCTCCCCTGCGTGTGCGCCCACGCGGCGCGTGCCGACCAACCCCTCGCGCGCGCCCTGCATGCGCTAACCCGCCCGCTGCTCCGTTGGCACGGCGCCCTCGGCGTCGGCCAGGCCGTCCGGCGGCCACGGGCCCCACCAGTTGTCACACGCGCCGTCGAGCGTCACGGTCGAGCCGCTCAAAGCGCCGGCGAGCGCCTGGGAGCCGAGTGCCGCTACGAGCCATGCAAATTCCTCGACCGCGCCGAGCCGGCCGAGCGGCACTGAACGGGCCGCCCCCTCGAGCACCGCCGCGGGATACTTGCGCAATGACTCCGTGGCAAAGCGCCCGATCGCAAGCGCGATCACGCAGGTCGGAGCCCATTCACCAGCTAGCTCGCAGGTGAGCGACTCGACCGCCGCCCGCGCCGCCCCGGTGTGCGCCATCCCGGGCATCCCGTGATGCGGGGAGACCGTGATGTTGAGGATCGTGCCGGAGCCCTGCGGGCCCATCGCGAGCTCCTGCGCCGCGCGCATCATCGCCAGGGTGCCGTCGACGTTGAGGCGCTGCACCGCGCGCCAGCCCTTGGCGCTGATGCCCTCAGCGGGCACGAAATACTGGCCCCCGGCGTTGTTGACGAGCACGTCGAGCCGGCCGTGGCGCTCGAGGCATCCGCTGATCAGCACCCGCGCGTCCGACCGAATATCGCCAGCCAGGTAGTCGCACCCCAGCTCGCCGGCGGCGTCGGACAGGACCTCTTCGCGGCGCCCGCAGATCACAACGCCAGCGCCGCAGCGTCCGAGCTCTGCAGCGGCGGCGCGCCCTAGGTTCGTGCCACCGCCGGTGACCAGCGCGACCCGACCGGCGAGCGCGCCGGCGGCGAAGACATCGCTCACAACGCTCCGCCGCGCAACGACCGCTGCAACCCTTCCAGCACCCGCACCACGCGCAGCCCGACGTTACCGTCGGAGCGCGGCACCCCCCCATCCCGCACCCGCTCGAGGAAGTGCGCGCACTCGATCGACAGCGGCTCCGTGTTTGCGATCGCCGGCGAGACCACGTCCCCCGAGCGCTGGATGTACTCGCCGAAGTTCGAGGCATGCTGATCGAAGCCCTTGTCGTAAATCGTGAGCTTTCCCTCGCTGGCCATGTCGTCGAACGTCGCCATCCGCCGCTCGCCGACGATCGTAAAGCGACGCTCCTTGTGCGGATCGAGCCAGGACAGGTGCAGGTGGCCGACGAGTCCCGAGGGGAAGCGCATGAAGCAGAAGACGAGATCCTCCACCCCGGGCTGCATGTAGTCCGCGCCAAATGCGTGCATCTCGACTGGCTCCTCGCCAGTCAGGTAGAGCAGCACCGAGACGTCGTGCGCGCCGAGGCTCCAGAGCGCGTTCTCATCCGCGCGCAGTTTGCCGAGGTTGAGACGGTTGCCATAGATGTAGCGCAGCTCCCCGAGTTCCCCGCCATCGGCGAGCTGCTTGAGCTTGACGATCCCGGGGTGATATTCGAGTAGGTGCCCGACCATCAGCACGCATCCCGCGTGCTCTGCTGCGGCCAGGACACGCTCGGCATCGGCGACCGACTGGGCCATCGGCTTCTCCACCAGCACGTGTTTGCCGGCCTCCAGGCAGCGAACCGCCAGATCCGCGTGGCTCGGCACGGGAGTCGCCAGCACGACGGCATCGAGCCCCGGATCGGCCAGCAGCTCGTCGAGCGACTGAGCGACCTTCGCGCGGGGGAAAACGGGCCCCCAACGCTCTCGCCCAGCGGCAGAGGCGTCGCAGATCCAGCGCAGGTTGCTCCCAGGCAGCGAGTCGAAGTTGCGCGCCAGGTTCGGACCCCAGTAGCCAAGTCCGACGACTGCGACATTGACCGCCTCGTCTGCTGTCATCACTCCCTCATGCTTTCAACTCCGTCCCCGACCTGCGTCGAGGAGGCTGCACTGCCGCGCCGGGCGCGGCGCGAGGCGGGGCGTCTGCTCGCCGCTGAATGGGGGCCGCAGTGGCGGCGCGGCGGGTTTGCCGGGCCGCATCCGCCTGAGCTGCGAGCGTTGGCGCGCAACAACGCCGGGCACCTCGTCGCGCATGTCTCTGCGTTCGCAATTCCGAGCGCCCCCAGCCTTGCGCTGTACGGGCTCGGCGACCTTGTCGTAAAGCGCCGCTACCGGGGCTGCGGGCTTGGCTTTGCAGTCTGCGAGGCGCTGTTCGCCGCGTGCCGTCAGCGCGGGGCGCGCGCCGTTCTTGTCGACACCCTGGCCGCGCGCCACACGTTCACGACGCTCGGATTCCGCGCCGTCGAGGGATTCGAGTTCTTCTACCTCGAGCGAGACCGCTGCACCCGCCGCAGGCATTGGATGCTTTGGTGCGGCGAGCCGCTGGCGCGGCCAACCGAGATCCTTGCGCACGGCGACTTCTGAGCTTTTCGGCGATCTGTCCGGCGGTCAACCTACGCTTGCGTCGATGTCGCCTCGTCCGCTTGCGGTCCTGCTGATCTTGGTGCTGGCCGACTGGGGCGCGTGGACCTGGTCAATCGGCGCCGGGCATGGGACGCTGTCGCTGCTGGCGGGTCTGTTGATGGCTCCGTTGTTCGTCGCACTGCTCTGGCTGGCTACGATGACTGCGAGCTCGTTGGCTCGCGCCGCCGCGGCGCGCGTGCTTCAGCTGCCCCGCGCGCCCCCCTCTCCCCGCCCCGCCCGGCGTGCGGCGGCGGGCGACACGGAGCGGCGCCGGGCAGCCTGACCGGGGGGAGGCAGGCGGGCTCCACCCAACTGTGAACGCTCGACATCGCAAGCGAAGACTGCTCCTAGCCGCCAC
>JBPCQX010000035.1:0-40258 GCA_050997675.1 Solirubrobacteraceae bacterium
TCCAGCCACAACGTGACGAGCTACGGCAAGGCGCGCTTCCGCAGCTCGCCGACGCAGTCCGTCGGCACCTACAGCGTCAAGTTCACACGCAAGGGCACCTACACCTACCGCTGCACGATTCACCCGCTGACGATGAAAGCGACAATAATCGTTCGCTAGGGAAGTAATCGGCGCGTTCGGAGTCGGGACGAATGACGATGTATCCAACCGACCTAAGGAGAGATCCACATGCCAGCCCTGACCTCGATCCGCCGCATGATGCTCGCGCTCGTCGCGTGCTGCGCGCTCGCTTCGGTTTCGATCACGCCGGCGCTGGGCGCCCAAGCCCAAACCGCCAAGCGCCATCACAAGGCTACGCACCACAAGAAGAAGCACAGCAAGAAGAAGAGCACCTGCAAGGCTGATCGGGACGCCGACCACGTCGAGCCGGGCTCCAACGACGGCGACGGCTGCGGCGTCTGAGCCAACATCGAAGGGCATCGTTGAGTGCGCGTGGGTCTCGCTGTGCGAGTCCTCGCGCCTCAACGCGCCCGTCTACGGCAGGCCGAATGCTCCGATCGTGCGCGCCTAAGCGCTGAAGCGCGTGATGCGCTCCAGATCGGCGACCCGCGAGGCGATCTCATCGCCGGACAGCCGCACGACACGCTCGGTGCCGAACTCTTCGACGTTGAACGACGCCAGGGCAGTGCCGTGCGCCATTGCCCGCCGCAGCACCTCGTCGTCCGCGGGCGCACCGGCGGACGAGTTTGCCGCGATGTAGCCGACGAATCCGCCGGCGAACGTGTCGCCTGCGCCGGTGGGGTCGACGACGCTCTCGAGCGGGAACGCCGGCAGCGCGAAGTAGTTGTCTGCGCCGATTAGCGCCGCGCCGTACTCGCCGAGCTTGGCGACGATCACCCGCGGGCCGCCCCGGCCGATCACCTCGCGCGCGGCGCTGAGCAGGTTCGGCTTGCCCGTCAGCTGCCGCAGCTCAGCGTCGTTGAGGATCAGGCAGTCGACCCCGTCAATCGCCCGCAGCAGCGAGTCGCGCGCGATCTCGATCCAAAGGTTCATCGAGTCGAGCGCCGCGAAGCGGGCGCCCTTGCACTGCTCGCGCACCTGGAGTTGGAGGTCTGGCTGGATGTTGGCGAGGAACAGCACCTCGGACTCGCGCGAGGCTGCCGACAGCTTTGGCTCGAAGCGCTCGAACACATTCAATTGGGTGTCCAGCGTTTCGCGGGTGTTGAGGTCCCAGCCGTACTCCCCGCGCCAGAAGAAGGTGCGCCCGCCCGCAACGCGTTCAATGTCGTCGCACAACACGCCGCGCCCGCGCAGCACGTCCAGCTCGGCGTCGCCGAAGTCGTCGCCGACCGGGCCGACGACGCGCACTTCGTCGAAGAAAGACGCCGCGAGCGCGAAGTGCGTCGCCGCGCCGCCAAGCATCTTCTCGCGCTCGCCGAACGGGGTCTTGACCGCGTCGAACGCGATCGAGCCGACAACTGTGATTGACATTTGGGGCGGATCTCCTTGCTCGGGGGCGCGAAGTGTAGGCTGCGCGCCGCGATGCGCGCGATCCAAATGCAAGCGTTCGGGGGTCCCGAGGTGCTGGAGTTCGTCGAGCTGCAGGCGCCCGAGCCCGCCGCCGGCGAGGTGCTGATCCGCGTCACGCGAGCGGGCCTGAACTTCGCCGACACGCACACGCGCACGAACTCCTACCTCGCCAAGGCCGAGCTGCCGCTGGTGCCCGGCGGAGAGGTGGCCGGGGTGCGCGAGGACACGGGCGAGCGCGTCGTTGCGCTGTGCGGCAGCGGCGGTTACGCCGAATACGCCGTCGCCCCCGAGGGGCAGACGTTTGCGATCCCAGACGGCGTGGAGGACGGCACAGCGCTGGGGCTTCTGCTTCAGGGCACGACGGCCTGGCATCTCTACCGCACCTGCGCGCGCGTTCAGCCCGGCGAGAGCGTTCTGATCCATGCGGCCGCGGGGGGGGTCGGCTCGCTGGCCGTGCAGCTGGGCGAAGCGATGGGCGCGGGCCGGGTGATCGCCAGCGCCTCGACCGAGGCCAAGCGCGCTCTCGCGCTGGAGCTCGGCGCTGACGTCGCGATCGATGCTGCGCCTGCAGCGATGGCCGAGCGGATCATCGCTGCGAACGACGGGCGACGCGTCGATGTGGTGTTCGAGATGGCTGGCGGCCCCGTGTTTGAGCAGTCGCTCGAGGCGCTCGCGCCGTTCGGTCGCCTCGTCGCCTACGGAATCGCCTCCGGCGAGCAGAACGAACTCCGCACCGGCTCGCTGATGCGTCGCTCGCAGGCTGTCGTGGGCTTCTGGTTGATGCATTGTCTGCAGCGCCCCGGGATGCTCGACGACGCGCTTGCAGATCTCTTTGCGCATGCCGCGGCCGGGAGACTGCGGGTGGTGATCGGGGGCACCTACCCGCTGGCGGACGCCGCCCGGGCCCAGATCGATCTCGCCGAGCGGCGCACGAGCGGCAAGCTGCTGCTCGATCCCTCGCTCTGAGCCGCGGCCCGCGCCCTCTGGCGGAGCCCGAAGGGGCGAAGCCCATAAGCTCCCACGCAATGTCATCGTTTTCCGATCTCGGACTGTCCGAGCCCTCCCTCCAAGCGCTGCGCGACGTCGGCTACGAGCAGCCGAGCCCGATCCAGGAGCAGGCGATTCCGCTGATGCTCGCCGGCAGCGACGTGATCGGCCAGGCGCAGACTGGCACCGGCAAGACCGCGGCGTTTGGTCTGCCGATCATGGAATACATCGATCCCGAGCTGGCAGAAGTGCAGGCACTCGTGCTGACCCCGACGCGCGAGCTCTGCATCCAGGTCACGCAGGCGCTGCGCGCCTACGGAGCGACCCGCGGTGTTGACGTGGTCGCGGTCTTCGGCGGCGCACCGATCCGCACGCAGCAGGCGCAGCTGCGGGCAGGGGGACATGTCGTGGTGGGCACCGTCGGGCGCGTGCTCGACCTGATTTCGCGCAACTCGCTGGTGCTTCACGACTGCCGCTTCGTCGTGCTCGATGAGGCTGATGAGATGCTCGATCTCGGCTTTCTCGAGGACGTCGAAAAGATTCTTGGGTTGACGCCCAACGGCCGCCAGACCGCGCTGTTCTCAGCGACGATGCCGCCGCCGATCCGGGCGCTCGCCGATCGCTACCTGTACGAGCCGCAGCTCGTCAAGGTGCAGTCCGCCACGCTGACGATCGACACTGTTGAGCAGTTCCAGCTCCCTGTCGAGACGCGCGAGAAGGCGGCCAAGCTCGCCGAGGTGCTGAAGGCCGAACGACCTGACCAGGCGATCGTGTTCGTGCGAACGAAGATCCGCTGCGACCAGCTCAACCGCACGTTGTCAGACAGCGGGATGAACGTCCGTGCGTTGCACGGCGACCTAACCCAGGGGGTGCGCGACGGCGTGATGCTCGCATTCAAAGGCGGGCGCGTGCCGATCCTCGTGGCGACCGACGTCGCGGCGCGCGGGCTGGACATCTCCACGGTAACGCACGTGATCAACTACGACGTCCCGCGCTCGCCGGACATCTATGTGCACCGGATTGGGCGCACCGGACGAGTCGGGCGCTCGGGGCGGGCGATCACCTTCGTTGAAGATCGCCAGAAGCGCGAGCTCGAGGCGATCGAGGCTCACATCAAGATGAAGGTCTCGCCGTGGTCTGCCGGCGCGAAGGGCGCCCCGGCCAAGGTCGAGCAGCCGCCGCGCCGGCACGAGAAGCCGCACGTCAAGCGCGCGGCGGACGAGCCCCGCGCTCGCCTGCTGGCGAGCGGTGGCCGCGCCGCGGGCATCGTCGTCGCTGATCTCGTTGGCGCGATCACGCGTGCAGCGGGGCTCGATGGCGAGGCGGTCAGCGATGTCAACGTGCTTGAGCACTTCGCCCTACTGTCGGTTCCCGCCGACGAAGCCGAGCGCGTGATCGACGCCGCGAGCGGAACGCAACTGCGCGGACACGAGTTGAAGCTCGAGCGCGCCGCTGCTGGCTGAGTCCCTCCGAGCACACCGTGACCCACAACCAAGAGGAGCACCCTTTGTCCACAGCAACGATGAGCACGACGCATGGCGAGATCGAGTTCGAGCTGTTTGACGCCGACGCGCCGAAGACGGTCGAGAACTTCCGCAAGCTTGCGGGCGAGGGCTTCTACGATGGGCTCAGCTTTCACCGCGTGATCCCGGACTTCATGATTCAGGGCGGCTGCCCGCAGGGCACGGGTACCGGTGGCCCGGGCTATCAGTTCGAGGACGAGTTCAACTCGCACAAGATCGTCCGCGGCGCGCTGGCGATGGCGAACTCCGGCCCGAATACAAACGGCTCGCAGTTCTTCATCGTCACTGCTGATGCGTGCCCCTGGCTCGACGGCAAGCACACGGTGTTCGGCGAGGTGACGAGCGGGATGGAGGTCGTCGAGGTGCTGGAGAGCGTGCCGACCGACCGCGGCGACCGCCCGTCGGAGCCGGCTGGGATCGAGTCGCTCGCGGTCCGCTAGCCTCTGCCTGTACACCTTCAGCCGAGCACGACGTACGAGGAGAGCCAATATGCCGCCCAGCGCCCAGAAGCAGACCGAAGCAACGCGTAACGGGGCCGCGCACAACGGCGAGGGGATCGTCGTTGAGAACCCGGCAACGGGCGCGGTGATCGGCACCGTCCCCGACCTCGATGCTGAACAGGTGGCGGAGCTCGCGCGGCGAGCTCGGGCGGCGCAGGTGGGCTGGGAGGCGATCGGCTTCCAGGGACGCGCGCGCGTGATGCTGCGCGCGCAGAAATGGGTGATCGACAACGCGGCTCGCGTGGTCGACACGATCGTCGCTGAGACGGGCAAGACGCGCGAGGACGCCCAACTCGCAGAGATCTCCTACGCGGCGGCGGCGTTTGGTTTCTGGGCGAAGGAGGCCGAGGGCTACATGGCCGACGAGCGCGTTCGCTCGACGAACATGTTCGTCAAGGGCAAGAAGCTGATTCTGCGCTACCACCCGCTCGGACTGATCGGCGTGATTGGTCCGTGGAACTACCCGTTGACCAATTCCTTCGGTGACTGTATCCCGGCTTTGATGGCGGGCAATTCAGTGATCCTCAAGCCGTCGGAGATCACGCCGATGACATCGCTGCTGCTGGCCGAAGGGCTTCAGGAATGCGGGCTCCCGGCAGACGTGTTTTCCGTTGCGACGGGACGCGGCGAGACCGGTGCCGCGTTGATCGACGAGGTTGACTTCGTGATGTTCACGGGCTCGACCGCGACCGGCAGGAAGGTGATGGAGCGGGCGGCCCGCACGATCACAGGTGTCTCACTCGAGCTGGGCGGCAAGGATCCGATGATCGTGTGCGCCGACGCCGACCTCGAGCGCGCCGCAAACTGTGCCGCGTTCTACTCGATGCAGAACGCCGGCCAGACCTGCATCTCGGTCGAGCGCGTCTACGTCGAGGAGCCCGTCTACGACGAGTTCGTTTCCAAGGTCTCAGAGAAGGTGCGTGCGATCCGCCAGGGCGTGCCGGGCGAGGCCGGATCCGTTGAGGTTGGCTCGCTGACCTTCCCGCCGCAGCTCGACACGGTCACACGCCACGTTGACGATGCCGTGGCGAAGGGCGCGAAGGTGCTCGTCGGGGGGCACCGCCGTGAGGGGACCGGGCTGTTCTACGAGCCCACCGTGCTCGTCGACGTCGACCACACGATGGACTGCATGACTGAAGAGACCTTTGGGCCCACGCTCCCTATCATGAAGGTGGCAGACACCGACGAGGCCGTGCGGCTCGCCAACGACTCCCCCTATGGGCTGGGCGCGAGTGTGTTCTCGCGCGACACCGAAAAGGGGCAGGCGATCGCCCGCCGGATCCAGTCCGGAGCGGTCTGCGTCAATGATGTCCAGCTCAACTATCTCGCGCTGGAGATGCCGATGGGAGGCGCCAAGGAATCCGGCATCGGCTCGCGCCACGGCGCGGGCGGTATCCGCAAGTACTGCGCCTCGCAGTCGATCCTGATCACCCCAAAGCTCGCGCTGAAGAGGGAAATCCACATGTTCCCCTACAGCAAGCGCAAGAGCGGCCTGATCGGGCGCGTCGTGAAGCTGCTGTACGGACGTGGCGAGCGCGACTGAGGCGGCGGTCCGCGTCGTCGGCCAGCTTCCCCCGCCCATGAGCAAGGAGAGCGCATGACCGCTGCCCCCCAGTTGCTGCCGACCACGATCGCCGAAGGTAAGGCCCCGGGACTCGCCTACCGTCTGGAGGGCGAGCTCGTGCCCGTGCTGCACATGGCGCTCAACGGCGAGGTGCCGATCTTCTTCGAGCACCACGTCCTGCTGTGGAAGGACCCGGCGCTCCAGGTCGGCCTGCATCCGATCAAGAAGGGCCTCAAGCGTCGCGTGTTCGGGGGACTTCCACTGTTCCTGACGGAGATCCAGTCCCCAGGAGACGTAGCCTTCTCGCGCGACGCACCGGGTCACGTAGCGGCGCTTCATCTGCAGCCCGGGGAGAGCGTGATGGTGCGCGAGCACCAGTTCCTCGCGGCGACGGGCAACATCCAGTACGACTACTCGCGCGTCAAGGGCTTCTCGAACGCGTTCTTCGGCGGCGGCTTCTTCGTCGACCACTTCTTCGCCGCAGACCACGAGGGCGTGGTGTGGGTTCATGGCTATGGCAACGTGTTCGAGAAGCAGCTCCAAGCAGGCGAGTCGATTGACGTCGAACCGGGCTCGTGGGTCTACCGGGATGCGACAGTCGGAATGGAGCAGCAGTCCTACGGGCTTCGCACCGGTCTGCTCGGTGGGGGCGGCAACCTCATCTTCAACCGCTTCTCCGGTCCTGGTCGCGTCGGCCTGCAGAGCATGTACTACCACCCGCCGCAGGGCGGCGGCGGGGCTGGAGACCGCGCCGGCGGCGGCCTCGGCGGACTCGTCGGCGGCCTGCTCGACAACTAGCCGGCGCGCCGCGATGGCTCACGCCAACGATCACCTCGCGCAGCACCCGCTGCCGCCGGCGATGATGCAGTCGCTCGGTGTTGCGGGCTACCAACTGCTGTTTGAGGTCGGCGGCGTCGGCGTTGGCCGTCAGGGCACAGACGTGTTTCTGCTCCTCGCGGAGGACGTGGCAGACGGGGCTGAGCATCTGCCCAGCGGTACGCATCTCGTCTACCACCAGGCGCGCTTTCGCGAGGAAGCCGAGCTCGCCGGCTGGCTGTCGCTCGCCGCTCAGCTCGGCTACCTGCGCCTCAGTGGTTGGCGAATCGTGCTGACGCGCGAAGGTCTGCGCAGTCGCGTGGACGTGCTCAATCCAGCGACGGGCGCAATCGCGGCTTCGATCCCGCGCAAGTGCGGCGGCTCGCTGTTCGGCGGGCGGGCAAAGGGCGGCGTAGGCGCGCTGCGCGCCGCGCTGCGCGCGCTCCAGCCGCCCGAGAGCGTCGACCGCGCGGCGGCGAGCCAGGAGCAGCTGTACGGGCTCTACCTGTCGCTCGCAATGGCTGACGCTGACTCCTCGGCGGCCGCGGGGGTCGAGCTCGCTGATCGCGCGTGGGAGCTGAGCCGCGCCGATCCGGCGCTCGACCCGCGGGCGGCGTTGGAGGCGGCACGGAGGGGGGAGTTGGGGTGAGCAGGTTGGCTAACCTACCGCGCCAGCGCAACCCCGAGCAGCCGCTCGAGCTCGGCGATCGTGCTTGCGGCGTGGGTGTGGTGGACCACTTCCATGCCGAGCTCGCGCGCGGGCTGCAGGTTGAACGGGAGATCGTCGACGTACACGCACGCAGCCGGCTCCACACCCGCCCGCCCGGCCCCCAGCGTGTACATCTCCGGCGCCGGCTTTCGCATCCCGACCTCGCCGGAGAGCACGACGCCGTCGAACAGCTCGGCCAGCAGCTCGCGGGGGTAGCGCTCCACCCCCCAGGAATTTGAGATCAGCCCCGTACGTACCCCTGACGCGCGGGCGGCGCGGACGGCTTCCCGCATCGCCAGGTCGGGACCCGCTCCCGCGAACAGCCGGTCGATCAATCCGGCTGCATCGTTGATCCCGAGCAGCGCCGCTAGCTGCGGCTCGAACTCGGACTCCGGCATCCGGCCCTCCTCGAGCGCGATCAGCAGCTCCCGCGCGTTCACGTCGCCGCGGAAGGCCTTGCGCAGCGCCTGCGGATCGAGTCCCTCGCCTTCGCAGAAAACGCCGAACGAGTGAAACAGGTCAGTTGTCAGCACGCCTCCCCAGTCGAGCAGCAGGGCGGTGCGGTACGAAGCCTCAGTCCGAGTCGCCATGGGCGACCTCCTCAGCGCGTGCGGCGAGGTCGAGAACCCCATCGCCGAACGACTTCAGGAATGGGTCGTCGGTGCTCCCTGAGATTGCGCGCTTGTAGTTTCCCTCCATGAAGACCACTGACTTCCAGAGCGCCAGCGTCGTGTACCAGCGGATCTCGCTCATCGACCTGCCGGAGCGCTGTTCGTAGGACGCGATCAGCTGCTCGCGCGTGGGGAAGCCCTCGGCGCGCGTCACGCCCGTGAGCTCGAACATCCCCCGCGAGGGGTCATTGCCCTGAATCCACAGCGCGCACATGTAGCCCAGGTCAGCGAGCGGGTCGCCGATCGTCGCCATCTCCCAGTCGAAGATCGCCGTCAGTCGGGCCGGCGCGCCGGGTGCGAACATCACGTTGCCGAGGCGATAGTCGCCGTGGACGATCGTCGCCGCTGGAGAGGCTGGCAGGTTGTCCGCCAGCCAGGTCCCGACACGCTCGACGGCCCCAAGCTCGCGTGTGCGGTTGATCTCCCACAGCCCCATGAAGCGGCGCAGCTGACGCTCGAGGTAGCCGGTGGGCTTGCCGAACCCCTCCAGTCCGATCTGCTGCCAATCGACTGCGTGCACCTCGACGAGTGCGTCGATCAGCTCGTCTGCGATCCGTGCCCGCTGCGGGGTCGTGTCGAGCTCTTGCGGCACGACCTGCGTGATCACATCCCCTGCGATCCGCTCCATGATGTAGAAGGGCGCCCCGATGATCGTCTCGTCAGAGCAAGCGGCGAGCACTCCGGGCACACGCGCGGCGGTCCCGGAGAGCGCGCCCAGCAGCTGCGCCTCGCGCCCGACGTTGTGCGCGCTGGGGGGCAGCGGCGGCCGCGGCGGGCGGCGCAGGATCAGCTCCGCTGTGGAGCCTCGCCGGAGCAGGTAGGTGACGTTCGAATGCCCTTCGCCGACCGACTCCACGGACAGCTCGTCGCCCGCTCCGAGCCCGTGAGAGTCCATGAACTCGAGCAGCGGCTCGACGACGAGCAGCGGCAAGCGGGCGCCGGGAGCGACCTCCTCCCAAGTGCGCACCACATCATCCGGCGCGTGCTGTGGCTCGGAGTGTTGTGCTGAATCCGTCATGGCCCGCGCGAGCTTATGCGAAACATTCCGCCCTCGGCGGGGTCTTACTTGCTGCGCGTCCCAAGCAAGTCGGTCGGGCCGTGCGTTTACCTATGCGCTCACTCAAACTCCTTGCCCTCCTTCTCTGCGCGCTTACCTCCACGGCTGTGCTCGGCGTTGCCCCCGCGCTCGGCGCGCACGACCAGCGGGTGCTGTTCGAGGCCCCCCCGGACCTGCTGAGCGCGCAGCGGCGCCCAGGCGCGCTCGCGCAACTCGATTCGCTCGGCGTCCGTGCGATCCGCGTCGTCTTGCTCTGGCGTGACGTGGCGCCGGCGTCGAACGCCGCGGTCAAGCCCGCGTTCGACGCCACGGACCCCGCCGCCTACGATTGGGGGCAGTACGACGCCGTGATGCAGGCCGCTGCGGTGCGCGGCTGGCAGGTCCTACTGACCGTCAGCGGACCGGTCCCGCGGTGGGCAACCCCTCGCGGCGTCGACCAGACCACGCGCCCCGACGCCCTCGAATACGGGCGCTTCATGACCGCCGTGGGCCGTCACTACGGCCAGCAGGTGAAGCTCTTCTCGATCTGGAACGAGCCCAATCACCCCGAGTTCCTCAATCCCCAGTACATCAACGGCCAGCCCGCCTCACCGCGCATCTACCGCGGGCTCTACCAGGCGGGCTACGCCGGTCTGCGGGCGTCGGGCAACTTCGACGGAATGAAGGTACTGCTCGGTGAGACCGCCCCTCGCGGCACCGGCCACGACGTCGCGCCGCTGACCTTTTTGCGCGGAGCGCTGTGTCTCGACAACCGCTACCGCCGCGCGTCGTCCTGCTCGGCGCTCCCGGCCGACGGCTGGGCGCACCACGCCTACACCACGCTTGCAGGCCCGTTCTTCAAGCCGCGGGAGCCGAACGATGTGACGATCGGAGTTCTTTCGCGCCTGACGCATGCGCTCGACAAGGCGGGCCGTGCCCGGGCCCTCCCCAAGCACCTGCCGGTGTACCTGACCGAGTTTGGAATCCAGAGCTTCCCCGACCCCTTCAACGGTGTCTCACTCGCCCAGCAGCCCGAATACATGGCGATCGGCGAGCACATCGCCTGGAGCAATCCCCGCGTCAAGTTCTTCTCCCAGTATCTGCTGCGCGATGAGCCTCCGGGCAAGAGCTCCAACAAGCTGAAGAAGTTCGGCGGCTTCGATACCGGCCTTGAGCTGACGGGCGGCAAGGCAAAGCCTTCCTACAGCGCCTGGCCGGTGCCGCTGGTCGTCTCTCGCCGCGGCGGCCGCGTCGCCCTGTGGGGCTACGCGCGCCCGGCCAACGCTGCTACCACGGTGCGGGTCGAGGTGGCCGACGGCAGACGCGGCTTCCGCCCGCTGCTGACCCGCGCGACCAACGCGCTCGGCTACTGGCACGCGACCTCTGCCTTCAAGGCCCGGCGCCGCTGGCGCCTGCGTTGGACTTCCGGCGCGGGCAAGGTCTACCTCGGCCCCCCGATCCGCGCCTACTCCCAGGCGGGCAAGCTGCAGCGCTAGCGCTAGCGCTTGTGCGCCAGCAGCATCAGCGTGTGGCCGAAGTTGCGCGCGGCGGGACGCTCGCCCAACGCATCCAAACGCCATAGCGAGCGCTGAAGCGCGGGCGGCAGGCGTCGCCAGGAGAACGTGAGCGCGAACAGCTCCGGGCTGAGGCCTGCTGCCCGGGCGTGCGCGAGCAGCGTCCGGGGCGAGAGCGGGACATCGTCGGGTGTGCCGTGGATCCGGGTGCCCGCACCGAGACGGTTGGCGAGCGCGAGCGCGGCGCCGACGGGATGCCACAGGCCTGGTTCGACGGCCACGAGCGCCCCGCCGGGACGGAGCAGCTGGGCGGCCTCATAAAACAGGGGTGCGAGGTCGCCGCCGTAGGCGACGTGGTGCATCACGAGCCGGTAGAGGATGACGTCGAAGCTGGCGGCGGAGAACGGCAGCGCTCCTGCGGCGGCGACCACGCCCGCGTCAGCGGCGCCGCTTTCGACGACGCTGCGCGCACGGTCACCATCGATGTCGACGCCCGTCAGACGGTAGGCGGGGGCAGGGAACAGGTGCCTGCCGGGATGCCAGCCACAGCCCACGCTGACCACGTCGCCCGAGCGCGGATCGAGCCGCGCCGCGAGGATCTCCTGCTCGCGGCGCGCGAGGTGGGAGTATTCGAGCTCGAGCGTGCACCCAAGGGTGCGGCGGTCGAGCAGGTTGTCGGGATCGTAGGCCTCGCTCATCTCGCGCCGGAGCCTATCCTTGGCGCGATGTCATCTGAGCAATCTGACCACGAAGGCGTGCGCTTGTACCACACGGCGGCGCAGGGGTTGCGCACGCGCGCGGCGGCTCCGCTGGCCGCCCGAGCGCGCGCCCGGCGCCACGCCAGGTTCTTCCCTCTGACCGGCGCCGATCAGCGAACACGGATCCTCGACGTCGGTTGCGGCGAGCTCGGCCTGCGCGCGCTGGACCCTTCGCTTGACGTGACAGGGGTCGATCTGGTGCCGCGGCCGCACTATCCGGGACCGTTTCTGGAGGCTGACGCCGCCGCCCGGCTGCCCTTTGCCGACTCCGAATTCGATCTCGCCTACAGCAGCAGCGTGATCGAGCACATCGAGCCCGGCGCGGCGCGGGAGCGGTTCGCGCGCGAGCTGCGGCGTGTGGCGCGGGGTTGGTTCGTGCAGACGCCGGCCTATTCGTTTCCACTCGAGCCGCACGCGTTGCTGCCCGGGGCGCATTGGCTCCCGCCCGCGGCACGCAGGCGGTACTGGCGCCTCGGCGTGAGCGGCGACTGGGAGCAGATCGCGCTGCTGCGCCGGCGCGAGATGGTCCACCTGTTCGGCGAGCCGCTCGTCGCCGAGCGCGCAGGTCCGCTCGTCAAGAGCTGGATCAGCGTGCGGGTGCCGTCGGTCCGCTGACCTGCGCGTACGCTTTGGGTTGTGCCCGAGCTGCCCGAGGTCGAGATCACGGCGCGCCGCCTGGCGGGCGCGCTGACCGGCGCAGGCGTGGAGTCGGCGCTCGCTCCTGGGCTGAACACACTGAAGACCTTCGATCCACCGCTCGATGGTCTCGTCGGCTCGCGCGTGGAGGGGGTGCGGCGCCGCGGCAAGCTGTTGCTCGTCGAGTTCCGCGGCCCGCTGGTGCTGCTGATCCATCTGATGTCGGCGGGCCGGCTGCAGTTATGGGACAAGCGCGCCGGCCCGCGGGATCGAACCTCGCGCCTCCTGGTGCGAATCGACGACGGACGCGAGCTGCGCCTGCGCGAGTTCGGCACTCGCCAGGCGGCGTGGGCGCGGCTGCTCAGCAGCGATGGCGTCGCGCAGGACGCGACGCTCACCGCGATGGGGCCCGATGTGTGGCCTGATCCGCCGCCGCTCGGTCCGCTGCTTGCGCAGGCGCGCCCGCTCTATGCGCTGCTGCGCGACCAGCGTGTCGTGGCGGGGATCGGTCGCTCGTGGGTCGATGAGATCCTCTGGCGCGGGCGCCTCTCTCCGTTCAAGCGCGGCAACGATCTGACGCCCGAGGAGCTCGAAGGCCTGAGGCGCGAGATCGTCGCGACGATGTCCGAGGCGATCGAGCACTACGAGCGCGTGGTCAGGCTCCCGATTCCCGACAAGCTGCCGCTCCCGTTGCAGGTCCACCGCCATCAGGGCGAGCCCTGCCCGCGTTGCGAGTCCACGCGGCTGGAGGCCGTCCACTACGAGCAGTATGTGATGAGCTACTGCCCCACGTGTCAAACCTCAGGGCGCGTGCTCAAGGACCGCCGGCTCTCGCGACTGTTGAAGTAGGCCGCTATGCTCGCGCTGTTTCCAATCGGGAGGTCGCATCAAAGTGTCAGCGCGCAGAATCCTCGCTCTCGTGGCGCTCGGTCTGGTCCTTGTCGTCGCCGGTTGCGGCAGCAAGTCCTCGACGAGCAGTTCCTCGCAGAGCTCCAGCAGCAGCCAGACGACGCAATCGACACCGCAGAAGACGCATTTCGCCAAGACCAAATTCGTCTTCCACGCAGGCCTGGCGTTCGGCGCCTTCCACCGCTACATCTACAAGCCGTTCAAGGCAGGAGCGCTGACCAAGGGCGGCCTGTTGAGTCACAAGAAGGCCGCGCTGAAGGCCGGTCTTGCGGGCCTGTTCGCCTATCACGAGATCAAGCTCGCGCTGACGGACGCCAAGTCCAGTCCACTGCTCACCAAGCTGCTGACACCATTGACCGCTTTGGGCAACAAGCTGAAGTCGCTCGCCTCGTCGCTCAAGGGCGGCAAGGTCGATTCTGCGTCGATCGAGTCGACCAACAGCGATGTCTCGAGCGTCTCGGCCGCGTCCGGCGCCGCCGGACAGCCGATTTCCGATCAACCAACGCCGTCGCTGGGCGGCTGATTCCGGGAGGGACCAATACATGACAGCCGCGCCCCTGGAGGCGCTCACGCTCGACGAGGAGCTGAGCCGCCTGTTGCCGCAGCTCCCGGTCGATCCTGACGTGGCGTCGCCGTGCGCGTCCGATCAGGATGACGACAACAGCAGCGACGACGGCAGCGATGACGGCGACAGCCGAGACGACGACGACAGCGACTGAGTCAAACCCCTTGCGAGCATGACATTCACGGCTGGGGTGCCGGGCACCGCACTGGCCAAGAGCCACAGCAACAAGGGCAAGCGTTGCGTGAAATACAAGAAGTACCACGGCAAGAAGCGCTGCTCGAAGTGCAGCAAGAAGTAGCGCGCTCCTAGCGGCGCGGGGGGCGCCGAGCGTGGCGTCCTCCGCAGCCGTAACCTGCCTTGATGCTCGCCTCGGCATCACTCGGCAGCACTCTGTCGTCGTTCTTTGACTCCGCCGGCCGATTCTTCGGCGACCTTGCAGCAGTTCACTGGTTCGCTTTGGTGCTCGGCCTGGCTTTCTTCGGCGTCAACCTGACGCTGCGCTCGCGGGCGATGTTCCACACACTGCGCGCCGCGTATCCGCGTGAGCCGTTCCAGTGGCGACGGGTCTGGGGAGCCTACTTCGCCGCAGTCGGCTTCAACAACGTTGTGCCGGCCCGCGGCGGCGACATCATCAAGCTGTTCCTGACAAAGACCTCGATTCCCCGGTCGAGCTATGCCGCGGTGGCTGCGTCGTTCGCCGTCGAGTCGATCTTCGACACGCTGATCGGCATCGTCGTGCTGCTGTTCGCGTTTACCCAGGGCGTCTTTCCCAAGCCGCCGGACTTCGCCAAGCTCAACGCTTTCGGCATCTCCTACCTCGCGGGGAACTTCCGCCTCACGCTGTTCCTGCTCACCGCGCTCGGCGTCGGCGGCCTCGTTGCGTTCGCCGTCCTCTCGCGCCGCGTGCGTGCGTTCTGGGCGACCGTGCGCCAGGGATTCACGATTCTGCGTGATCGCCCGCGCTACCTGCGCGAGGTGCTGGCACTACAGGCAGCCGGCTGGCTGTGTCGCGCCGCAGCCTTCTGGTTCCTGCTCGATGCCTTCCGCGTGGGTGGCTCCCCCCGCAACGTGATGCTCGTGTTTGGTGTGAACGCCGTGGCCGGCGCAGTGCCGTTTACGCCGGGCGGCGCCGGCGTCCAGCAGGCACTGCTGGTAAAGGTGTTCGCCGCCACGGCGAGCGGCGACATCGTCGCCTCCTATTCCGTCGGGCAGCAGATCGCGATTGCGGCGTTCACTGCAGGCGTGGGGTTCGGGGCGCTGGTCTTGATCTTCCGCTTCCGCTCGTTCAAGGAGGTGGTCCGCGCCGGCCGCGCCGCGCGCGACGCCGAGGAGGCTATTGCAGCCCCTCGCGCGCCTCGCGCACGAGCGTGACTGCCTCGGGGAAGATCGTCGCCATCAGCGAGCGGATCTGCTGTGCCTGCTGCTCGGAGTTGCCCTGGACGTTGACGCGGTTGATCGCCGCGACGGTCATGTCGACCGCGAGCTTGATCGCATTGTCGGCCCACGCAAGCCGCTGCTGGCCCTGCATCTGCTCGGCGAACTCGGCCATCCGGCGCTGAAGCTCGTCCGGGTCTCCGAATAGTCCGCCGAAGCCTTCCATCAAGCAGCAGCGTAGCGTGTCGCGTTTGCCCCGGCGCGCAACATCTGCTCGCATCCGGTCTGCCGCACTCGCTCTTTTCTGCGCGGCGCTCGGCCTGACTGGCTGCGCCGAGGGCGCGAGGCGTGCAGCGCCGCCGCGGCAAGACTTGCTGGTCGCCGCGCTCGGCGACTCGATCACTGCCGGATCGCCGATCTGGGATCCCGATCCGCAGGTGCGCGCACAGATCGGCTCGGCGCTCGACGAGCGCAGCCAGTATGAGTACTGGGCGACCAGGCGCCTGCGCGTCCCGTTCCGCAACTGCGGCGTGTTCGGCGAGCGGGTCGAGCAGATTGCGTTGCGGCTCGATGCCTGCGCGCGTGGGGCGCGCTACCTGATCGTTCAGGGCGGCATCAACGACATCGCGCAGGGGCGCTCCGTTGCCGACGCCGCGCGCGGTCTGGAGGGGATCGTGCGCCGCGCCCAAGCGCTCGGCCTCGGTGTTGAGCTGGTCGAGGTACTGCCGTGGAACAACGGCTATCCGGGCGCCGCCGGGCCGATCGAGCAGCTGAACCGCCTGATCGCTCAAATCGGCGCCCGCGCGCGGGTGCCGGTGTTGGGCTTCTACCGAGCGCTGGAGGATCCTCGAGCGCCGGGGCGGATGCGGGCCGACCTGACGATCGACGGCAATCACCCGTCAGTCAGCGGCTACCGGATCCTTGGCGGGCTCGTCGCCCTGCCGCCGGCGCCAGCCGGCCGAGGTTGAGCTGCGTCTCCCGGGTATCCTCCTGGCGCGATGACAGCCGACCTAGCAGCAGAGCGCGCGCAGCGCCCGCGCGTCGCCGGAGCGTCGATCGCAGCGGGGATCCTGCTGCTGCTCGGCGCGCTGGACGGACAGTTCGTCGTTGCCTCGGGCGCTCCGAGCGTGGGCCTGATCCAGGCCACCGAGCCCGCGCTGCGCGGCGCAGCGGCAACCGGTGCAAGCCCGCGGGCCGCTGGGGAAGCATTCATCAACCACCATTCGATCGGGTTCGTGCTCGCGGCGCTGATCTCGGGCGCAGGCCTCGCGTTGATGGCCGTCCTTCTGCGCCACCTGTTCATCGCCACGCGCGCGCGGCGGGAGGGCCTACCTGCGATCGGGCTGGTCGTCGGCATCTGGGGTCCGATCGCGGCCGGTGTGTTCGGGCTGGCCTTCCAGATTGCGCTCCAGATCCAGGCGCACCAGTTCGTCCATCAGGCCGACCACAGCCAGCACGCGGTTGACCAGATCGCCAACTCCACGCCGCTGATCCTCGCAAGCGCGCTCGAGTTCGCCTCGCACTTCGCGATCGGCTTCGCGTTCGTGATCATTTCGTTGAACGCTATGCGCGCAGGGCTCCTGACGCGCTTCATGGGCGTGCTGGGGATCATCAGCGGGGCGATCTTCGTCTTCACGCAACTGTCGCCTCTGCCGGTTGTGCAAGCCTTCTGGCTCGTCGCACTGGGGGTGCTGTTGAGCGGTCGCGGGCCCTCGCCGCTGCCGGCTGCATGGGACGCGGGCGTTGCGATCCCGTGGCCCTCCCAGCAGGAGCTGCGAGAGGCCCGGCAAGGGGCGGGGGCGCCTGCCCCGGCGGCCGCCGGGGAGGCGTCCGGCGCGACGCCCGCGCCGATCGCACGCGTGGACTCCAACGCTTCGAAGAAGCGCAAGCGCAAGCGCCGCTGAACAGACGCTTACTGCGCTTGCAACTCGCTCTCCGCAGCGGCATACTCGGGTCGACCAAGAGACTCGCCCTGGCGGGCTCGTATCGCAGACAAGGGAGGATCGATGGAAGCTTCTGGTTATCCCGCAGGGGAACCTCGCGGGGCCGCGCCGCCGCCTCGAGCGGCGGTGCCTGTCGGGGCAACGGCCCCGGCCACGGCTGCGGGGGGGTGGATCCCAGCTGACCCCGGACCGCTCGGTCTCGCGGCGTTTGCATTGACCACGTTCGTGCTCAGCATGTACAACGCCGACCTGGTCGGAAAGGCCGGTGAGCCGATTGTTTTCGGGCTCGCGCTGACGTATGGAGGCATCGTGCAGGTGCTTGCCGGGATGTGGGAGTTTCGCCGCGGCAACACATTCGGAGCGGTCGCGTTCAGCTCCTACGGCGGATTCTGGCTGTCGTTCTGGGCCTTCGTCCAGTTCTACGAACCGGCGATCAAGGACGTCAACGCCGCGGGCAAGGCGGTAGGCCTGTTCCTGATTGGTTGGGGCATCTTCACGCTCTACATGTTCGTCGCGTCGTTCACCCGCTCGCGGGCGATCCAGGCGGTGTTCCTGCTGCTGACGATCACCTTCTTCCTGCTCGGATTGGGCGCCGCGGACACCAACGCCGATCTGACCAAGTACGGGGGCTACTTCGGCCTCGCGACGGCTGCCGCTGCCTGGTACGCCTCGTTTGCTGAGGTGATGTTCGCCGGTCACGGCCGCTGGATCCTGCCAGTCGGCCCGCCGCGGCCCCGGGGGGGTCCGACGGTCTAGCGTCCTGCAATGAGATGGGGTGCGGCCAGTCGGGCCGCACCCCCGAGTGAGAGAGGTTCAAGAGACGATGGCCGCCGATGAGATCGCCACGGGCGACGCACAACTGGAGCGCGAGCTCGCCTCGCTGCTCGAGGTTGAGACCTTCGACCCTCCGCCGGAGTTTCGCGAGCGCGCGGTGCTCTCGGACCCGGCGATCTACGAGCAGGCGGACGCCGACTGGCAGGGGTGGTGGGCTGAGCAGGCAAGCGAGCTGCACTGGTTCAAGCAATGGGACACCGTGCTCGATGACTCAAACCCCCCGTTCTACAAGTGGTTTGTCGGCGGCAAGCTGAATGTCTCCTACAACTGCCTCGATCGCCACGTCGAGGCCGGCCGCGGCGACCGCGTCGCGTTCCACTGGCGCGGCGAGGAGGGCGGCGAGCGCGACATCACCTACGCCGAGCTGCACCGCGACGTGCAGCGTTTCGCCAACGCGCTGAAGGATCTCGGGGTGCGCAAGGGCGACATCGTTGGGATCTACCTGCCAATGATTCCCGAAGTCGTCGTCGCGATGCTTGCCTGTACACGCATCGGGGCGCCGCACAATGTGGTCTTCGGCGGCTTTTCCGCAGAGGCGGTGCGCGAGCGCATGGAGGTCTCAGAGGCGAAGCTGCTGATCTGCGCTGATGGCGCGGCCCGCAAGGGAAAGACCGCGCCCGTCAAACAGAGCGTCGACCAAGTCATGGGCGACCTCCAAACGCTGGAGCGGATCGTCGTCGTCAAACACACCGGCGTGGAGTGCGACATGAAGGAGGGACGCGACGTTTGGTACGCCGATGCAATGAAGGCCGCAGAGCCCGAATGCGAAGCGGAGCCGATGGATGCCGAGGATCCGCTCTACATCCTCTACACGAGCGGCTCGACGGCTAAGCCAAAAGGCATCGTGCATACCACCGGCGGCTACCTCACTGGTGTCTCGGCAACCCACCGCTATGTCTTTGATCTCAAAAGCGGGGAAGACGTCTACTGGTGCTCGGCGGACGTCGGATGGGTCACCGGACACTCCTACATCGTCTACGGGCCGCTCGCCAATGGTGCCACCTCCGTGATGTACGAAGGCGCGCCTGACTACCCGCACAAGGGGATCTGGTGGGAGCTCTGCGAGCGCTACAAGGTTTCGATCTTCTACACCGCCCCGACCGCGATCCGCGCCTGCATCAAGTGGGGCTCTGAGCACCCCAAGAAGTACGACCTCGCTTCGCTGCGCCTGCTCGGCTCCGTGGGCGAGCCGATCAACCCCAAGGCCTGGCTCTGGTACCACAAGGTGATTGGCGGCGGGCGCTGCCCGATCGTCGACACCTGGTGGCAGACGGAGACCGGCGCGATAATGATCACGCCGCTCCCGGGCATCACGTCCACCAAGCCCGGCTCGGCGACGCACGCTTTTCCCGGGGTCGAGGTCGACGTCGTTGGCGAATCCGATGGCGAGAGCGTGGAGAACGGACAGGGCCTGCTCGTGATCAAGCGCCCGTGGCCGTCGATGCTGCGGACGCTGTACCGCGAGGACGATCGGTTCGTCGAGACGTATTTCAAGCGCTTTGGCAAGGAGACCTACCTCGTCGGCGATGCGGCGCGGCGCGACAAGGACGGCTACCTGTGGGTGATCGGTCGGATCGACGATGTTGTCAATGTCTCGGGCCACCGCCTGTCGACCGCTGAGGTCGAGTCAGCGATCGTCGCCCACGAGATGGTTGCCGAGGCTGCGGTGATCGGGCAAGCCGACGAGCAGTCAGGGCAGGCGATCTGCGCGTTCGTCACGCTCCAGGGAGACACCGACGGAAACGCTGAAGTGGAGGCCGGGATCCGCGAGACTGTGGCCACGCGGATCGGCAAGTTCGCGCGCCCGAAGCGGATTATTTGGGCTGACGACTTGCCGAAGACCCGCTCGGGCAAGATCATGCGCCGCCTGCTCCGCGACATCGCCGAGGGTCGCGCGCTCGGGGACGTCACAACGCTGCGCGACCCGGACATCATGTCCCAGCTCGAGGACCGGATCAAGGCCGGGCAGGCCGCCGAGGATTAGACGCGGCGATGGACGCATACGAGCAGGCCTGCGCTGAGCACAGCTGGAGCGTGCCCGAGCACTACAACCTCGCCCAGGACGTCTGCGACAAGCATCCGGCCCAGAAGCTCGCGATGGTTCACGAGCACTACGATGGCACGGTCCGCGAGGTTCGCTGGGGCGAGCTCCAGACGCTCTCCGCCAAGGCTGCCCACGTGTTGGCAGGGCTTGGCGTGGAGCGGGGCGACCGCGTCGCGCTGGTGCTGCCGCCGACGCCCGAGGCCGCGGCGATCTTTTTCGCCACGTGGAAGCTCGGCGCGCTGCTGCTCTCGATGTCCGTGCTCTACGGCGACGACGGTATCCGCCATCGCCTCGAAGACTCCGAGGCGAAGGTGCTTGTGACCGACCGCGCAAACGTCGATCGATTCCCGCGCGAACTCGTGGAGGAGGTCCTCTTGATCGACGACGCCTTCGCGAGCGAGGAGGACTCCTTCGCGTCGGTCGACACAGGCGCGAACGACCCCGCTCAGCTCTACTACACCTCGGGCACGACCGGCCTTGCGAAGGGAATCATCCACGCACACCGCTACCTGCTCGCCCACGAGGAGTTCATCTACTGCCATGAGGTGAGGGATTGCGAGCGCTTCCACGGTATGGGGGAGTGGGCATGGGCTGCGGGGATCGCGCCGCTGCTCGGCCCATGGCGCCTCGGGGCGGTCCAGTGCGTGCTCCAGCGCGAGGGCGGCTTCGACGCGCACAAGCAGCTCGATTTCCTTTCTCGCCACCAGGTCTCAAACGTCTTTGCGACGCCGACGGCGATTCGCTCGATGATGTCGATCAACGACGCGCGCACCCGCTATCCGCAGGCGTTTCGCATCGTCTGCTCTGCGGGCGAGCCGCTCAACCCAGAGGCGATCCGCTGGTTTCGCGATCAGTACGACGTGACGGTGCTCGACTACTACGGGCTCACCGAGTCCTACCCGCTGTGCGGAAACTTTCCCTGGATGGAGGTCCGCGAAGGTTCGATGGGCCGCCCTCTGCCAGGCTGGGACGTCGCGATCCTCGACGAGGACGAGCAGCCCGTCGGACCCGGCGAGCGCGGGGAGATCTGCCTGCGGGCCCGCTCGAACCCGCACTATCCGCTCGGATACTGGAACCAGCCCGAGGAGAGCCGCGAGGCCTTTGGCGGCGAGTGGTTCCACTCCAAGGATGCCGCGTCCGCTGATCACGACGGCTACTACTGGTACGAGGGCCGCGCGGACGACGTGATCATTGCGGCCGGCTACCGGATCGGCCCGTTCGAGGTCGAGTCTGCGCTGCTCGAGCACGCTGCGGTGGCGGAGGCCGCCGCGGTTGCCTCACCCGACGAGCGCCGTGGCAACGTCGTCAAGGCGTTTATCGTGCTCGCCGCGGGCCACGTCGCGTCAGACGAGCTGGCAGCGGAGATCAAGGGCTTCGTGCGCGACCGCCTGTCGGCCTATGCCTATCCACGCAAGGTCGAGTTCGTGTCCGATCTGCCGAAGACGCTGACGGGAAAGATCCGCCGGATCGAGCTGCGCCAGGCAGAACTCGATCGCTGACCGCGAGCTACAGCCCGCTGCAGTGTCCGCTCTTGTTGCCCTGGACGGTGTTGGGCTGGCTGTCGTTCATTGGGGCTGGGTTGTTCGAGCTGCAATTAGATCGGCGCCCTAGGCCCGCGCTGCACGCGCGCCGCGCTTTCTCTCCGAGCGGATCTCGGACAGGATTCGCTCCAGCCGCGGCTCGACGTGGCGGTCGACGTGCGTCATCGCCGCGCCCACCGCCGGGTGCACCGCAGTGATCTGAGAGTGCATCTCGTGCGCCACGGCGCGGTATGAAGGGTGCCCCTCGCGGCCCGAGCGCAGCTCGATCAGCTGCATCGCCTCGCGCGCGTTGAGGTCGAGCACGTAGCGGATCCGGTAGCCGAGGCAAAGTGCGTACGGGGCGGCGCGCCCCAGGCCCCGCTCGCGTAGCGTCTCATATGCCGCGCGGGAGAGCTCCAGGGCCCGGCGGTACTCGTCGCCGCAGCCCGCTTCGTCGATCTCCGCAGGTACCCCCGCGCCAAGCTCCGGCGTCAGCGTCTGCCATTGCACGGTCAGCATGCGGTGGCGCTGCAGGTCTCGAAAAGCACCGTAGTCAGAGACGATCTCAAAGCGGTAGCGGAGCGCCTCGAAGCCGCGGCCGGGGCGGTGGCGGCGATTGGAGCGCAGGCCGATCAGCTCGAGCAACAGCTCCGCTCGCGTAGCCGCGTCGAGCTGGCGAGCCGCAGCAAGCGCCCGTGCCTCAGATGCCGCGCCGCCCTCGAACAGAAGCGCCGCGATCAGCGCGTCTTCATCGCCCTCAACGCGCAGCAGCCGCACCCCGGGCCCCGATTCCCGCTCGTCCGCCTCGCCCAAGCCGAGCCGTTCCGCCCAGCGCCGGCCCGCCTGCTCGCGACGCTCCAGATAGCCGATCCATTCGCCCCCGCGCTCTGGACGTTCGACCCGCGCGACAAAACTGGGGATGATCGATTGCACGGCCTCGAAAATCATCCGCCCATAGCGCCGAGCCTCCGGCAGCGGGTGAGCCAGCAGGTGCAGGATCAACGCCTCGTATGTCTGTCCGCTCGCGTAGATCCCCATGTGTGAAAGCGACGCCGAAGGCAGGAGCCCACGAAGCAAGTCAAGCGCTTTCGCCTGCACCGCCCGCTCGTGAGCCCCGGGTGCTTCGTCGGGCGCCGCCGGGAACATCTCACGCGCCCAGCCGCAAACAACGGGAAGAGAAGCAGAGTAGATCCCAAACAACTCGTCCATGGCGTGCTCGTAGCGCTCGCCGAGCTCGGGATCGCGGTAGTAGCGGTAGCCGCCGCCCGGCATCGGGGCGTCGTAGGCGATGTAGCGCGTGGACTGCTCGAGGTAGGAACCGAGCCGGGGACGCTGGAGGATCTTCGTCAGGATGTTGGAGACCCACTCGCAGGCCACGTGGGCGCCGCCGAGCTGGGCCACCGAGTCATCGCCGTAGCCGACGAAGATCCGCTCGTAGAGCTGCGCCGCGCGCGCGCTCTCGCCGTCGTCAACCGCCCCGCTAGCCTCGAGCTCGCCCGCAAACTCGTCGAGATAGAGCCTGCGAAGCGTGCCGCCGTAGCGGGAATAGCGGGCGAACATCGCTCCCTTGACCGTCTCCGGCAGGTTGCGGATCGCAAACACCGGCGAGTCGAGGTTGGAGAAGCGCGGCACCAGCAACGCGCGCTCGGTTTCGGTGAAATTCTCGATCACGGGCGGCGCACACTAGCCGCCGCGGCGGACGCTTGGCACCGGTCCAGCCCGGCGTGGCCTAGCTCGCCGAAGTGCGCGCGCTGCCCGCGTACTCGACCGAGATCTCACGGGCGGCCGACGGTTGGCCGCCAGGCAAGCGTGGTGGTGTCATGGGCGCTCAAAAGAGCCCCCCGAGCGCCGATCCCGCACCGCGCACGAGATCGAACAGCGGCTGCGGGACGATCCCGAAGAAGATACTCCCAGCCCCGCTCAGCAGCGCAACGACGACCACCTCCGGATGGCCCCCCCGCAGCGCCGGCTCCGCGTCAAGCGCGCCGCCGGCCATCGCCGGAGCCGGGGGCTCGCGCATCCACATCGCCGCCAGGACGCGAAAGTAATAGCCGAGCGAGATCGCCGAGCCCACCACGATCACCACTCCGAGCCAGGCGTAGCCGCCATCGACTGCTGCCTGGATCAGATAGATCTTGCCGATGAAGCCCGCGGTCGCCGGGATACCCGCGAGCGACAGCATCGCGATCGTCATCGGCCAGGCGAGCCACGGTCGGCTCGAGCCGAGCCCCGCGAGCGCATCGATGTCGTCGCCGAAAGGGGTTTCGCGCTCGCGCGCGATCACGACCGCAAAGGCCGCGAGGTTCATCAGCAGATATATCGCCAGGTAGAACACCGTCGCACGCGCACCGAGTCGCGTCGCAACGATCACCCCAGCCAGCATGTAGCCGGCCTGCGCAACCGAGGAGTAGGCAAGCATGCGCTTCATCGAGGACTGCCCGAGCGCCCCAACGTTGCCCACGATGATCGTGATCGTCGCCAGCGCAGCGAGGGCCGGGGCCCAGGTCCCGCTGTCTCCGATCAGGGCAACGTCGAAGAAGCGCAGGAAGACGCCCAGCGCCGCGGCCTTGGTGGCGATCGCCATGAACGCCGTGATCGGCGTCGGCGCGCCCTCGTAGACATCCGGGGTCCACTGGTGAAACGGAGCCACCGAGGCCTTGAAGGCCAGGCCGACTACAACCAGGGCGATCCCGCTCAGCAGCAGCGGGTCTCCCGCGTGGCCCGCCGCCGCGATCTGCGCGAAGTCCGTCGCGCCCGTAGCGCCATAGATCTGTGCCAAGCCGAACAGTAGCGTCGCCGTGCCGACGGAGCCGATGATCAGGTACTTGAGCCCCGACTCCAGCGAGGAGGCGCGGTGCATCTCGGTAGCGCACAGCACGTACAGCGGAATCGACAGCAGCTCCAGCCCGACAAACAGCGTGATCGTGTTCTGCGCCTCGGCGAGCACCGACATGCCGGCGATCGAGGCGAGCAGCAGCGCGTAGTACTCGCCGTGGGCCGCCTCCCGCGGCGCCGCAGCCCGCCAGGACAAGAGCGTCGTCGCCAGCCCCGCGCTGATGAAGACGAAGTTCAGCATCAGCGTCAGGTCGTCGACGGCGAGCGCTCCCGAAAGCGCCGAGACGTGGTCGTTCCACTGCCAGATCGTCGCTCCCAGTGCCGCCAGCAGCGCGACGACCGTGGCGGCAGGGACCAGCTGGGAGCGCGTGCGCTGCGAGCGGGCGAGCCCGAGCAGGAGCACCACGCACGAGCCCGCCAGCAGCACCTCGAGCGGCGATAGCGCAGCAAAGTTGACGCTCGGGATCGCCAGGTGGTGGCGCCTCATCGCGTGGCCCCTCGCCGCGGCGCCGGCGCAGCCGCGATGCTCGCCACAGCCCGAGGTCTTGCAGCCGCCTGCGCCGCCGCGACCGAGCCGCCGACCGAGCTCTCCGCTCTGTGCAGTTCGAGCTGCGGGTACAGCGCGAATAGCAAGATCGCTGCGACCAAGGGGACCAGCACCAGAGCGTCTCGCACGCTCAACTCGCGCGGGTCGACGTGCGGGCCCGTGCGGTTGTGCATCGTGCGGATGAACGCACGCAACATGTAGACGCTGGCCATCACGACGCCTGCAAAGGCAACGACCGCAATTGCCAGCTTGGCGTTGAAGACGCCGAGCAGGATCATGAACTCACCGACGAAGTTGCCCGAGCCCGGCATCGCCAGCGCCGCGAACGCAACGACCAGGAACACTGTGGCTAGAACAGGAGCCCGCAGCGCGATGCCCCCCATGTCGCGGATGTCCTCGCTGCCGGCGCGCCGCGCGAGCAGCGCGATGATGAAGAACAGCGGCGCCACGACAAGCCCGTGGTTGACCATCTGAAGTACCGCGCCCTGCGCGCCCTGCGGCGAGAGCGCGAAGATTCCCATCGTGATGAAGCCGAGCTGTGCGACCGAGGAGTACCCCACAATCAGGCGCACGTTCGTCTGCGTGTAGGCCATCGCCGAGCCATACAGGATCGAGGCCAGGCCGATCAGCAGCAGCAGCGTCTGAAAATGCGCCGAGGCGCCCGGCATGATCGGTAGCACGATCCGCAGGAAGCCGTACGCGCCGACCTTCGCCAGCACGCCGCTGAAGACCGTAAGGACCTCGATCGGCATCGCGCGGTAGCCGTCGGGCATCCAACCATGGAGAGGGAAGGCAGGCATCTTGACCAAGAATGCCGCCGCGAACAGGAGGAAGATCCACTCCTGCGATCCCTTGGCCAGGGGGCTGGACTGGAGGTCGGAGAGAACGAAGGAGAGGTGGTGTCCGCTCGCCTCGCTCGTCAGCACGGCCAGCGCGATCGCCCCAGCGAGCATCAGCAGTGAGCCAACGAGGGTGTAGATCACCAGTTTCGTCGTGGCCGCGACCCGGTCGGCGCCGCCCCACGAGCCGAGCAGGAAGTAGAACGGAATCAGCATCAGATCGAAGAACCCGAGGAACAACGCCAGATCCTGCGCGAGGAACGCCCCCAGCACCGCCGACTCCGCGAGCGCGAGGTGAAAGTAGAACAGCCGCGGCTTGTCCCACGAGCGCAGGTTGCTGGCCAGCAAGGCCAGCGCAAAGAGGAACGTCGTGAGCGCGACCAGGAACAGGTTTAGGCCATCGACACCAACCTTGTAGTGGATGCCCAGCTCACGGATCCACACGTGGTCATAGACATGGCTGAATCCATGCCCGCCGTATCCCGCGATCAGCGAGACAGCGATTCCCAGCGAGCCCAAGGCGCCGACCAGCGCCGCCGGGCCCGGAAGGCGCGCAAGCGCGCCGAGCAGCGCGGCTGCAAACGGCAGGCAGATCAGGAGCGTCAGCAGCACGTCAGCCTTCGATCAGGAAGTAGAGGACGACCGCCGCTGCCCCGACGACGATCAGCCCTGCGTAGTAGCGCACGAAGCCGTTTTGGGCCCCGCGCACCGCCGCGGAGCCGGCCCGCACGACGCCGACTGTGCCGCCGACCAGCGCACCGTTGACAAACGCACGCTCGAAGGTCTGCTGCGCGAACCTGCCGAGCCAGGCGCCCGGCCTCACGACGAGCAGGTCGATCGCCTCGTCGAAATACCACTTGCTTGCGAACAGCGTGTGCAGCGGACGCAGCCGCTCGGTCAGCCGGGCCGAAGTTCCCGGTCGGGCCACCCAGACGTAGTAGGCGATCGCAATCCCCGCCAGCCCCGCCACCGTGCCGAGCACGAGGCCGAACGCCAGCAGCCCGTCCGAGGGAACGTCAACGATCCGCGAATCGCTGAACGTAGGGGCGAGGAACTTGTCGAGCCAGCTCGTCTCTTTCGGGATCTGGACAACGCCGCCTACCAGCGCCAGCAGCGCAAGCACGCTCATCGCCGCCTTCATCGGCCAGGCCCACTCGGCGATGAAGTGGCCGGGGCCGGGAAAGCCGACATCGGTGTCCTCGACCTCACCGCTCGCCGGGTTCGTCGGCTGCTCTGCGTGGTGCAGATGTCCGCGCTCGAGTTCCGCCGCCTCCGGGCAGGGCTCGCCGAGGAAGGCACGGAAAATGATCCGGAAGGTGTAGAGCGCGGTCAGCACCGCCCCGAGGTAGCCGGCCACGTAGAGCCCCCAGTGCCAGCCGCCGCGGTTACCGACGAGCAGCAGAATCTCGTCCTTGGAGAGAAAGCCCGAGAATGGCGGCACCCCGCTCAGGGCCAGGCCGCCGATTAGAAAGCAGCCGAACGTGAACGGCATGGCGCGCCGGAAGCCCGACATCTTCTCGAGCGATTGCTGGCCGGCCATGGCGTTGATCACCGAGCCCGCCGCCATGAACAGCAGCGCCTTGAAGAACGCGTGGGTCATCAGGTGGAACATCCCCGCTGTGTAGGCCCCGACCGAGACGCCCATGATCATGTATCCGACCTGCGACACCGTCGAGTAGGCGATCACCCGTTTGAGGTCGCTCGCCACCAACCCGATCGTGCCCGCGACCAGCAGCGTCGCGCAACCGATCACTGCGCCGACATCAGCAGCCGCCGGCGCCTGCTCGAACAGCGGATGCATACGCGCGATCAGGTAGACCCCTGCCGTCACCATCGTTGCCGCGTGGATCAGCGCGCTGACCGGCGTCGGGCCCTCCATCGCGTCCGGCAGCCAGGTGTGCAGTGGGATCTGAGCTGACTTGGCGAAGGCGCCGACCAGCAACAGAATGCAGCCCGCCACGAGGTCGCCGTCGTTGCGCCTAAACAGCCCGCCGTCAATCGCGTGGAAGGTCTTCAGGAAGTCCAGCGTGTGGGTGTGCTTGAAGATGAAGTACGTGCCAAGCACGAGCCCGACGTCGCCGACGACATTGATCACGAACGCCTTGATCCCGGCCCGGGTCGCCGTCGTTCGCCGGTACCAGAAGGAGATCAGCAGGTACGACGCGGCGCCGACGAACGCCCAGCCGACGAGCAGCAGCAGGAAGTTCCCCGCGAGCACGAGCAGCAGCATCGAGAAGACAAAGAAGTTCATGTACGCAAAGAAGCGGGAGTAGCCCGCGTCCTCGCCCATGTAGGCGACGCTGTAGAGCAGGATCAGCATCGAGACCCCAGCGACCACGCAGATCATCAGCACCGACAGCGGGTCCACGAGAATCTGGAGCTTTGCATCCACGCCGACCGTGCTCGCGTAGTTCCACAGCGTCGAGCTGAGCTGGCGGTGCGCCGGGCCGGCACCTTGAAGTTTCGCCAGGGCGACCAGCGCGAAAGCGAACGAGCCCGCGACCGCCGTGAGGCCCAACCAGCCCGCGGCGCGGCCCGGGAGCCGCTTGTACAGCAGCCCGATCAGGGCCGTGCCAAGCAAGGGGCACGCGACCACCAGCCAGCCAGCCGTCGTCGCGCTCATGAGCGAGCCTTTCGAGCCCGCGTTGCCGATTTGGCTTCACTCGTGCGAGCGCCTCGGGTCCGCGAGCGAGCGCAGGGGAGTGCGCCGAGCGCAGCGCCAGCGGCGGTCGGACGCACGCACCTGCCCGCCGCGCAGCGGCGCCGGCGCACGCGGCTCACCCCTGGAGCTCCCGCAGCTCGTCGACATCGATCGGCAGCCTGCGCCGCTGCATCGCGACGATCACGCCGAGTCCGACAGTGACCTCGCAGGCGGCAACCACCATCACAACGAGCGCGAACACCTGGCCGTCGCCATTGCCCCACATGCGCGAAAAGCCGATCAGCGAGAGGTTCGCCGCGTTCAACATCAACTCGAGGCAGAGCAGTACCACGAGCGGGTTTCGCCGCGTCAGCACGCCGCCGGCGCCGATACAGAAGATCAGCGCCGCCACGGTCTCAAACCAGGCGATGCTCACGCGCGCTGCTCCGCGCCGCCCTGGACGCCGAGTTCGAGCTCGGGCTCGGCCTCGGAGTCGAGCCGGCCGACGCCCTCGGCCATCGTGCCCGTGTTGAGCGGGCGCGGGCCGAACACGTCCATCGCGCTCAGTGTGGCGCCGGAAGCGTCGTCCTCGATGCCGCCGCGCCGGCGCGCGAGCACCACGGCCCCGACAGCGGCGATCAACAGCAGGTAGGAGGCGATCTCGAACGGCGCCAGGAACCTCGTCAGCAGCAGGTCCCCGATCTGGCCCGCCGAGCCGAAGCCGGGTTGGTAGGGGCCGCCGCGACCGTCGAGGGCCTTCAACGACGATCCGAGCACCGCGAGCATCAACTCCACCGCGAGCGCACCGCCGAACACAAACGCCCCGAGCGTCAGCCCGCGACCCGTCGCCCTCGCCAGCGGCATGTCCTCACCGCCGACGTAGGAGACGACGAACATGTACAGCACCATCACCGCGCCGGCATAGACGACGACCTGGGCTGCGGCGACAAACTCTGCGCGCAGTAGCAGGAACAGCATCGCCAGTGCGATCAGGTGGGAGACCAGCGCAAGCACGCTGTAGAACGGGTTGGACAGGGCGATCACCCCGATCGCGCCCGCCAGCGCGCCGATCGCCGCAACAAAGAACACGACCTGGGCCATCTACTCGCCCTCGGCCCGCAGCGGCGTGGACTCGACAGGCTCGGCGAGCAGCATCTCCTTCGTGAAGATCAGGTCCGAGCGGTTGTAGTCCGAGAGCTCGAAGTCATGGCCCATCGTGATCGCGTCAAACGGGCACGCGACCTCGCAGTAGCCGCAGAAGATGCATCGGGCGAGATTGATCTCATACACAGCCGCGTAGCGCTCGCCGGCTGAGACGCGCATCTCAGGGTTGTTCTCCGCCGCCACGACACGTATGCAGTCCGCGGGGCATGCCGCCGCGCAGAGCGAGCAGCCGACGCATTTCTCGAGTCCCGTGTCCTCGAAGCGATGCAGCTTGTGGCGGCCACGAAAGCGCGGGTAGACCGGCACCTTCTGCTCGGGGTACTGGATCGTGTGCGGTCCCTCGACGATCCGCGCAAAGGTCGTCTTGAGTCCCCGCAGCGTCTCGCCAAAGACGCGGTAGGCGCCGCCCGCGCCGCCCGGCTCAGGCGCGTGCTGGACAGCGATCTCGTCTTCTCTCAGGCTCCAGGGCATCAGTCGGTTGCCACCACCACGATTGCCGTGATCAGCGCATTTGCCGTTGCCAGCGGCAGCAGCACCTTCCAACCAAAGCTCATCAGCTGGTCGTAGCGCAGGCGCGGCAGCGTCGCGCGAATCCAGATGAAGAAGGTGATCAGGAGCATCATCTTCGCGAGCACGACGAAGGGGTCGATGAACCCCGGGGGATGGATTCCGAACGGCAGCAGCCAGCCGCCGAGGAACACCGTCACCGCGACCCCCGAGACGACCATCATGTTCAGGTATTCGGCGAACAGGAACGCCACGAAGCGTGTCCCGCCATACTCGGTGAAGTAGCCTGCGACGAGTTCCGCGTCGGCCTCGACAAGGTCGAAGGGCACGCGGTTGGTCTCAGCGAAACCCGCCGTAAGGAACACCAGAAAGCCCACGAACTGAGGCACGATGTACCAGATGCCGCCCTGTGCGTGGACGATCCCCGTGAGCGACAGCGTCCCGGCAGTGATGATCACGCCGACCAGCGCGAGGCCCTGAGAGACCTCGTAGGAGATCAACTGTGCCGCGCCGCGCATCGCGCCGAGAAAGGAGTACTTCGAGCCCGACGCCCAGCCGCCGAGCATGATCCCATAGAACGCCACCGCGCCGAACGCGAACACGTACAGCGGGCCGATGCCGAGGTCGACGCCGTAGAGGCCGACCTTCGTGCCGAAAACATCCTGGCGGTCGCCGAACGGCACGAGCGCAAACGCCGCGACCGCTGTGAGGATCGAGATCACCGGCGCGAAGGCGAACAGGAAGCCGATCGACGTGGTTGGGCGCGAGTCCTCCTTGGTCGCGAACTTGACGATCTCCGCGAGCGGCTGCATCAGCCCGAACGGACCGACGCGGTTGGGGCCGTAGCGACCCTGGAAGCGCCCGAGCAGCTTGCGTTCGTAGACGATGATCAGCGGGAGGATGCCGAGCGCGACAAGGAAGATCACGATCGCCTTGAGGATCTGGATCCACCACGGCTCATACAGGCCGACGGTCGCGATCATGCCGGTACCGGCTCCGCGGCCCCGGCGACGCGGTGGACCTGCACATGGACACCTGCAAGCGCTCCAGCGAGTCCGCTCTCGACGAACGCCGAGCCCTCCGGAACCGCATCACGCAGGCTCGCGGTGGCGCGCAGATGGATCGACTCGCCCGTCAACAGGACCGCTTCGCCATGTCGGACGCCAAGTCGGCGCGCGTCCTGCGGGGAGAGCTCGACGTGGCCGCGCGGTGAGAGGAACTTGAGCGCCGGCGAGTGCTCGACCTCCGGGGCATCCCAGACCGAGCGAAACGAGCCGAGCAGCAATCGGCCGTCGGAGCCGGGGGTCGCTCCCAGCGCAGGCGCAGGCGGCGGGGCAGGCGCTGCCGCCGCCGCAGGCTCGGCCGCAGGCATAGGCTCGACTGCAGGCATAGGCTCGGTCGCAAGCGCTGCCGCGCCTGCAGGGGCTGGCGGCGGACCGCCCTCAGTCACCGCGAGCCGGTCCGCAGCGCCGGGTCGCTCAGGCCAGCGTACGCCGCGCCCACCGATCTGCTCAAGGTCGATGTCGGCATAGAGCGGCACGGCGGCGAGCGTCTCACGGGTGGCCATCGCCCCCGTCAGCAGCCCGGTGTCGTGCCCAAGGCGTGCCGCGAGCTCGGCAAGGACCTGCCATTCGGCGCGAACCTCGCCGGGTCGTCCAACGGCCGGACGCAGGCGCTGGAGGCGCCCGTCGGGGTGGGTCACCGTACCCTCCTTCTCGGCCGCGGCTTCGCTCGGGAAGACAACCGTGGCGTGCTCGCGGATGCGGTCCGTGAGGAAAGCAGCATGCGCGATCACCGTGCTCGCGCGCTCCAGCGGGGCGTCCCACTCCGGGCCCGGGTCGACACCGAGCAGATACATCGCGACCAGCTCGCCGTCCATCAACGCGCGCGCGATCTGGGGGGCACTGCGGCCCGGCTCCACGGGCGCTGACAGCCCGGGGCCGGCGTTAGGCAGCACTCCGACCTCGCGCAGGCCGCGCCCGTTGGCGTGCTCAGGCACCGCGAGCAGCTTGGAGCCGCCGAGCGCCCCGAGCGCGTCGCAGGCGGCGCGCTCGCCGTACAACACGACGATCTCCTCGCCGCCCAGCGCGCCCGCCACAGCGCGCACTCCCTCGACGCTCGCCCCGGCCGCGCTTGCGAGAGCGCCCAGCTCCGAGGCGCCGTCGCCGCCGCTCAGCGCCGCAGCGAGGGCCGCGGCGAACTCCCGCCCGCGGCCCGGGGCAAACCGCGCCGCGGCACTGGCAACGGAGTCGAGCGCGCTCGGGCGGCTGGTGGCGACGGCGAGCTTGACGGCGTTGCGCCGCACGCCTTTGCGGATGCGCAATTCTAGGATCGGCACCTCGTCGATCGGCTCGCAGTCAAGCACCAGCACGCCGTGGGCCCACTCCAGGTCCTGCACGCTGGCCTGGCGCGCCGGATCGGCGAGCGAGCGCAGCGTGGCGAGCGACGGGGGACCCGTCGTCGTGCTGTCGATGTCGGGCGAGCCGAGCGCGTCGCGCAGCAGTCGGCTCAGCAGCAGGCCGTCCTCGTTGCTTGCGCCGGCGCCGGCGAGAGCGCCAGCGCGCCGGCCGGCGCCGGCAAGGCCGGTGGCGGCCGCCTCCAGCGCGCGCTCCCAGCTCACGGCGCGCAGCTCGCCCGACTCGCGCAGCAGCGGTCCGGTGATTCGCGCATCGGCGTGCATCGCCTGGTAGGCGAAGCGGCCCTTGTCGCAGAGCCAGCCGTCGTCAACATCCTCGTGGTCGCGGGCGAGCACGCGCAGCACACGGTCGTCGCGTACGGTGTAAGTGACGTTGCACTGAGACGGACACAGCGTGCACAGCGAGCCCGCACCCTCGATCTCCCATGGCCGCGCGCGGAAGCGATAGGGCCGCGAGGTCAGCGCACCGACGGGGCACAGCTCGATGATGTTGCCGCTGAACGGCGCGACGTAGGGATGGCCGTCGAATGTGCCGACAAAGGAGTGCGCGCCGCGCTCGAGCAGGATCAGCTGGTAGTCCTCGGAGATCTCTTGGGAGAAGCGCACGCAGCGATAGCAGAGGATGCAGCGCTCGCGGTCGATCGCGATCAGGGGCGACAGCGCGAGCGGCTTTTCAAAGTGGCGCTTTGGTTCGATGAAGCGTGAGTTCCCGGCGCCCCAGCCGAACGTTATGTCCTGCAACGGGCACTCGCCGCCCTTGTCGCAAACCGGACAGTCAAGCGGGTGGTTGATGAGCAGGAACTCGACGATCGCCCGCTGCGCCTCCTTCACGCGGTCAGTCTCGGTGTTGACGACCATGCCGTCCTTGACGGGAGTGGAGCACGCGGTCTGGAGCTTGGGGATACCCTCGATCTCCACAAGGCACATGCGGCAGGCGCCGACCGGTTGGCCGAGCTTGGGCTCGTAGCAGAAGACCGGGATCTCAACCCCGCCGAGCTTGGCGGCGTCGGCGAGCATCGTGTTGGCCGGCGCCTGCACGTCGCGGCCATCGAGCGTGAAGGAGATCGTGTGCGGCTCGGGGCGCGGCACTATTGCACCGCCGCAGTGCCAATAGCAGCAGCAGTCGGGCTGCCAGCTGGGCTGCCAGCGAGCTGGCGCGCTTCGATGTGAGCCTCGAACTCCTCGCGGAACTTCTGGATCATCGAGCCAATCGGCATCGCCATCGCGTCCCCGAGGACGCACAGACAGTTGCCGATGATGTGGCTCTGCACGGAGGCCATGATGTCGAGATCCATTGGCGTGGCGTCGCCGGCGTCAATCCGCTCGAGCATCTTGACCGTCCAGTTGGTGCCCTCGCGGCAGGGCGTGCACTTGCCGCAGGATTCGTGGCGGTAGAACTTCGCAAGCTTCAGCGCGACCTCAAGGATCGGGGTGTCCTCGTCGACGACGATGATCGCGCCTGAGCCAAGCATCGAGCCTGCCTTGGCAAGCGTGTCGAAGTCGTAGGCCAGGTCGAGGTCGTCGGCGAGCAGCACCGGCGAGGAGGATCCGCCGGGAAACCAGCACTTGACGGAGCGGCCCGCAGGTGGGCCGCCCGCGAGTCCATAGATGATCTCCCGTGATGGCGTGCCGAGCTCGATCTCGTAGTTGCCCGGTCGCTGCACGTGTCCGCTGACGGAGACGAGCTTGGTCCCCGTGGAGTTCTCCGTGCCGATCTTTGCGTACTCAGCGCCGCCCATCTCGATGATGTGCGGCACGGTCGCCAGGGTCTCGACGTTGTTGATCAGGGTCGGGCCCTTGTAGAGGCCCTGGTTCGCCGGGAACGGCGGTTTCAGCCGCGGGTTTCCTCGCTTGCCCTCCAGCGAGTCGAGCAGTCCCGTCTCCTCGCCGCAGATGTAGGCCCCGGCGCCGCGGTGCACCACGAGCGAGAGCGACAGCTCCGAGCCGAGGATGCGCTCGCCGACGTAGCCCGCCTCGTGGGCCTCGGCCACCGCACGCTCGAGGATCGCTGCCTGCTCTGCGTACTCGCCCCGGACATAGATGAACGCACGGTTGGTGCCGGCGGCCCACGCCGCGATCACGATCCCCTCGATCAACATGTGGGGGCTCTTCTGCATCAGCTCGCGGTCCTTGAAGGTGCCCGGCTCGGATTCGTCGGCGTTGCACACGAGGTACTTGTCCATCGCACCCTTGGGTAGGAAGGAGGCCTTCTTGCCCATCGAAAAGCCGGCGCCACCGCGTCCGCGCAGACCGGAGGCCTCGAGCTCGTGGAGGACTGCTTCAGCGGGCATCCTCAGCGCGCGGCGAAGCTGCTCGTAGCCGCCGCGCCGGGCGTAGACCTCGAGCGTGTTGAGGTCCGGCTCGTCGATCCCTGCGAACAGGAGCGTGCTGGTGGCCCGTCCCACACTGGTCATGCGTTCGGGTCCATGCAGGGCCGACGCGAGAGGTGCTTCTCAGGCAGCGGCTCGCGCCCTGCTCGCATGTCGGCGACGAGCGTTTCTGCGTCGGCCGGCGTCAGCGGCCCGATGTAGGCGCCGTTGGCGCTGACCATCGGCGCGATGTCGCACGCGCCGAGGCACTCGAACGCGCGCACATTGAAGTCGGGGTCGTCTGCCGCGGCGGCGAGCACGGCCTGATACAGCTCGTCGGCGCCGCACAGCGAGCAGGAGATGTTCGTGCACACGTAGATCGCCTGGTGACCCACGGGAGCGGTCTCCAGCATGTCGTAGAACGTCGCGACGGCGTCCAGGTAGGCGGGCGTCAGCCCCATCACGCAGGCGGCCTGAACGATCGCCTCCGGCGAGCACCAGCCGTGATGGCGCTGGGCCGCAGCGAGCGCGGGCAGCGCCGCTGAGCGCAAATCCGGATACAGCGCCATCGCGGCCTCGATCTCCGAGCGCAGCTCACGCGGCACGACGGTGCTCGCGGGATCCGGAACCCCCGCGGGGTCCTTGGAGAGGTCGGCGGCATCGTCCAAGCCGGGGACGCGCGAGCCGTGCTCGTAGCGCGCGATGTGCGAGCCGGCCGCGGTCTCGCTGAAGCTGAACGGCTCCTGCGCCTCGGGTGTGCCGCGCGGCACACTGCTCACCTGTCAATCCCCCCGATGATCGGGTCGAGCATCGCAAGCGTGGCGATCATGTCGGCGATGTAGGCGTCCTTGACCATGGGCGCGAAGGCCTGCAGGTTGACGAACGACGGATCGCGCATGTGCACGCGCGCGGGTTTCGAAGAGCCGTCGGAGCGCACGAAGCAGGCGAGCTCGCCGCGCGGGCCCTCGATCGGGAAGTAGACCTCTCCGGGCGGCACGCGAAAGCCCTCGGTGACCAGCTTGAAATGATGGATCAGTGCCTCCATCGAGGTCGCGAGCTCGTGACGCGGCGGCAGCGAGATCTTGCGGTCCGGCGTGATGTGTGGCCCCTCAGGCAGGCCGTCGAGCGCCTGCTCGATGATCTTGACCGATTCGTAGATCTCGGCCAGGCGCACCTTGAAGCGGTCGTAGTTGTCGCCCTGCGTGCCCACGGGGATGCGGAATTCGAAATCCTCGTAGGAGGAGTAGGGATCGGCCTTTCGCAGATCCCACGGGTTACCGGCGGCCCGCAGCAGCGGGCCGGTGACGCCGAGCTCGAGCAGCGTTGCCTCGTTGAGCGGGCAGACGCCGCGCAGGCGCCGCAGCACGATCTCGTTGCGGTTCAAGAGGTCGCCATACTGGTCGGCGCGCTTGGGCATGATCGAGCAGAACGCGCGCACCTTCTCGGCCCATCCGGGCGGGATGTCCTCGATTACGCCGCCGACCTGGAAGTAGCGCGTGTGCATCCGCTGGCCGGAGGAGAACTCGAACAGGTCGAGGATGTTCTCGCGCTCGCGCAGGCAGTAGAACAGGAGCGCGATCGCACCGAGGTCGAGCACGCTGGTGCCGAGCCAGAAGAGGTGGGAGGCGATCCGGTTCAGCTCGAGATGGATCACGCGCAGGTACTGGGCCCGCTTGGGAACCTCGACTTCGAGCAGCGTCTCCACCGCGCCGCAGAACGCCATCGCGTTGAAGTAGTAGGAGAGATAATCCATCCGCTCGACGACGGTGATTGCCTTCCAGTAGGCCTTCTGCTCGGCGGTCTTCTCGATCCCGGTGTGTAGGTAGCCGATGATTGGCTTGAGGTCACGGATGATCTCGCCGTCGAGGGTTACCAGAAGGCGCAGCACGCCGTGGGTCGCGGGATGGTGCGGACCCATGTTGAGCGTCAGCAGCTCCTCGTGGCCGGCGCCCGGCGCGGGAATCTGCTCGAGCGTGATGCTCTGCTCGAGCGCGCGGTAATCCGTCACGCTCATCGGATGCCCTCAGGGCCCTGCTGGTCGTTGTGTGTGAACTGCACTGGTTCGCCGCCGACGGGGAAGTCGCGGCGCTGCGGGTGGCCCTCGTAGTCCTCGGGCATCAGGATCCGGCGCAGATCGGGATGGCCCTCGAACTGCACCCCGAACATGTCGTAGACCTCGCGCTCCTGGTGGTTGGCGGTCGGCCATGGCGGCGTTACGGAGGGAACACTCGGCTCGTTTGTGCTGACCCGCAGCTTGACTGTGATCCGGTCGACGGCGCTCATGTCGAGCAGCTCGTAGTGGACCCCGAGGCGCGGCTCCTCGGGGTAGTAGTCAACGCCGTGCACGCTGGCGAGAAAGCCATAGCCCTGCGCGCGCAGGGTCTCGAGCGTCTCGCGAATGCTCGCGGGCTCGACGAGGAGGGTGCCGCGACCGCGAAAATAGACGGTCTCGCGTACCGCGCCTCCGACCTCGCGAGCGATCAGCTCGAGGCCGGTCGCGTCAGGCATCCGGCGCGTTTTCCTGGGAGCCGACCTCGCCGTACTGCTCGCGCCAGCCGCGCGCGGGATCCTCCTGGATCATGCTGCGGAGCTTGAGGATGCCGTGCACCAGGGCCTCGGGTCGCGGCGGGCACCCCGGCACGTGCACGTCGATCGGCATGAACTTGTCGGCGGGCACGATCGCGTAGTTGTTGAAGACGCCCATCGAGGAGGAGCACGCTCCCATCGCAATCGCCCACTTGGGCTCCAGCATCTGGTCGTAGATCCGCCGCACGATCGGTGCCATCTTGATCGATACGCGACCGGAGAGGATCAGCAGATCCGCCTGGCGCGGCGAGGCGCGGAAGGCCTCGAAGCCGAAGCGCGCAATGTCGACGCGAGCGGTGACCACGGTGATCATCTCGATCGCGCAGCACGCCAGCCCGAAGGTCATCGGGAAGATCGAGTTCCCGCGCGCCCACTGCACAGCCTTGTCGAGCGTCGTCGTCAGCACGCGCTCCTCCACGTACTTCTCCAGCTCGAGATTGTCGAGATCCCCGCGCAGCATGTCGCGCGCACGCAACTGGCGGACGCGCAAATCGTCCGATGAGGCCGCCGGCGATCGGACTACTTCCATTCGAGGGCGCCCCTGCGCCAGACATACACCAGTGCGACAAACAGCAGCGCGATGAACATGATCATCTCGTACAGCGCGAAGGAGCCATAGGCGCGCAGGCGGACGGCGATCGGGTAGAGGAACAGGACCTCGATGTCGAACAGGATGAACAGCATTGCGATCAGGTAGAACGAGATGCCGAAGCGGAAGCCGTGCTTGACCTCGCTGGGCAGCCCGCACTCGTAGGGGTCGCGTTTGGACTTGATCTGCCGGCGCGGACCAAACGCGATATTGAGCACGGCGAAGGCGCCGCCGACGGTCCCGCCCAGAGCGAGGAAGACGATCGCGGGCAGATAGGCGCGCAGCACCACCGCGTTATACCACCGCGCGGGGGAGCTTGTGCCAAAGTGTCACTTAGTGTCATTCGGCATCACCGACCTGGTCGTCCCAAGCGCGGTCGTGGTTGCGAGCGCAAACGGCGCGTGTGGAATCTACGGTGCGGTGCGCTGGTATCGCGTCGAGCAGAGCCGCGTGTTCTGGCTCGCGGTGCGCGCCGGACAGCTGCTCGCGTTTGCGTTCGCCGTGCTCGCCGGCGTGCTGTGGCTGTCGCACAAGCGGCCGGGCAACGACCTGTTCTATCTCTACGCGTTGCTGCCAGTGGCGATTGGACTGCTTGCCGAGCAGCTGCGAATCACCTCCGCCGAGCAGGTGCTCGCGAGCCGCGAACTCGCGGACGCCCAGGCCGTGGGGCGCCTAGGAGAGGCCGAGCAGCGCTCCGTCGTGGTGGCGATCCTGCGCCGCGAAATGGGCGTGATGGCCGCGGCGTCGCTGGTGGTGTGCTTCCTCGCGCTGCGCGCCGCGGGGACTTTCTGAATCTGAGCCGAGGGTGCGGGAGTGTGGCTTTGGGGGGGCGGCCGCCCGCGCCGCAGTGCTAGCGCCGCTGCTGAAGCACGCGGTGGATTTGCTCCATCGCGCCCGGGGCCTCCTTCTCGAGCCGGCGCAGGTCCCAGCTCGTCAACGTGACCAGGCGCATCGGGCCCGTCGCCTTGACCGTGGCGTTGCGCTTCTCCTTCTCGAGCAGGCCGACCTCGCCGAAGAAATCGCCGGGGCCGAGCGCAGCGATGTTCTCACCGTGGCGGATCACGTCGGCGCTGCCCTCGAGGATCGCGAAGAAGGTGTAGGAGTACTCGCCTTCGTTGACGATTATCGAGCCTTCGGAGATCGAGGCTTCGTTGGCCCAAGTCGCAACCGCGTTGCGCTCCTGCTCCGAGAGCTCGGCGAACGCGGGAACCTTCATCAATACAGCGCTGTCCATGGTGGCGAGCTCTCCCGGTCGGTGACAGGTGCACTCTAATCAGCCTGCGCTGCGATTTGTCGGCAACTTCGTGCGGGCGACCGTGACGTAGCTGCCGCGATAGAAGATCAGCGGGTCGCCGCCGCCGTCGTGGTCCATCGCCTGCACGGCGCCGATCGCGATCGTGTGGTCCCCCGCGGGGTACAGCTCGCGCAGCTCGCAGGCGAGCCAGGCAATTGCCTCCGCGAGCACCGGCACGCCTTCGCGCAAGCTCCACGGCACGCCGTCGAACTTGGCCCGCTCTTCGCGCTTGGAGGCAAACGTGCGCGACAGCTCGCTGTGGTCGGCACGCAGGATGTTGACGCCGAAGCGGCCCGCGGTGCGGACAATCGGAAGCGTCCGCGCAACGTTCTCAAAGCAGACGAGCAGCAGCAGCGGATCAAGCGACAGCGAGCAGACCGCGTTGGCCGTCATCCCGCCGCGACTGCCGTCCGAGCCCTCCGCCGTGATCACCGCAACTCCTGTGGCGAAGTGTCCGATCACCGCGCGGTAGCGCTCGTCGCTTTGCATCGTGGGGTCTTATCAGGCCCGGTGCGCGGGCCGCAGTGCCCGCCGGGCCGGGCGTAGACCCCCGGGGCGCCTGCGCTGCGCGCCCCGGGGCCGCCGTTTCGGCCCGGCGCCGGCCCGTGGTTGCCGCCGTGGAGATCGGCCGCGATCGAAATCAGCGACCGTCGTATACCGGCGCCGGGATCCTGCGGCTTTGGCGCTGCGCGAGCAGGTTCCTGCGCAGCGCAAGGGATGTTGCGTGCTCGAGCGCGTGCGGCCTCAAAACTCCGCGTGGCCCTAAACAATTGGCGTGCCCCTCAGAACTTGACACGATACGACTTAGGTTTCATAATGTGACTCGCATGGGTTTCCGACCTTTGGAGGTGAAGACATGGCACTCATCCACTGGCAGCCGGTCCGCGAAATCGACTCGTTGCAGGACGAGATGAATCGTCTGTTCGGCCGCTTTTTCGAGCATCCGCAGGACAGCGCCGGCAACGGTCAAGCCCGGCGCTGGCTGCCCGCCATGGATCTCGTGGAGACGACCGACCACTTCGTGTTGAGGGCCGACCTGCCCGGGGTCGCAGAGGACGACGTCAAGATCGAACTCGAGGACAGCGTCCTTTCGATCTC
>JBPCQX010000044.1:0-11112 GCA_050997675.1 Solirubrobacteraceae bacterium
GCCGCGCGCCAACCACGAGGACCAGCCACCCCTGAACGCCGCCCGGCGCGACAGCCCCTGCCCGAAAACGGGCGCGACGACGCTCCCGCCGCGCTCCCACTCAAACGCCGACACCGCGGCCACCACCCAACCCCCCGACGCGCCCCGTCACACAGGGTCACCCCGGCAAATCCGGCAAAACCAGGTCACCCTCCCAGCGAATCGGTGACTTCAGGCTTAGGTATAGATACCGACGTCGCGGGAATCACGCATACCGTTCGGGACGTCGACGGCGGCGCTGATCCCGGTCGGATCGCCGGCTGCCGATCGTATCCTGGGAGCGTGGAGATCGAGATCCGAGCCGGCTTCTGTGACCCGGACGGCGAGCTGCTCGCCGTCCTCGAGCGCTCGGATTGGCGGCGCATAACGTCCCAACGAAGGGGCGAGATCGCCGACGAGATCGTGCGCGTCTGCGAGGCTGCCACGGTCGGGAGCGCCGAGGCGTGGCGGAGACGCGACACGGATTCGCCGCGTTTCGTGGTTGACTGTCTCCACCCGTCCCTCCCGCTGGGCATGCCATGACGGACTCTGGATCCCCGCCGACGATGGCCCCCGCCGACCTTCTGATCGGGCTGCTGGAGCGGGTCCCGATGGGCGAAGCCCAGATCGCGCGGGCGACCCAGGCCAAGCCGGCGACGGTCAGGGCGTGGCTCCGGCGCCGGGAGGCTCCCACCGGGCTCGAGGCTCAGCGGCTCACTGAGCTCGTGGCGTTCATCCAAGAGATGGCGCGAAACGTCCGCGGCGACGCCCTGGCTGAGTCGTGGCTCAACGGTAGCGTCGACTTCCTCAGCGGCGCGAACCCCCTCGACGAGATCGCCGCGGGACGCTACGAGCGGATGATCGATTACGCGCGCGGGCTGTCACACGGGGTCTTCACGTAGGTGCCAGCGGGACCCTCGTTCATCGGCGCAGTACTTAACCGACAAGACCACTTCGGCATCCTTCGCGCTTGCAATGACCACCACGGAATCCTCGATCGACGTAATGGCCGAGTTCGGCATCCTCGAGCCTCATGAGGTCGCCGAGCTGCTCAAGCTCCGCCACTCGACTGTCCTCGACCTGAGCCGGCGAGGAGTGCTGCCTGCGTTCAAGATCGGGAAGCACTGGCGCTACCGTCGAGCCGATCTCGAGGAGTGGATGGTTCGCCGGCGCGACGCCGCGTAGTCCGCGCAGGGCCCAGGTCGCCTGCTCGCGTTCGCAGGCTTACGCAGCCGCCACGAATCGAAGCCCGTCTGCAGCCTCACCGGATCCGGCCGGTCAGCTGGCCGACGCGGAACTGAGATCGCCTGACCGTGAAAGCCCTGCAGGCCGGTCCTGAGCATCGGGCCGTCGGGCACGTTCAAGAGCCTTCCGGCGATGTTCACGACCCCGTCGGGGGCGGTCGACGCCGAGCAGCGGCATGAATCTCCGTCATGGCCCTTGACACGAGTGTGAATAGCGTTCACATATCTGTGAAGGCTATTCACAGGAGGCTCGATTGGTGGTCAATGGGGTAGTCGGTCTCGCGGAGGTGGCTGAGTTGGCTGGCGTAAGCCCAGCGGCCGTCGGGAATTGGCGAACTCGCTTCTCGGACTTTCCGGAACCGGTCGCAAGATTGCGGGCCGGCCCGGTATTCGACGTCCCACAGATCCGCCGATGGCTCCGTAAACACAAAGGAGTGCAAATGGCGCACGTCGTCAGCTTCATCAACCTTAAGGGCGGTGTCGGTAAAACGACCAACTGTGTCGGCGTCGCGGAGATGCTTGCGAGCGACTGGGGCCATGGGCGGAAGGTTCTCGTCATAGACCTCGACCCTCAAACCAACGCCACAACGATGCTCATCGGAGAGAAGCGCTGGCGCAAAGCCAACGACGCCGGACACACGCTCGCGACACTCTTTGCCGACGCGCTCGAGGAGGATCCCGCAAAGAGGCACTTCGATCTCGACGCGACATGATCAAGGGTGCCTCAGGGGTAACCGGAACGTATGGCGAGCGCCCGGGACGGGTCGATCTACTCCCCGCGAGCCTTGACATGATCGACTTGCAGGACCGCCTGTTACAAATGACATCGGGGCAGTTCTACTCAAATGTTCCCACCGACATCTTGCGGCGGGCGATCCGTTCTCGGATCGACGAGTACGACTGGGTTCTAATCGATTGTCCGCCAAACCTCGGGATCATCACCCTCAACGGGCTACGCATCTCAGACGGGTTCGTGATCCCGACAATCCCCGACGTGCTCTCGACGTACGGCATCCCCCAGATCCTCAATCGCGCGAAGGCATTTTCGGACAACATCGGCGAGGCCATTGAGCCGCTTGGAGTCATCATCTCGAAGTTTCGGGACCAATCGTCGCTTCATCGAGAGACCGTCAAACGCCTCCGTGCTGACGAGGCCAAGCTTCACGTGTTCAAGACGAAGATCCCTGAACGCAACACAACTGCGCTAGCCGCAGAGCACACGTTGCAGCAGACGTTCCGTCAGCGATATGGATACGACGGCAACTACGACACATTCCAAGCGATCACACGCGAGTTGCGCGCGCTGGTGGGTGACGTGGAGCCGGCGGTCGCATGAACCCGGAGCAGCAGCGACTGTTCGACGAAGCCGTAGCGGCGGCAGCAGGAGATCCCGAGTTTGGTCGCGCGCTGCGCCGTGCTATCGCCGGCGTGATTCCCAAGAAACGATCGCGTCGTCAGCCGGCAGCCGTCGACGTATTCGCGGCATACGCTCAGAACGGTGAGCCCGAGCTTCGCGACGCGCTTGCGCCATTGACGGTCGACCAGTTGAAGGACGTCATCGCGCAGCACCGGATGGACCGCTCGCAGTTAGCGATGAAGTGGCGTACACCGGAACGGCTGATCGAACTTATCGTCGCCCAAACGATCAGCCGCGCCCACAAGGGCGAGGCGTTCATGGGCAGCTAAGCGAGCGGAACGTCGGGTGAACGCCACGGTCACCATGCTTGAGGGACGAGTCGGAATAGCGACAGTGGGGCTGGCGCTCGGAAGCACCGGCACCAACGCGGTGATCCGCCAAGAGGAGCAATGCGGCCACGAGCCGCTCCCCAAGCCCGGCTGCGACGTTGGGTCATACGTGGACGGTGAGCTTGAACGCATCATCGAGATCAAGTCGATTGACGATCCGTGGGACGCAGCACGCGCGCGACTCTCGAAAGAGCAGTTCAAGTCCGCCAACGAGCACGGCGATTTGCATTGGCTCTATGTCGTCGAGCACGCCCGCACTAGCCCGATCGTGTGGCGCATACAGGACTCCGGACGTCGTGTTCACGGATTTGCCTACATCCCGGACTGGAAGCGCCTAGCCGAACCGAATGGTGACGCTCCATCGACGGTCGACGAGCAATAGGAGCGATCGGCTTGATTCCGAGCACCGCGGCCGGCCCACAACTGGCTGGGGCTGCGCTTGAAGCAGTCCATCACCGCGGCGGCAATCTGCAGATCATCGCTGCCGCCGGTTCCGGAAAGACCGAGGTCGTCGCACAGCGCGTCGTAGATCTGCTCGCTGACGAGGTCCCCGCCGAAGCCATCGTCGCGTTCACGTTTACCGACCGCGCAGCGACGGAGCTGAAGAGCCGGATCGAGCACCGGGTCGAGGGCCGGCTCGGGCGGGCGGCACTCGATCGGCTGACAAGCCTGTTCGTCGGCACGATCCACGCGTACTGCTTTCGGCTGCTTCAGCAGCACGTTCCGCGGTACGAGACCTACGGCGTGCTGGACGACAATCAGTTGACCGCGTTCTTGTCGCGGGAGGCGACGCGGCTTTAGCTCAAGCAGCTGGACCCGAAGAATCGGCTGTTCGCCTCGATCGAGGCCTTCCTGAAGGGCGTCGACGTGGTCGAGAACGAGCTGCTCGACCCGGCGACGCTGCCAGATCCTTTCGGCTCGATCCTGCGCGGGTACTACGACACGCTCGACCGCTACCGGCTCCTGACATGCGGCCAGCAGGTCGTCCGCGCAGTGCGCGAGCTGGAGCGTCCGGAGCTCTCCGCCGAGATCCACGCCAGTCTGCGACACCTGATCGTGGATGAATACCAGGACGTGAATCCAGCTCAGGAGCGGCTGATTCGCTTGCTGACGGGCGCGACCGTCGAGCTGTGCGTGGTCGGCGATGACCAGCAGGCGGTGTATCAGTGGCGCGGGTCGGACGTGTCGAACATCGTCACGTTCGCTCACCGTTACCCCTCGGTGGCAACGTTCGAGATCACGACCAACCGACGCAGCCGGCCACAGATCATCGAGGTCGCCAACGAGTTCTCGCGCTCGATCCCGCAGCGGATCGACAAGACGATGGGTCCGCACCGCCAGTCCGCCGACGGACCAGAGCCCGAGATCGTCGTGTGGAGCGCACCAACCGAGGCCGAGGAGGCGGGCTGGATCGCGAACCTGATCCTGGATCTCGCCGAGTCCGGCGTTCCCTATCGCGACATCGCTGTGCTCGTACGCGGGCGGGCGGCCTATCGCCGGTTGGTGGAGCAGTTCGCGACCTTCGATATCCCTGTGCAGCCCGGCGGACGGTCGGGCCTGTTCGACCAACCCGAGGCGGTTCTGTTGGGCCACACGATCACGTGGCTGACCGACATTGAGTGGCGCGACCGATATGGACCAGGCCGGCGGATCGCCGACGAAGCGCTCCTCGACGACTACAAGCGAGTGTTCGAGCTGTCCGACGCGCGCCGCAACCTCGTGGCGCGGTTCCTGTGCACGTGGAAGGCCGCAGTTCCGAGGACGGACCGGACTGCGAACCTTGTCGGCGAGCTGTACGAGCTGCTCGACGAGCTGGACGTGCGCGCGTGGGATCTCTTGAATCCGCTGACGGTCAATCGCCTTGGGACACTCGCCCGATTCTCGTCACTGCTGGTCGACTACGAATCGGTGCGCCGGCGCGCGCGCCCCGACGCCGACGCCCCCGGCGAACAGGTCGGCGGACAGGACCGCGGCACGTGGTACTACCGCAACCTCGCGGTGCACATCATCAACTACGCCCAAGGCGCGTATGAGGGATTCGACGGCGAGGCCGACTTCGAGCTCGACGCCGTCGACCTGACGACTATTCACCGCGCCAAGGGGCTCGAGTGGCCCGTCGTGTTCGTCCCGTCGATGACCACCAAGCGGTTCCCGAGCAGCAAGACGGGCCAGATCCAGGAATGGCTCGTCCCGCGCGAGCGCTTCAACGCCTCGCGCTACGAGGGCAGCGACGGCGACGAACGGCGCCTCTTCTACGTTGCGATCACGCGGGCGCGCGACTGGCTATCGGTCTCCCGACACGAGAAGATCACCAAGCAGCGGGTTCGCCAGAGCCCGTATCACGCGGAGCTGTCGCCGCTGGCGGTTGATCCGGACCAGATCAGGCCGCCGGCGATCGAGTCGGGTGCCAGCGGCGACTCGGACCCGATCGCGATCACGTACAGCGAGCTCGCCGCCTTCATCGACTGCGGGATGGCGTTCCGCTTGCGCGACCTGATCGGCTTCCAGCCCCGTCTCGCCACCGAGCTCGGCTACGGTAAGGCCGTCCACCACGTGATGCGGACCGTGGCCGAGGTGACCAGGGCAACGGGGCGGGTGCCGAGCCCGAAGGAGATCGACGGGATCCTCGACGAGAGCTTCTTCCTGCCGACGGCGAACAAGCCCGCCCACCGGCAGCTCAAAGAGGCGGCTCGGCGGCTGGTGACGACGTACGCGCAACGCCACGAGTCCGACCTGCATCGGATCTGGGAGACCGAGCGCCCATTCGAGCTGCACCTCGAGGGCGTCACGATCGCAGGCCGCGCTGACGTGATACTCGACAAGGAGGGCGGCGTGCCGACCGCGCTCGCGATCGTCGACTACAAGACCTAGAATTCGGGCGACGTGCTCGAGCACGCGCTCCAGCTCCAGGTTTACGCCGACGCCGGCCGGCGCGAGGGGCTCGACGTCCGCGGCGCCTACGTCCACGACCTCAAGGCGGCGACACGCGAGGCGGTCAACGTCGACGCGGCCGCGGTCGCCGAGGCCGAGGCGACGGTCGCCGCGGCGGCCGGAAAGCTCCGGACCCGCGAGTATGTGCCGAACCCGGGTGCCCGCTGCCGCCGCTGCGAGGTTCGCACGATCTGCAAGTTCGCCAAGGCCTGAACGCCGGGTCAGACCTCGAAGACCTTCATCACTTCGTCGCCGTAGTCGTTGATCACCTTGACGGCGATCCGGCCCGACTCGGGGCGCGGGAACGGCCGCGACTCGGTCGCGTACAGCGTTGCCCAAGCGTCGGCGTCGATGTCGGCCCTCAGGGCCTGCTTCAGCCGCTTGTACGGGTCCTGACCGCCAGTGAAGTAGCAGTGGCGGACAAAGAACGACTCGCCGTTGTAGGCGGTGTCGATCATCCACAGCGCGATCTGGTCGATCTCGTCGCTGCGCAGCTCGCCCGTGTTCGGGTCGTAGACGTCGACGCCGCGCAGCACCACCCGCAGCTCCTCGCCGTCGTCGACGAGCTCTATGTCCGGTTCGCCGAAAACGGTGGACAGGTTGCACGCGCCGGTCTTCTTCAGCTCCTCCCCCATCACCAGATCCGCGTTCATACGGACGAGGAGCACTGGCACTCGACCGAGCCTACGCTCGGCCGCGACGTTCGCGAACCCCTCGGCCGAGGCGACGTAGCCGTCGCCATCGCCCAGCACGTTCGGGTCAAACGCGAACGCGAGCACGCACAGAAGATCGACGTCGTCGGTCTTGTTCGCCTCGCGAGCCGCGTCCTTGACGAACGATGGCCCCACCGTCCCGTACTGCGGGCCGATCGTGATCCCAACCCGCTTCGGCGTCCCGTCAGTGGCCGCTTCGCGCTCGCCGACCGCCTGTATGCACGTCGCGGCGTACGGCTCGACTGTGTCGAACGTCAGCCGTTCGTCCCGGCGGCCGTTCTGGATCCCAGCTGTGCGCAGGTTCGCAAGGATTGTCTGCTCGAACGACGCGTCGCCACGGGAAGCATCCTCGACAGCGTCCGCGTTCATCGCCCCCACCCCTTCGTGGGCAGCGCTGCCGGCGAACGCGAGCGAGCGGTGCGGCGACAGGCTCTCGACCGTGAAGGGCCCCGCGACTCGCACCTTCTTCCTGTCCTCGTACGGCTTGTCGTACAACACCTCGTACTCGGCGTGGCGCCGGATCGCGGCGTCGATCTCCTCGCGGCTCATCCCCTCCTCGATGTCGGGGTTGTTGGCGATCGACTTCAGCGTGATGTGCTGCACCCGCTCGTAGACAAACCCGTGACGGATGTCGCCGGTGACCTCGGCCGGCGGCAGCGGCGTGCCCAACAGCTCGCTCTCCTTGGCGCGACCCTCGGGCGAGTCGGCGAGCAGGTAGTACGGGAACCGGGAGCCCATGAGGCGCTGACGTGCGAGCGCCAGCGCAACGCGCGAGGTGTCGATCGTGATCCAGCGCCGGCCCCAGCGCTCGGCGACGTAGGCGGTCGTTCCTGCGCCGCATGTCGGGTCGAGGACGAGATCGCCGGGATCTGTCGTCATCAACAGACAGCGCTCGATGATCTTCGTGTTCGTCTGGACGACGTACACCTTGTCGGCCATGAAGCTGCTGACAGTGTCCGTCCAAATGTTGGGCAGCTTCAGCGCCGGAAAGTCATCGAGGTACCTTACGTATCCAATCCGTGCTGTAGTGGCCTCGACACGGCGCGCCCAGATCAACCGCTGCATGCCCTCCTCGCCGGTCTTCCAAACTCCGGCGCCGGGTGTAAAGGTCGCGCCGTTGACCTCAACCGGATATCGCGTCTTGTCCACACCGCTGGCGGACGTCAGATTGTCGAGCGCGTACAGCCTGTCTCCAACGTCAAGGTTGCCAAGCTTCTCGGCCGCGGAAGCAGATCGTCGTGCGCCATCGGCTTGCTCGACGCGCCCGTACGCGGATGGTATGAAGTCGTCGATCCCCTTAGGAAGCAGCATCTCGCGATACTTGACCGCGTCCTTGCTGCGTGCATACCACACGAGATAATCGACCACGCGAGGAAGTACGTCGGTGGAACCGCTGGGACTTCCTGCGCCTGCTGTTTTCTGGAAAGAGACGAGGTTCACGAAGTTGTCACTTCCGAACACCTCGTCCATCAGCGACCGCACGAGGTGCACGTTCTCATCGCCGATCTGAACGAACACCGAACCGCTCCCGGTCAGCAAGTCCTTCGCGGCCATCAACCGGTCGCGAAGGTAGGTGAGGTAAGAGTGGATCCCAACCTCCCACGTGTCTCGAAAGGCTTTGATCTGCTCGACCTCGCGTGATGCGTCCTCGAGCTTCCCGTCCTTGACGTCGCGCTTGCGCGCCGACACCTGCCAGTTGGAGCCGAACTTAATGCCGTACGGCGGATCGATGTAGATCATCTGGACCTTGCCGCGCAGCGCCTCCCGCTCGGCGAGGCTCGCCATCACGTTGAGCGAGTCGCCGAGGATCATGCGGTTCGACCAGTTGGCGTCGTGCTGGTAGAACTCGACCAGGTCGAGCTCGCTGAGGCCGTCGAAGGTCTCGAACAGGGTCAGCTCGGGCTCATCGTCGGGCCGTGCGGCGGTGTCGCGGAGGTTGTCCACAAGCACCCGCGGGTCGATCTTCTCCTGGATGTAGATCGGCGGCGCGTCCGCGACGAGGTCCTCGCCGTCGAGCTCGTCCTTGCCCTTCCAGACGAGCTGCGGGTCGAGTGTCGGGTCGCGTGGGTAGCGAAGCGGGATCGGCTGTGCGACCTCGGGAGAGACGAAGTCCTCCCCCTCGGCGGTCGGCAGGTTCGCGCGCTTGTCGGCGTGCGTGATCGCGTCGACCGGCGTCGGCAGCTTCGTCTTGGTCTTCCGTGGCGGCAAAAGTCCTCGCGTTTAGATCAGGCCGGGAGCCCGATGATCGGGGCGTCGGCGTAGAGGTTGTCGATCGCGTCGTCGAGCAACGCGACGTCCTGCAGCGGATTGCGGACCTCGATGTAGCCCCAGCGTCCGTAGTCGCCGTGATTGTTGACCGCCGCGCACCATTGGTTGCGGGCGGTTTCGGCCTTGGCGGCGGTGGGCCCCGGCGACTTGAGACTCCCTGAGACCTCGACGATCAGCGTCCGTTCGACGTCGCCGGGCTCGGTCTCCAGACGGACGAGGAAGTCGGGCACGTACTCGTGGCTCCGTCCCTTGAACACGTACGGGATCGTGAACCCGAGCCGCTCGTTCTTGACGTAAGCCTTCACGCGCGTGTCGCGCTCGAGCAGTCGCGCGAGTCCCTCCTCCCACGAGTTGCCGCGGATCCCGTCGAGCACGACGTGGTTAAGGTGAGACTTTACGGGCGGCGGGTCCATCACGACCTTGCGGGTCAGGAAGCGAACGTCGTCGGTCGTCCCGGACGGGTCGAAGCGCCGAAACAGTGGCAGCAGGACCGGCTCGACACTGCCGGGCACGCGCAGGATCGAGTCGAACACCTTGCGCGCTGCTTCCGCGCCGGCCTCGGTCAGCAGCAGGTACCCGTGCGTAATCCCCGGCTCCGTGGTCACGCACTCGCGTAGCCAGCGCCTGCAGATCGAAACGAGTTGAGGGAACAGCCAGGGGCGCTGAACACCGTCGTAGGCGGCGAAGAACTCAGGCCGTTCGAGCAGCGTCTGCGCGAGCGGGAACGCGATCCGCTGCTGTCGCGCGCCGCGGATGTCGTCGAGTTCGACCTCGACGGTGGCGCCAACGACGCCCTTGCTCTGCGTCCAGAGCGCGACCGTCTCTCCGTCGAGGTGCAGCGCCGAGTCCGCGCCGAAGTCGGCGTGGAGACGCTCGTCGGGCAGCTCGACCCGGTAGCCGTCGAGCTTCGGGAACTCGATCGCGAGCTTCCACCGGTCAGCCTCGGCGCGGACCTCGATCGCCGGGCGCGGGGCCTTCGGTTTGGCGACCGGGCGGTCGCCCGGGATGAACGCGAATGGCACACCGTAAACCTCGGCGTACTCGGGCTCGAACCGGCGCGTCGTCGCGTCCGCGGCGTAGCTTCGGCGTCGCAGGCCGCGGCCGACGACCTGCTCGCACAGGAGCTGGCTGCGGAACGGTCGGATCCCGAGGATGTGGCTCACGGTGTTGGCGTCCCACCCCTCGGTCAGCATCGCGACCGAGACAACGCAGCGGATCTGCTCCCCTAGCTTTCCCTTCTTTCCGATCGTGTTCATCGCTTCGCGCAGCAGATCGGCGTCGGTCAGCTGGTCGACGTCGGCGCCGGGGTTCCGCAGCCGGTAGGCGTTCTTGAACGCCTCGATCTCGCGGGCGGCGTCCTGCTTGAACTCCTTGCCAAGCGGCTCGCCCGACTCGAGCTGGACCGAGTCCACCAGGATCGTGCGCTGCCTGGTCGTCCAGACGCCGTCCTCGACGTTGCTGAGGAGCGGGAGCTTCCCGGGCGCAAGCGCCAGCGTCCCGTCCTCACGCTCGACCTCCTGGCCGGCGATCCAGTCGAACACAAGCTTCGACACAACCGTGTTGGGGCAGACGACGATCATCACCGGCGGCGGCTCGCCGAGCGCCTCGAGCGTCGAGACGTACTGGTCGTGGTTGTCCTTGTAGCTGCGATATAGGCTGAGCAGTGCACCCTCGAGCGTCACCGGCGGTACCCACTTGCCGCCCGGGTCGGCCACCTTCGCCGACCGTCGCTTCGGCAGCGGCGGATCGATGTTGTCCCAAAGATGCAGGTAGACGAGCTGCGATCCGGCGGCGTCGTCGTCGACCGGGATCCTCGGGATTTTCACGATCCCTGACTCGATCGCGTCCATCAGCGAGAAGTCGCTGACGACCCACGGGAAGATGAACCCCTCGTTGTAGCCGGAGCCTTTCAGGTAGTACGGCGTCGCGGACAGGTCGTACACGGCCTTGAGCCCTGACCGGCGCTTGACCTCGCAGAGGCCCCGGAACCACACCCGGGCGTCGCGGTTGCGCTCCTCGTCCTCGCGGTCGGCGTCGTCGTCAGGATGCTCGAGCAGCTTGTCCTCACCAAGCGAACGCAAAGCTGGTCTTTCGCGTTTCGGTAGTGCGTGACGCCTCGGGGTGGGGGCTGTATCGCATGGCCAAGCACGTTCGCGGTGCCCGCAACCCGCTCCAGCGGCGCAAGAAGTGAT
>JBPCQX010000045.1:0-9817 GCA_050997675.1 Solirubrobacteraceae bacterium
ACAACTGGAACTCGGCGCTGGCCGCCCTCAAAATCCACTTCGGCGATCGCATCCCCGACACTGCAATCTGACTGTCACATCTTGACACGACCGGGGAGTAACTGTTAACCTGACACCAAGCACTTACCCAGAAAGTGTGACGCCCTCGAGGTCCGGGCCGCCGTAGTCGGCGGTGTCAAACGCCAGTCCGGCGATCACGATCCAGGCGTGCCCAGAGTTGGCATACACGGTGATCCACCGCCCCGGCCCGGGCTGCCCGTAGCTCTCAAGCAGCGTCGAGTCGCCCGCGTTATCACCGCCGGCAGTGACCCCGGGTGCCGCCCATGCCGTTGCATGGCGCACGGGCGTGGACGACCGTGCTGTACCACACGGTATTCACGCTCGCGCTGCTCAAGCACGGCAAGGCGGACACCGATGGCGAGTTCGTGATCCGCGGCGACCAGCTGCACCCCGCCGAGGTCGAGCTCCGCGATGTGCTCGAGCTGTACCAGCTCCTAGAACTCTCGTATGAGCTGAACCACGCCGCCGCGGCGTACCGCCGGGTCGGCAAGGGCGCGATGCTGCGCCCGTCGGCGGACGGCTACACGACGCCGGCGGACGCCGAGACCGAGCGGCAGATGCGGCTGATCGACGACCGCGTCTCGAAGCACCAGGGCATCCTGTCGCACTCGAGCAGCATGGCCTCCATCAGCGACTTCTCCAAGGAGCTGAGCGACAGCGACGCTGTGGTGTTGCTGTTCCCGGCGCTGAACGCGGTGCAGCTGGACGCGCCGCGGCCGCTGCTCGATCTCAGCGGCTTCAAGGATATGCCGCTCGGCAAGCCGAACTACCTCCCCTACGTCGCCGAGCTGTCGGAATTCCGACGGGTGCTGCTGCTGTTCAGCAACGAGCTCGTCGCGGCGAGGGGCGTGCACCCGGACGAGCTGATCGGCGTGCTTTACGCGCTCGGGCGCTGGATCCGAAGCCATCAGCAGGCCGTGTTCCAGTTCATGCAGCGCGGCTACGCGGTCACCGCGAGCCCGGCCGCGTTCGCCCAGGCGCTGGCCGGCGTCACCCGCTGCTACCGGATGTATCTGCAACTCGTCGGTGCCGACGAGGTTGGCGAGGAGGAAGCCGAGAGGGTCGTGCGAAAGGTGCTCGCGCACCTGAGCTACGCCGATCCGGACATCCCCCGGCTCAGCCTGTGGGACCGCGCGCCGCTCAAGGTGCTGCTCCGGATCGGCGACCACATGATCTGGGACCTGTCGGCGCTGCCTGCGATCGCGCGCGACGCTTTGACGGTGATCGGCTCGCTGTCGGGCGGCACCGGCGACATTAAGGGCGACAACTTCGAGTCCGAGGTGGGCGAGTTCCTGCGCGACAATGGATTGTCGATGTGGCGCTGCTCGGCGCTGCTCCGGGCCAACGGCCTCGTCCGCGACGTCGACGCCTCGTTCCTCACCGGCGACACGCTGTGGATCGTCGAGTGCAAGGCGTACGCCGCTGGCTACCGGGTCGAGCGCGGCGACTACGCCGCGCTGCAGGATCGCTGGCGGACGCTGAAGCGCGATCTGGCGTCCGCCCGGAGCCTGGCGGAATACATCCGCGACCATCACGAGGGCCAACCGTGGGAGCTTCCGGCCAGCGTCACTCGAATCGTCCACTGCGTCTGCACGCCGCTGGCCGAGCACATGTACGAGCCGGGCGACGACTACTGGCTGACTGACGACATGCCGCGAGTGTGCCTGCCGCGCGAGCTCGTCGAGTTTGCACGCAGCGAGCGGCCGGCCGTCGCGATCGCCGTGGACAGGCGCGCGTAGCGTCGTCGAAGGAGATCATCTCGGGTGCCGGCGACATCAAATTACGGAGGTCGCACGACGTCCACACTGATCGAGTGGGCCGAGTCGCTTGAGTCGTAGCCCAGCCCGAGCTACCTCGTCGTCCCTACGACCGAGGGAGCGCGCCCAGCTATCCGGTCACGATCCAGACCACGATCCCCGCAACGATCGTCCCGACGATGGTGATCAAAAGGAGATCGAGCACCGAGACCTCGCGCTTCGCCAGCCATTCTCGCGGACGTCGGATCAGAGCGACCTCCGGCTCTGGCGACGGCGGTGCCTCGATCTCGGGCGGCCCGAAGCGGTAGCTGGCAACCGCGTCCAAGTAGTCCGCGATGTCGGCCACGCCTCTCAATTGGAGGATCTCGGCTCGGATGTAGCGATACCAATCGCCATCGAGGTCGCCACCGCCGCCATTGAAGAACCAACCCTCTGCGGAGACCAGCGTCGAGACCTTCTGATACGTCGCGTCGTCTAAGCCCGGATCCACCGATCCGCTGGGGAGGGGGGCGATTGAAGTGGCTGATCTGGCCGGTTTGCCGGCGACCGGGGGTGGTGGCGGGGTGTGAGGGCCGCCCGCCGAGGCTCGGCCCTTGGGCGGAAGCGTCGTCGTGGTGATTTGGCTCGGCGGTGATCGTGCCTGGTTGGGGGCGGACGCGTGCGGCTTGTCCTCGGAAGGGGAGCGAACGCTCTCAGGCGGTGGGGAGTTCTCGAATCCGGGTCAGGGCGGTGATGTAGTCCCCTTGCCATGGCCAGCGAGCTGGGAGGTGGAGTGTCCAGCCGCGAGCGTGGCGGGTGAGCCGGCCGGGAACGCGCAGCAGCCAGCGGCGCAGCGTGCGAGCGGCGCGGACGGGAGTGTCAGGTAATCCGATCTGCTGGGTCCAGCGCAGCAGGTTGTGCGCGAGCGCACCGATCACGGTCCAGGCGCTGTTGGCGTTGAACTCGCCGGAGGGGAAGTGCACAAGCGCTTGGTCCTTGAGATCGGCGATCACCTGCTCAACGACGGCGTGGTCGCGATGCTCTGCCTCCACGAGCGCCAACACGTCGGTGCGGTTGGTGAGAAACGCGAAGTGGCGCCAGTCGGGCCACAGCTCAGCTTGGGTGCCGAGCAGGCGGGTGCGGCGCACGATCAGGCGCCTGCCTGCGTAGGTGGTCTCGGCGATCTGTGCCTCACCGTCCTGGGGGTAATCGGTGATCGTCTGCCACGCCGTCTCGGGGACCTGATCGACGATCTCCTTGATCTGCTTGATCATCCGCACCCCGATCGAGTACTCCCAGCTCGCCTGCTCGAGCCGACAGAACACCTTGGTCGACCAGAACCCGGAGTCGGCCCTGAGCAGCTTCACGCCCGTGGCGCCGGCCCGATCGACGCGGGCGATCAGCTCGTCACAGAAGCGCAGCATTCCTTTCTGCGTGTTCGCCGATCCCTTCCGCAACCGGATGTGCAGCACCTCCCTGGTCTCGGCCCTCGTGGCGAGGATCGGGTGATACCCGAGCACCTTCGTGTACCCGTAGGCGGCGCCCTGCTTGAGCCGGCCGCACACCTCACCAACGAAGCTGTCGACATCGATCACCAACCTGCCGCTGCCGGGTCCCGCACCCGCCCGCCATGCGCGCGCGAGCGTGTCACCGAGCAGCTTGTCGAGCTGTCGGACATGCCCGAAGGTGAACGCCCGCAAGAACGTCCCAAGCGTCGATGGCGCAGGCACCCACCCACCGACCAGTCGCCGCGTGCGCCCCGCCCGCAGCACATCGCAATCATCGATGCTGTCAGCGCCGAGCAGCATCGCGAAGATCAACGCCACCACCTTGCGCCCCGCGTTCGCCGCTCCCGCCCGATCCCTGCGCAACCGGACCAAACCACGCGCGAGCTCCTCGACCCCGAGCCGCTCGGCGAGCGTCGCGACGAGCACGATCCCGGCGTCAGAGACGACCCGCTCGTCATCGAACACGACATTCAGGCCGTCCAATCCGACAGCCGCGTCATCATGCACCACGAAGGTGACCTCCTGACCGCAGGCCGCGACCGCCGTCATCGGTCGCTTTTAACCTGCTCAGGAGGTCATTCTTCTTCCCGGGCCGGACAGAACCGCCCTACCGCCGCGGTGGATCAGGGCTAAGCCGAACTGCGCTTTGACCTCTGAACCGCGGAGAACGGGTTGGCCCGAGCCCTCGCCGGGATAGCGCCGCACTGCTTCCTGCATAATCTGGACGAAGAGATCGAGTAACGGATCCGCTTGCGGACAATGTGCCAGCGCCGCGACTGTTAGCTCGACGTGCTGGCTGAATCGCGCTCCGAGCGCCCCCGGGATATCGAACACGAGTTGGCGAACCGCCACCGCGCGCTCGGGCTTGTCGGCAAGTAGTCGCTGAACGTCCTCGATCGACGGCCACTCGCTTGTCTGGTCGAACAGGTCGAACGCTGTCTCGAGAAGCCATTGGTGCTCTGCCGCCCACGCGTTCGGCCCGTCAACGCTCTGCACCCATGTCGGCGATCGCATCATGTTGGCGCTGCTCTTCCGCATCAGCCGGACATGCTCGCGTCGGTATCGGACAAACGTTCAGTCGGTCATGCTGCATTGGTCTTATCTCTCATGCCGCCTGCCGACCGGAACCGCTCGCAGATCGTCACCGTGGCGACGCCTCGCGGCCGGTCGACCTGATGCGACAAGAGACGCGAGGGCTCCGGAAAGCAAGCGGCTGGGAGTGGTTCTGGCTCGCGCGGTGCCGGAGGCCGCCAGCGGCAGCGCGAGCAGAACGTGGTCGAACACGACGCCGAGCACTTGGACCTGTCGACGTACCAACCCGTCTTGCCGAACCTCGCAACAGCCAGTCGCCGCGAAGATATCGTCCGCCGAGCGCGAACGGCGCGACCCGGCGCGTGGCGGCGGCACGCACGAAGCCACGAAGTCGACCTGAGTCGGCTCAGAGGTTGGCGCGAGAACCGTGGGCCCGAAAGAAGGCTCTATCCCGTATCGGAGTCAATTTCGGCGCGAGCATCCTGTCGGCGCGCCTGCTGTTCATAGCTGTCCGCAAGGAGCCGTAGGAGGCGAGAGGTCCTAGGCCACGAGGACGCGGTCGTCCTAGACCACTCTCGATACTGCACCGATAAGCCGCGTTCCTGCTGGCCGCCGTCGAAGACGCCCCTCGTCGTTGGCCCACGACTGTTCATCCGTCCCACAATCAGACCGGACTCGATGTTCTTGTTGACGGTTTGCTCGATGATCGTGCGCACCGGCTCGGCGGGCCAAATGCCGTCGCTGCCCGGCGGGCTATTGCTGAGGACCTGGCCGATCTGTTCGTCGCCAATATCGGCTCGGTCGCTCTCTGCGAAGGCCAGCCGTGCCCGGTCGACCCAACTCGCTAGGTGATCCTCGTCAACGACACCGGCGCTATCGAGTCCTGGAATACCACTCCAATGGGCCAGCACCCACCACGCTTGGTGAGCGAGCGCAACCTCTTGCTCGTCGGGCTTCCGCTCGGGTTCGTTCTTGCCGCGATAGACGCGCGACACCAGGTCGACGTAGGTGTCGGGGTTGGTGCCAAGCTCCCGAAAGAGGGCGCGCGGTTCTCGGTGATGCTCGATGAGACGGAAGAAAACGAACTCGTAGGCGGCGAGTTTGGCCCCATCCGCTCCGCGGGCTTCGAGAAAGTCGAGTACGACCCCAATCTCATAGCCAATCGTCTGCGAGGACGCATCTGCCGCCGAGGATCGCATCGCTGCATCGAGGGCGCGCTCGGCATGCTCCCTCGTCAGCGTCCGGCCCCGGGGATCCGGGTGATGAAGCTCACCCGCAATGAGATCGATGGCAACCCAGGGGCGGTCGCGACTGAGGAGCTCGTCAATCGAGCGCGCCACATCTTCGGACGGCACCCCGACGATATGGACGCTACGCCAGTACTCCTCTGCAAGCTCGGGGTCTGCGTCGGCGAGGGCGTCCCAAAATTTGCTCTGCGCTGGCATGTTCAGGACCAACACGGCGCGCCTCGATTTTGGTTCCAGCTCCGACGTCGTGAGAAGTCGCCGGAACCATGCAAGTCCGTCGGGCCTGCTGGTCCTCTGCCGAGCCCAATTCGCGGCTACGTTCTGAAGCTTCGCCTCGTCTGAATCAAGCCAGCTCGCAAGCTCGGACGTCAGTTCGTCCGGAGCGACCTCGCCGATGACCCAACCGAGGAAGTGGGCAACCTTTGCGCGAACCGTCAGAGCGCGCAGACCCTCGGCCCCGTCCGCGTCGATCGTGGCTTGGACGGCCGCAACTCGGAGCTCGTGCACGCGCTCCTCTTGTGCGGCGAAATCGTGACGATCAATGTCAGGTAGGTCGGGTCGCCAGTCGAATAGATAGGCGAAGCGCTCGACGTTTTGTTCTGGCTCCAAGCGCGTAGCGATGGCGTCGAGTCGGTCCAGCGTGTCCTCATCCATGGACCAGTCTGCGTCCTTGAACTGACGGTGGCGCGCTATCTCGGTATGCAGTTGCTCCCAAAGATCAAGCTGCTCCTTTTCGCTGAAATCATGCGTGAGCGAGAACACTTCCAGTGCCTCGATAACCCGACCACGATCGTCTGGCGGCAGCGGGGCAATGTGTTGCGCCAGCTCGCCCCATCTGCCGGCATCGTCACCAGCCATGGCGATAGCCAGGCGTACCAGGCTGCCGATGTAGTCGACCCATTCGGCAACTGAGACGCTGCGGCTGTTAGGTGCCCAGTCGCTGTGCTGCGGTGAGTGGGGCGGCATGACCGCGGCGTGCTGACTGGGCCAGATGTTGAGTACCAGCTTCCATCCCACGTCGGGCACGCGTTGGCAAATCTGCTCGATCGCGGCGACCTTTTCAGCGAGCGACGCGGCGGTGTGCCGGGTCCAGCCGGGAAAGACGGATTGCAGGCTGCCTAGGGGGCGGTTGCCTAGACGCCCTCCGGGATCGACTGTTTGGAGCCGCGCCAGCGCCAACGACGCCTGCCCCAGGTACTCCCCGGACCAGCACAGCGTTTCAAGCGCCCATAGAAGACCGGTGTGTGGCGAGGAGCTTGTAAGCCAAGAGCTTCGATCCCCATCCTGGAACATGGTCCGAAGCAGCGGCGATTCGGTACCGAGGTCGTCCAAGACTGCGTCAAGAAACGTGTACGGCGCGGCCTCGGCCAAAAGCGGCAGAACGTCCGAAAGAGATCGCCATGTCCTTCCGCTGTCATCGCTTTGAGCTGCCGCCAGAATCACGCCCACGACCCGGCGGGCCTCGTCTTCACCAGACGAAGAGTCGCCAAGCGATTGACTGCCGAGACTCCCGACGAGCGCTACTCCATCAGCTATACCTCGCCGAAGCACCGCTGAGTAGGACCGCCGGATGCCCTGCACCCCAGCCATGTATTGCTCGTCCGGATCGAGTTCGAGCACGGGGTCTAGCTCGAGTAGTACCTGGGGTGCGAGCGTGCGCCAACGGCGCAGATCGCCCGATGTCAGCTGCGTATGCAGCGTGAGGAAAGCCTCTTCGGGCGAGGCAAGATGCCATTGCGTCTCTCCAGTCCTGATAAACGGGCGGTCGTCGCGACGCAGCCAGTGCTTGAGTGCTCGCTCGACAACCTCCCAGCATTCTCCGACCATGCTGGATACGACTGTGAGGTCTTCGTAGGACGCGACCACGGGATCTTCGTGGTGTTCTGTTGACCAAGAGCCGATCAGGATTAGTGGGGCGAGAATTCGCGCAGCCTCCGGTTGCGCCCACTCAGGGTCGCGCAATCGGCGGTCTCTCGCGAGTTCCCGTATAAGCGACGGCATGTTGCGCCGTGCACGTGCAGACAGCTCATATGCCCGTTCGAAGGACAGCCCGGCCGACTCGAGGCTTTGTCGGGCGAGATTGCGGTGCGGGGGATCAAGCGCGAGTTTGGTGCCCCGCACCGTTTGGTCTGGGCCGACCGGAACGATCACCTGATGGCCCCGACGGACGGCAGCTTCGATCTCCGGATCCTCAAAGAGCGGTATCAGAACCATGCTTCTGTTCGTTGCGGTCAGCCGATCCCACACTTCCGCCGCGGTCACAACGAGGGGGTCGATGGCCTCGCCTCGATCTTCCGCCAGCCAGTCGAGCGTGGCAGCGATGAAAGCGACGGCATCATCGCGCCACGCCGACTGAACCACGATCGCGTCGGGACCTTGGTCTACGAACTGAGCGAGCTTGTCGCGGGCGACGTCACGGCCGGCGATGAAGAGGCTGCCTGGCAACTCCGGGTCTGTTTGCTCGCGAAAGCGGGCCCACCACCGCTCAAGCGTCTCAGCATCTCGAGGCCTGCGGCCGAGTCGCTCCGAAATCCAATAATGAACCAGCGGCGTGGCTCGCAACCAGCCCTCTATGTCGTCTGCGTCGAGAACACGAACATCCCTGAAGATCCTTTGGCGCCGACGCTCCTCTGCCCACGAGTGAGCGTCGCGCCAACGACGGGGAGTCGCGAATATGAAGATGAGGTCCTGCGCGTCGGCCGCGGATTTCCGACTTTCGTAATCGTGGTCGGCCTTGGTCTTCGACTGCTGGTTAACCCCAAACTCGAAGCAGAGGTCTCCGTCAGGCAAGAACCCGGCTCCGACCGACCTAGCTCGACCGTCCCAGCCGGGCAAAGCGACGCCATCTCCTATCCGCAGAGAGATGTTGGTGACTCCCGGCGTCGAGGCGAGGAGTCGGCGCATAAGCTCAGGAAAGGCACCTTGAGCGTCCCGGGATGCCGTCCGGGCCCACAGCGCCAACTCGGAAGCGTTGATGAGCTCCGGGCCGATAGTTCGGCGCTCGACCTCAATTGTCGACACCGCCTCGCCACGCTGGCGACGCAGACGCTCCACGTCGCGCTCATCAAAGCGATGGAACTTGGCCCCGGGAAGTCGGGCGCTTACGAGAGTGCCGTCCCGCGCCCAGTTTCGGATCGTGTTCTCGTGGACCCCGAGCCGCCGTGCGGTCTCCCGCACGGTGAGGTAGGTAGGCTCCGGGTCCACAATCATAACTTTAGTATACGCCCATTGTGGACTTTGTCGACTCGGGCATATACTAGCCGCATGGAGACGCGAACACCTTGAGTCTGCTTCCGGCCCAGCACCGGACCCGACCGCCTCTTGAGCAGCGCCGGGCCGAGCGGCAGCTGTTCTTCTGGACGGCGAATCGTGTTCTCTGGCTCGTCCTTTTGACCGCAATCGTGGTCTTCGTGATCGTCCAGATGTTCCACGGGCGATCGCCCATCGAGGTGCTCAAGCACCTCGGAAGCTGGGCGGTCCCCTTCGGCGGCGGCTAGCTTCGGGCGTCGGAGGGCCTCTCGGCCATCGTCCGGGCGATTCAGCCCATCTGGGTCAGGCTCGGTCCGAACCGTGCCTGACCAGCTTCAGCCGTATTCGAGTACGAGCGACGTGCTGCCGGCCTCGTCGCGATCGCTTTGATCGTCCAGCTGCGAATGAGCAGCGATCGCATCGGCGACCAGGCAGGCGTCAGCGGTTCTGGCGGCGGACCACTGCTTCGCCACGGTCGCGATCCACCCGCGTGCCCTCCTGTCCGCGCGCATAGCGGGGCTCTGGCCATCTTGGGGGCAGATGCTCGCGGACGAGCGAAAGCAGGGCAGCCCGAAGCTGCCGGATCCGGCGGCCAAGAGGAGAAGTCTGTTCCAACCGATTCGGGGCGGCCGAGACTTCTACTTTTTCGTGGAACCAGCACCGATGATCGGACATCGACGCCGGTGCTGGTGGCTCGTCGGAGGCACCTCGCGTCGCCACCGACGCCGCGTCGAGAGAAGCGCGTTGACGAGCCGGCGGCCGAGGCTTAGCCTGAAGTCACCGATTCGCTGGGAGGGTGACCTGGTTTTGCCGGATTTGCCGGGGTGACCCTGTGTGACGGGGCGCGTCGGGGGGTTTGGTGGTGGCCGCGGTGTCGGCGTTTGAGTGGGAGCGCGGCGGGAGCGTCGTCGCGCCCGTTTTCGGGCAGGGGCTGTCGCGCCGGGCGGCGTTCAGGGGTGGCTGGTCCTCGTGGTTGGCGCGCGGC
>JBPCQX010000091.1:0-4276 GCA_050997675.1 Solirubrobacteraceae bacterium
GCGCGCCCACATCCGTCGCAGTGTCCGAGATGCTCGACCAGCCAGTCGTCGTCCGCGGGTGCGACGGGCTCGCTGTCCTGGCGCAGCGTCACCGTGCGCAGCGTCCGTTCCCGCTCGGGGCAATCGCCGACGTCGACAGCCCCGCCGCGCAGCTCGGCGCGCAACCGCAGTCGGGATCGCGCCAGCAGCGGCGCGACGGCAGCGGGATCGACCCCGATCACGTCCGCCAGCTGCTGGTGGGACAGGCCGAGCAGCTCGCGGAGCGCGAGCGCCTCCCGTTGGCGCTGCGGAAGCCGTGCGCTCGCCGACGCGAGCTCGCTCGCCACCGCCGCCGCCAAACCCCCGCCGGTGCTCGGTACTGCATCGGACGCCGCTGCGAGATCCTCGCTCCCGGTGCGGCACGCCTTGACCGCGCGTGCGAGCTGGCCCAGGCGATCGGAGCCGCCGGCCTGGCGGGCGCCCTGCGCGACCCGAGCGGCCGCTTCGCGGTCGCCCAGCATCCGCGCGCAGAACTCGTGCAGCTCGTCCATCGGTCAGCTGAGCTTATCGGCAAGGCGGGCTACGGACCCACCATGAGCCCCTCGGCGTTGGCCTCCGCCGCGAAGAGCTCGACTTCGGCCCCCACCCGCCGCTCGTCCCAGCCGAGCTCTGGAGCCATCGCCCGCGCCACGCGGAGCGGCACCTCGCTTCCGGGCTCGCACAGCTCCGCCGCCGCCAGCAGCCCCAGGCGGGTGCGACGCAGCAGCACGTCCCCCACGCTGCGCGACTGCTCGTGGCGCGCCGAAAACGGCGCCTCGGCGAGCAGGTCGGGCCGACCGCGGATGATCGGTTGCGCGAGCTCGGCGCTGCTCGCGGCCGTGTCTAGCACCCGCTGCGCCGCGTGTCCGTACCGGGCCGCAAGCTGCCGGTAGGAGTCTTCGCCGACCCCCGGCACTGGGTGCAGGTCGGCCGCCTCGGCCGCCGCGCCCAGCGGGATCTCCTCTGTCCGGCACACGGCCTGGCGTCCGTCGCGCTCGACCAGCCTGTCGACGACCAGCTTCGCCATCCGACGCCAGGTCGTCAGCTTGCCGCCCGTGATCGTGATCAGGCCGCTGGAGGTCTCATACAGCTCGGCCTTGCGCGAGATGTCCACTGACTTGCGGTTGTCTCCGCTGGAGATGAGCGGCCGAACCCCGGCGAAGGCGCCGGCGACGTGGCGGCGCCCGAGCTCGGCGCCGAAGAACTGGTTGACCGTCCGCAGGAGGTAGTCGACGTCCTCGCTGGCGGGCTGGACATGCTCGATGTCACCCTTGTAGCTGTTGTCGGTGGTGCCGATCAGGGTGCGGCCGAGCCAGGGCAGCGCGAAGATCGAGCGTCCGTCGCCGACCGGCACCACAGCACCGGCGGTCAACGGCAAGTCCTCGTGGGCAAGGATGATGTGCGTGCCGCGGCTGGGAACGATCCTCGGCACTTCAGCCTCCGAGTAGAGCTCCTCGGGCCGGATCCGGTCCGCCCACACACCGGTCGCGTTGACGACGTTTGCGGCGCGGACCAAAAACTCGTCGCCGCTTTCGCGATCGAGCACGGTCACGCCCGCGCCGGGAGCGTCGTCGGGGCCGAGTTCGGTCACCTGCAGACGATTGGCGCAGATCGTCCCGAAGCGCTCTGCCTCACCGAGCACGGTCAGGACCAGGCGCGCGTCGTCGGTCTGGCAGTCGTAGAACAGGTAGCCGCCGGTCGGGTCGCGAGCCGAGAGTGCCGGCAGCAGCGCCGAGACCTCCTGGCCCGAGATCATCCTGTGGCGCGCCGGGCTCCAGTCCGTTTCGCCGGCCGCGCCTCCCCCCCGTCGAGCATTGCGAGCGCGAGCCCGCAGCGAGGGGGCGGCCATCACGTCGTACATGTTCAGGCCGATCCCCATGAGCCGGTCGGGCCGCGCGCCGTTGAAGGCCGGCACCACCAGCGCCAACGGCCGCACGAGGTGGGGTGCGAGCTTGACCATGAGCTGACGTTCGAGCAGCGCCTCTCGGACCAGGCCGAGGTCAAAGCTCTGCAGGTAGCGAAGCCCGCCGTGGACGAGCTTCGAGGAGCGGCTGCTGGTGCCGGAGGCGAAGTCAGCCTGCTCGACGAGAGCGACGCTGTACCCACGCGAGGCCGCGTCGAGCGCGACGCCTGCGCCCGTGATCCCGCCGCCGATCACGACGATGTCGAATTGCTCGCGAGCGAGCGTCTCGAGCGCGAGTTCGCGGCGCAGCATCCAGCGCAAGATAGCCGCGGGCCGACCGGTGCTGACAACCCTCCCGGCCGGCTACCGGCTGCGACGGGCCGCCGCGGTCTGGTGGCGGCGATGGTGCCGGCGCGGTGGGGCACGTCTCGTCTTTGGCTTGTGATTGCGGATCCTGAAGGTGCGCGAGACGCGGCCGGAGCGTTGGCCGGCGGAGTTGGTCGCCGTGATCAGCAGCGTGTAGCGGCCAGCCTTGAGCCCCGCTGCGCGCAAGGGGCTTGCCTGGAGGAGGATCGTGTTTATCCCTCTGTGCCCGGCGAAAGAAAGGATCACGCGGATCGCGATGCGGCAGGCGTGGTGATGACGGCGGCGGCGTTTCGTCTGCGCGGCGCACGGGCTTGTGACTTTGTGCCCGCGCAGCTTCTGGGCGAAGACGACCCTGACGCGTGCGCGCTCGTTGAGCCTGAACGACACCGTCGGGCCAAGCGTCGGCCTTCGCTGAGATGACACGATCGATAGCTTGCTGGCCGCGCGCCAGCGACGGCTCGACAGGATGACTCTCGTCAGCGCGGGCCGGACGGTTCTGGCGCGGCGACGCCTCTTGTTGTTTTCCGCGACCGCGGCGCCCGCTCTCCGTGCCCGCGCGGCGCGCGCAAGCCGTTGTGCCGACGCAGGGGTGGCCAATGATCCGTATCTGCCGGGACAGGCTCCTTGCGGTACGCACGGGCTGACGACTTCCAGCTTGCTGGTCGGGATCGGCACCGACGACGCGAGGGTCCCGCCCTTGCCGCCCAGCTGGGCAATCGCGCTAGCCCACTGATCGGGCTGGCCAAGGCTCGTCCACGACGTCGGAGCCTGCTGGAAGATGTAGATGCTGTCGTCGTGGTAGGAACCGTTGGTGTCCTCGGCATAGGCGCCGTAGTGCGCCAGCGCGGTCATGATCGTCTGCTCCCAGGCCGGAGCTCCGCTCCCCGCGATCTGAGCGTCAGTCATGTTCAGCCTGAACAGCTGGCCGATCGCGGGAGCATCCGACTGGCTCTCGCTCCAGTACTGGCCGCAGTACTCGCCCCACCCGCCGGTGGCGGGCCACACGTAGCCGACCTGTGCGCCGTGGCCGCTCGTGCAGGGGACATCGATCACCAGCGCATGGTTGATGTGGCCCGAAAGCAGCTCGGAGGGACGAAGCAAGCCTCCCAATAGCGCCAGGTTCGCGGCGTCCCCGCCGCCACCAAGCCCGTCACCGGCGTTGACGTTCTGCTCTGACCCGACGCCCGCCGTGATGGTCGAGCCCGAAACCGTGGCGTGGAAGAAGTCATACGCAGCACCCGTGGAGGTTTCAACGATCGTCATGTGGGCATCCGGACGGCTTCCGGGCTTGGCGCCGGCCGGAACATTGATCCGCGCTCGGTTGACATCGACGCCGTTCTTGCCCTGACAGCCGCCCGGCCCATACTCGCTGGTGCAGTTGACTGTCATTACCGGATCACTCGGACCAGCGAAATACACCGGGCGAGAACCCTCATCGGTGATCTGAAATCCCGATGGGCCACCCTGAAACGCCCAGCCGTAGACCGCCATGTGCTCCACGACCCCACCACTGTTAGCAGCCAAGGTCGGGCTAGCATCCAACTGCCGGTTAAACGGCGAGCCGGCCGCGAAGGGCACCCAGCACGCCGGCTGGCTGCTCGCGGAGAAAGAGCTCACTGGACACGACGGCACGCTCGTAGCGTCAGCGCTCGCAGCCGCGAGTGCGAGCACCATCATGGCCAGAAGCAGTACGCCTGCGACCCAACCTCCGCGCCACCCACTCGAGCTGCTCAAGGACATTTCGCGGGCTCCGGTCGGCGGCATTGCGACGGCGCGAGGGCCAAGCGTATGGGCTGCGTGACTCCGAACCCGCGCTTATCGACGACACGCAAAACTAGTTGCGCGCCTGCTTGTAGAGGCCGAGCACGACGTCGTACCACGCCGGCGAGGTCTCCTGGTAGCCCGGGCAGCACGGCGGACCACCGGGGGCGCTGATCCCGATCTCGATGTGCGGACCGGTCGAGATCCCGACGTCGCCGCATCCGACCT
>JBPCQX010000125.1:0-13236 GCA_050997675.1 Solirubrobacteraceae bacterium
GGTGGCTTCACGTGGTGGAGCTTGATGGGGGACTGGCGGGGCCGCTCGCGGGCGTGCTCGCGCCGTTCGATAACACCCGCCTTCACGTGGCCGATGCGATGCAGCTCGACCTCGCGGCGCTCACGCCAGCGCCGACCAAGGTGGTCGCGAACCTGCCGTACAACATCGCCGCGGGCGCGATCCTGCGCACCGTGTTCGAGCTGCCGACCGTCGAGTTGTGGGCGTGCATGGTGCAGCGCGAGGTCGGCGAGCGCTTCGCGGCAAAGCCGGGCAGCCGCACGTACGGGATTCCCAGCGTGCTCGCGCAGATTTCGTGCGAGGTGCGGGTGCTGCGGGGGATCTCGCGCAACGTCTTTCATCCTGTGCCGCGCGTCGATTCCGCTCTCGTGGGCTTGCGGCGGCGCGCGCCGGGCGCCTCGCTCGAGCTGCGTGCGTTCGTGCAGGGCGCCTTCGCGCACCGCCGCAAAGCGCTCGCCCGGTCGCTTGCGCTGAGCCGCGGGCTTTCGATCGAGCGGGTCCGCGTCGCGCTTGTCGACCTCGGCCACCCGCCCGACGAGCGCGCGGAGCGGCTCGCCCCGGAGGAGTTCGAGGCGCTGCTGGGGCGATGCGCGAGCTAGCTCCGGCGAAGATCAACCCGTGCCTGTACCTCGGGCCGCTGCGCGCCGATCGGCGGCACGAGCTCGTCAGCGTGATGCAATCGATCTCGCTATGCGACGAGCTGTGGATCTCCGACGGCGCGCGCGACGAGGTCGTGTGCGCCGGCGTCGAGGGTCCGAACCTTGCGGCGGAGGCGATCGCTCGCTTCCGCGAGGCGACGGGATGGGACGGTCCCGGGCAGCGAATCTCGATTGACAAGCGGATCCCGGTTGCAGCGGGGCTCGGCGGCGGCTCGGCCGACGCCGCCGCGGCGCTGCGGCTGCTCGTCCGGCGCTCGGGACTCGACGTGCCGTGGCAGTCACTGCTCGAGATCGCGGCCTCGCTTGGCGCGGACGTGCCCGGAGCGCTGCGGCCAGGCCGGGTGCTCGCCCGCGGCGCGGGTGAGCAGATCACGGCCCTGGCTGACCCCGAGCCCTATGGAATCCTCGTGCTGGCGTCCGACAAGCAGCTCTCGACCGCGGCTGTCTACGCGCAGGCTGATCGCATGGGACTCCCACGCGCAAGCCTCGACGGCGTTGACACCTCGGTGCTGCTCAACGAGCTGGCGCCGGCTGCGATCGCGCTCGAGCCCTCGATCGAGGACGCCCTCGGCCGCGTACGCCGCGCGGGTGCCAGCACCTCTCTCGTGTCGGGCTCTGGTCCGACGGTCATCGGGTTTTTCGAAAGCCTGTCTCGAGCGAGCGCCGCCGTCGAGCAGCTCGGCCCGCGCGCACATGCCGCCCGCCCGGTAGGGCACAATTGGGGGCCATGAGCAACACGAGCACGATCTACCTCGTTGCCGGGGTCTGCGGCGTCCTTGGCTTGATCGCCTGGGTGGCGCTCATCCTCGTCCCCGCCGTGTCCTCCTATCGCGCCACCGGGCAGCGTTTCGCAGCCGGTTTCCTGTCGCTCTACGTGCTCGCGGCAATGATGGGGATCGGGCTCGCCGCCGGCGCGGCGGTGATCTGGATCTGGGACCACTACATCGGCTAGTGCTCGGCGCGTGATCGACCTCGAGACGCTCGATGGTCTGACCGAGGCCGTGGAGTCCGGGGCCGGGTTGCCGTCGGTCGTGCGGGCCGCGGCGCGGGCGCTGGACGGCAGCCTTGGCGTGATCGACCGTGCAGGCCACACGCTCGCGGTCGCGGCGCGCTCGCCGGCCGACGAGCGCTCGCTGCTCTCCGGTTCCGCTGACGTGCAGCAAATCGAGCTGCGCGTCGCCGATGCGGCGGTCGGGCGGTTGCTGCTGCGCGTGCGCGCCGACCCCGGCGCCGCGATGCTACGCCTCGTCGCGACGCTGCTGGCGTCCGAGGTGGAGCGGGTCCGCGCCCCCCAGCGAGCCTCTGAGCAGGCAGTCGCCGAGTTCCTGCACGAGCTGGCCGCACGGGCCTTCTCCGACCGCGGCGCGCTGCTCGAACGCGGCTCCGAGCTGGGTGTGGACCTCGCTCAGGGAGGCTCGCTGCTGGTGGTTCAGCTGCGTCCCCAGGTTCCCGCAGAGGAGGGCTGGCGCGCGCGCGCCCGTGCCGTGGCCGAGCGCGGCGCCCCGGGCTCGATCGCCGCGCTGTCAGCGCGCGAGGGCGCCGCCGCCGCGGAGGTCCTGCTGTTGATCCCGGGCGCTGACGAGCCCGCGGCGGCGCGGATCGCCGAAGCGGTGCTGCGCGAACTCGAGGCAGGCCTCCCCGGCTACGCGCTTGCGCTTGGGCGCAGCCGCGTCGCGGAGGACCCACTCGACTTGGCGCGCGCCGCCGATGAGGCGCTGCTCGCCGCGAACGTCGCGGGCGGCGACCCCGAACACCCGATGCTCGCGTTCGAGCAGACCGGCGCCTACCGACTGCTCCTCGGCGCGATGAGCGAGAACCCAGCGGAGCTTCAGCGCTTCTATGCAGAGACGCTGGAGCCGCTGGTCGCCTACGACGAGCAGTACGAGACCGATCTTGTCGCCACTGTTTCGGCCTTTCTCGAGGCCGACGGAAACGTCGCCGGGACAGCCCAGCGCCTGTTCACCCACCGCCACACGATCCGCTACCGCCTCGAGCGGGTGCGCGAGCTGTCGGGCCTTGACGTCGGCTCCAGCGACGGCCGCGAGAAGCTCTCCCTCGGCCTCAAGGCAATGCGAGTGCTGGGCATTGCCGCGGCGCGCGGCCCTGCCACGGAGTCCGGCACCGCCGCGGGGCGGGTGCCGCGCAAGGCGCGATGAAGGCGCGCGGGTCGGTGCTGGGCATGGCTCGATGAAGGCGTGCGGGCCGGTGGCGCCCGATGAAGGAATTGTTACGCCCAGGCGTAGCGCGCAACTTCGAGGGGGGGTTACGCGTACCTATCTGTAGATGACGATGAACGCGACGATTCGACCGATCCACATACCGGTTGCTGCACGCGGGCGCGAGGACCGCGCCGATGAGCTCGCCGAGTTGCTCGGCACGCTCGCGGACCTGACCGCTCACGCCCGCCGGCGCCGCGAGCGCCTGGAGCGACTCGAGGGCGGCGACCCGCGCGTCCGGGCCGCCGTCGCCAGCCTGGCTTCGCTGGAGCGCCACGCGCACGAGGTGGGCGTTGAGGCCGCCAGCGTGCACCACGAGCTCCAGCATTCACGGCTGATCTGAGCCCTGCGCCGCGCGGCGTTGGCCTGGGCGTGCTGAGCAGTCATGATCGATCGATGAGCGACGGCGCTGCTGTCCACGCAGAGCGCCTCTCCGCGCAGCTGCTGTCCGGCGAAGGCGCGCGCGACCCGCCGGCCGTCGCGCGCAGGTTGCTCGCCGTGCAGGGTCAGGATGGACGCGGCGCACGGCTGGCGATCCGCGCGCGATCGACCGGGCTCAGCGCGGCCGACGTTGACCGCGCGCTGACGGACGAGCGCTCGCTGCTGATCACCTGGGTGAATCGCGGCACCCTGCATCTTTTGTGCAGCGAGGACTACCCGTGGCTGCACGCGCTGACGGCGCCCCCGCTGCTGGCGGCGAACGCCCGCCGCCTCGCCCAGGAAGGCCTGACGGCGGACGCGGCGGACCGGGGCGTCGAAGTGATCGTGCGCTCCCTGGCCGACGACGGCCCGCTGACCCGCGTACAGCTGCGCGACAGGATTGCCGCGGCAGGCGTGCGCACGCAGGGACAGGCGCTGATCCACCTGCTGATGCTGGCGAGCCTGCGCGGGCTGACCGTGCGGGGCCCGATGATCGGCCCCCAGCACGCCTATGTGCTGGTTTCCGACTGGCTGCCGGCCGCCCGCCCGGTTGATCGCGACGCGGCGCTCGCGGAGCTGGCGCGCCGATACCTCTTGGGCCACGGTCCGGCCAACGAGCGTGACCTTGCAAAGTGGGCCGGGCTACCGCTGCGGGACGTGCGCGCCGGGTTGAGCGCGATTGCCGCGGAGCTGGCTGTGCGCGAGGACGGCCTGCTGTCGCTGCGCGCCTCCGCCCCCGACGAGGGTCTGCCACCGCCCCAGCTACTCGGAGCGTTCGATCCCGTGCTGCTCGGCTGGACCTCGCGCGAGCGGATCATCGGACGCCACGTTGGTCTCGTCACCGCTCAGGGCCTGTTCCGCCCGTTCGCGCTGGTCGGCGGCCGCGCCGTCGCTGTCTGGGGCTTCCCGCGCGGCGCGGTTGAGCTCAGGCCGCTTGAGCGGATCTCGCGAGCGGACAGGAGCGCGCTGAACGCCGAGGCTGTCGCTGTGGAGCGCTTCCTCGGCTCGCCGGCGGGCTGACGGGCATCGCGCCGGGGACCTGCCGCGGGGCGGGCACGCGCCGCGCCGCGCGACCCCTTCGGGCACCAACGATGCGACTGGGGGGCAGGGATTCGAACCCCGATAGCCGGCGCCAAAGGCCGGAGTCTTGCCGTTAGACGACCCCCCATGGGTCGCGGGGGATTCTAGGTCTTGTGCGACGATCTGAGCCATGTCTGCCCCCACCGTCGTGATCCTGGCCGCGGGCCAGGGCACGCGCATGCGCTCAGCGACGCCCAAGGTGCTGCACGAGCTTTGCGGGCGGCCGATGATCCTCTGGCCGGTCGCCGCCGCGCTCGAAGCCGGCGCGTCCCGCGTGATCGTCGTCGGCGGCCCTGACGGTGCGCTCGATGGGAGGCTCCCCGATGGGGTGCGCCTCGCCGTGCAGAGTGAGGCGAAGGGCACCGGAGATGCTGTGCTCGCTGCGGCTGAGCTGATCGAGCCCGGTGCGACGGTGATCGTGCTCGCCGGCGACGTGCCGCTGATCACAGCCGCTTTCATCTCCGAGCTCCACGCCGCGCACCGCGGTGCGGCCACGATTGCGACGATGATGCTCGAGGATCCCGCGGGCTACGGCCGTGTCGTGCGGGACGCGGACGGGGGGGTCGAGCGCGTGGTGGAGACCAAGCGGCCCGGCGAGGCAACCGTTGCGGAGCTGGCGATCCACGAGGTGAACACCGGCATCTTCGCGTTTGACGGCGCGAAGCTGATCGACGCCCTCGGGCGCGTGACTCCCGACAACTTCCAGGGCGAGTACTACCTGCCCGACGCACTGGGGGTGCTGCGCGCCGGCGGCGAGCACGTCGGTGCACACGCCGTTGACGACGCCGCGCTGCTGCTCGGCGTCAACGACCGCATCGGCCTTGGGCTGGTGCGAGAAGAGGCTCAACGGCGGATCCACGAGCATCACATGCGCGCCGGTGTGACGATCGTCCAGCCGGCCAGTACATCGATCGATGCCGCCGTCTCGATTGAACCCGACGCTCGCATCGAGCCCTGCTCGCAGCTCCTCGGGAGCAGCCACTTCGGCGCCGGCGCCGTGGTCGGCCCGCACAGCACGCTGCTCGACGCCAAGGTGGGCCGGGACTGCCGCGTGCTGCGCTCGCACCTAGAGCGATGCGAGCTGCATCCCGGCGCGAGCGTCGGACCGTTCGCCTACCTGCGGCCCGACGCGCTGCTGCGTGAGCGCGCGAAGGCGGGAGCGTTCGTCGAGATCAAGAACTCCGACATCGGCGCCGGTGCCAAGGTACCCCACCTCTCCTACATCGGAGACGCCGATGTCGGCGAGGCGGCGAACCTCGGCGCGGGCTCGATTACCGCGAACTACGACGGCACGAAGAAACACCGCACCAAGATCGGGGCACGGGTGCGTGGCGGGGTGAACACGGCCTATGTGGCCCCCGTCGAAGTCGGTGACGATGCCGTGACGGCCGCTGGCTCAACGGTCACCGAGGACGTCCCGGCGAAGGCGTTGGCGATCGCCCGCGAGCGCCAACGCAACATCGAGGGCTTCTCCGACCGATCTTCCTCCTAGACTTCCTCCTGTCATGAGTGCGCTCGATCAGCGGATGGCGGGGACGAGTCTCCCGATCGACTACGACAAGCGCCTGATGCTGTTTTCCGGTCGCGCGAATCCCGAGCTGGCTGCAAACATCGCCGACAAGCTCGGTGTCGACCTCGGGCCGGTCACGCTGAAGACGTTCTCCAATGGAGAGGTGTACTGCCGCTTTGGCGAGTCGATCCGCGGCGCGGATGTGTTCCTCGTGCAGCCCACCTGCGGCAACGCGCGCACGGGGATCAACGCGAACGATGCGCTGATGGAGCTGCTGGTGATGATCGACGCCGCGGTCGGGGCCTCCGCCCATCGCGTGATCGCCGTCACGCCGTGGTTCGGCTATTCGCGCCAGGACAAGAAGTCCTCGCCGCGTGAGCCGATCAGCGCGCGACTGGTGGCTCGCATGCTCGAAGCCGCGGGCGCTGACCGCATCCTGACAATGGACCTCCATGCAGGCCAGGTGCAGGGATTCTTCAACAAGCCCGTGGACCACATGACAGCGTTGTTCATGCTCACCCAGTACTTCGCAGATATGCACCTCGAGGATCTCGTGGTGGTAGCGCCGGACGTCGGCCGCGCGAAACTGAACCAGAAGTTCGCCGAGAAGATCGGCGCCGACCTTGCGTTGCTGACGAAGGAGCGCCCCGATCAGCAGGTCGCCGAGATCGGCTACGTGATTGGCGATGTCCGCGGCAAGACCGCCGTGATCGTCGACGACATCATCGACACCGCCGGAACGCTGCGTGCGGCGGCGGAGACGGTGCTCGAAGAGGGCGCCACGAGCGTTTATGCAGCAGCCACGCATGCCGTGTTCTCAGGCAACGCGTTCGAGAACCTGTCGAGTACGGCGTTCGAGCGGATCGTCGTCACGGACACGATCCCGCCCCAGCCCGGATCCCCCGACAATGTCGTTGTGCTCCCGTGCGCCGACCTGTTGACCGACTCGATCCGCCGCATCTTCACCGACGGCTCGGTGAGCGAGGTGTTCGGCGGGGAGAATCAGCTGTTCTGAGGCCGGAGCGGATGGGCGCCGCCGCGGCAGCGGATCTTCTCGCCCGACTGGACTTGAGTGACGACGAGGTTGTGCGGATCTTCGAGGCCTCGCCACTCGATGTGATCTCCGGGGCGCTCGACGCGCGGCCGGAGGTCGAGATCCTGCTCGCGCTCACGGCGGGGTTGGACGAGGGGCTGCTGCGCCGCTGGCTGCGAGCCCGCGGTCCCCGCGGCAGGCCGGTCGAGCTCCTGACGGCGCACGACTTCGCCGGCTTCGAGGACGCCGCTCTTGAGTTCCGCGAGCGCGGCATCGTGCTGCGGTCGGGACTTCAGCACGGGAGTCCTCCGGTCGATTAACCTCTGCAGTGGTCAAAGGAGGCGGGTGTGGCGATAGAGGATTCCGACGATCTGCTCAGGCGCGCGTTGCTCGACGACGACGAGTCGGCTGCCGTCGCACTGCGCGTCACCCCGCTTGCCCTGACCGAGGCGTTGACGATCGTCTTTCACGGCCGGCTCGACCTCGGCACGATCCAGACATATGTCGCCCAGGGCGGCCGCACGGCCGGCTCCTCGGTCGCACCGGACGAGCTGCTGCGGGTCCCCTGCGACCTCGATCTGGCCGACGCCGAGGACCGCGATGACGCCGAACAGCTCTACCTGCGCCAGGCCGGCGCTCTGCGCGACGCGCTGCTCGCCGCCGACACTGTGCTCGCGGTTTGGCGCGAGCCGCTCGAGCAGCTGGCCGGCGCTGACGCGCGCGTCGATCGATCGATCGACATTGGCGTGCGGATGCCCGCGCACCGGCTGATGCCGCTGGCGCTCATCGCGCCGGAGCGCCAGATCACGATCGCCGCGGTCTGCGGCGCGCGCACGCTGGCCGAAGGCCGGCCCCCACTGGGGATCGCATGCGCCGCGCCCGATGTCGCGCGTGTCTACCCACTGCCGGACGATCCAGCGCGCTGCCTCGAGGACTTTCTGGAGCTCGCGAGCAGCCACGCCCACGCGCTCGCCGAGCGGATCGACCATCAGGAGGCCTCGGTGCGGCGGTTCCTGGAACTCGGCGAGGAGGAGCCGAGCCCGTAGGCTGCCACGCTTCGTGTCCCGTCGCGTGCGCACTGCCCTGATCTCCGCCGTCGTCCTGTTGTTTCTCCTGCTCTCCGTCGAGCTGGCGCGCTTTCTCTCGGTCGAAAACGTCGAGCGCGACGCGGTGCTCGGACTGCTCGCCAGGGAAACGGCGGGCGATGCGGAGGGCATGCTCGCGCGGCTCGCGGCGTGCGATGCCAGCTGCCGTGCGGTTGTCGTGCAGGACGCCGCGACACTGCGCGGCAACGGCGAGCTGAAAATTCTCAACACGGCCTCGGCGACCGCCTATTCGCTGACCGGCGGGACCGGCAAGACGCGGGTCGCGTGGAAGCAGGGCCGCCGTCTGCCCGTGGTGCAATGCGTGCTCGTCAGGCGCGGGGGGGATGTCGTGGGCGGCATCTCGGTTAAGGTTCTCTCGATCGGTGCTCCTATCGCGGGCACCGCCGACTGCCCGTGAGCCTCCCAACTTGAAAGCGTCTCTGACAGCCATCACCTGCGCCGCGGCCCTGCTGGTGGGCCTGGCGAGCACCGCGACAGCGCAGTCGCCGACGCCCGGGCCGCCACCTGCCTATCGCGTCGAGCAGCCGACGAAGGGAGCTCTCTACAAGGACGGACCCGACGGGCGCTACCTGCTGGGCGGCACATGGCTGTTTCGCTTTGACCGCGGCGTGGGACTCTCAGATCACTTCGAGCGCACGCGCTCGATCGCCGGCTGGCAGCAGGTCAGCGTGCCGAACGCCTGGAATGCGACCGACGAGAGCAAGGCGAGCTTCACTGGCACAGCCGCCTGGTACCGCAAGGATTTCACGTTGCCGACAAACGCCAAGGGACCGACCTGGATCCTGCGCTTTGAGTCTGTCAACTACCGCTCGCGGATCTGGCTCAACGGCCACGAGATCGGCAGCCACGAGGGCGCCTACCTGCCGTTCGAGTTTGCTCTGCCCGGCAAGCTGCTGAAACGCAGCGCCATCAACCGCATCGCGATCCGCGTCGACAATCGGCGCAAGACAACTGACTTTCCGCCGGCCGGACTCACCGAAGCCGGTGATCCGGCGGGAGGCTGGTGGAACTACGGTGGCCTGCTGCGCGAGGTCTACCTGCGCAAGGTCAACACGATCGACTTCGATTCGGTGCAGGTGCTGCCACACCTGCCGTGTGCAACCTGCGCGGCGCGCATCTCCTACAGCGTTGTGCTGCACAACTACTCGGCCAAGGCCCAGCACGTTGAGCTCTCGGCCAACTACGGCGGCCATGCGGTCTCCGTCGGCGCTCGCACGATTCGCGCCGGTGGGGTTGCGACCTACACGCGTAACCTGACGGTGGCCAATCCCGTGCTGTGGTCGCCGGCGCACCCATACCTATACAACGCGACCCTCGATGCCAAGCTCGGAGGCCACCGCGTGGCGCACTACTACGTGATGAGCGGCATCCGTTCGATCTCCGTCGTCGCCGGCCACCTGATGCTCAACGGGCGCCCGCTCGACTTCCGCGGCGTGGGCCTGCAGGAGGACTCCCCGCAATACGGCTTCGCGATCAATAGCACGATCCGTCAACGCTTCATCGCAGAGGTCAAGGATCTGGGGGCGACAGCGATCCGCGCGCACTACCCGCTGCACCCCGAGCTCGAGGAGCTCGCAGACGAGAACGGCATCCTGTTGTGGTCGGAGGTGCCGGTGTATTCGATCAAGACGCCGCACCTGAACACGATCCGAAAACCAGCCGTTGCGCTCGTGCAGCGCAACGTGATCACGAACTCCAACCACCCGTCGATCATCGTCTGGTCGATCGCCAACGAGCTCGCCTCGAAGACGACGCCGTCACAGCTTCGCTACATCCGCGATGCCGTCACCGCTGCGCACCGGCTGGATCCGACCCGGCCCGTGGGCCAGGCCGTTGCGGGTTACCCCGCGGTCGGCTGCCAGGCTGCCTACGGACCGCTGGACGTGATCGGTCTCAATGACTACTTCGGTTGGTACATCGGTCCGAAGGGGCAGATCGCCGACGGTACGCTGCTGCCGGACTTTCTCGACGAGGAGCACGCGTGCTATCCGAACAAGGCGCTTGTGGTCACGGAGTTCGGGGCCGAAGCCGACCGCCACGGTCCGCTCGAGGAGCGTGGGACCTACGAGTACCAGCAGGCCTTCGTCAACTACCACCTCGGCGTCTTCGCCTCCAAGTCCTACCTCAGCGGTGCAATCTATTGGGCGCTCGAGGAGTTCCGCGTGCGGCCGGACTGGAAGGGCGGAAACCCCTTCCCCCATCCACCGATCCACGAAAAGGGCCTGATCAGCTTTACCGGGGACAAGAAGCCCGCCTACTTCGACGTGCAGGCTGCCTACAAAGCGACGCAGCAGCTCCGGTAGTACCATCCCGGGCCGCGCATGGCCCGCTCCACACCCACCAAACTGGAAGTTTCCAGCCGCCAACCCGCGGGTTCCCGCAGCGCCCGGCGCCTCAGACGCGACGGTTTTGTGCCGGGCATCCTATACGGCGGGGACGGCGAGAACCTACCGTTCCAGGTCGACGCGCGCACGCTCCGGCTGGCGCTTGCAGGTACCGGCGCGGTGCTCGACCTGTCGATCGACGGGTCGGCTTCGACTCCCGTCGTGTTGAAGGAGGCCGTTCGCGACGTGGTGCGCGGCGACACGCTCCACGTAGATCTCGTGCGGGTGCGGCTTGACCGGCCGATCCAGGTTGCGGTGGTGCTCGAGCTGACCGGCGCGGAGGAGGCGCCGGGAGTGACGGAGGGTGGCGTGCTCGAGCAGATCACCCGTGAGCTGAACGTTGAAGCGCTGCCGACTGCGATCCCGGAATCGATCACCTTCGATGTCTCGCAGATGGTGATCGGCGACACGCTGACGCTGTCCGCGCTCACGGCGCCCGATGGCGCCCGACTGCTCGACGACCCGGAGGAGACGGTCATCGCCACGCTCAACCCGCCCCGCCTCCAGATCGAGGAGGAGGAGGGGATCGAGACCGAGACTGAGCTGGTCGGCGAGGACGGTGCGAGCGCCGAGGCCGAGTCCGGCGAAGGCGACTCCGCCGAGGGCGCCGGCAGCGAAGACGCTGCGGAGTAGCCCCACGATCGACTGGATGGTGGTCGGCCTGGGCAACCCCGGCCGCGAGTACGAGCGCACCCGCCACAACGTCGGCTTCGCGGTCTGCGAGGAGCTGGCGGCGCGATGGGATCTGGGTCGCTCGCGCGAGCGCTTCCGCGCTCGCCTGCGCGAAGGGACAATCGAGGGCAGGCGCGTCGTGCTGCTGGAGCCGCGCACGTACATGAACGACGCCGGCCTCAGCGTCGGGCCCGCACGCGGCTCGTACAAGCTGGCTCTCGACCGCGTGCTCGTGGTCCACGACGAAATCGACCTTCCCTTCGGCTCGATCCAGGTCCGTGTCGGCGGCGGCCTGGCCGGCCACAACGGCCTCAAGTCGCTGCGGCGCGAACTCGGCGACGCGGGCTTTGCACGAGTGCGGGTGGGCGTGGGCAGACCCGACTCGACGGACCCCGAGATCGTCTCCGCCCACGTGTTGGGGCGCTTCAGCGAGCGGCCGGAGCAGGTCCGCGAGCTCATCGTCGCCGCCGCCGGGGCGACCGCAGACCACGTGCTCGCCTGATGCTCGCGCCGTTGCTGGACCACGTGGCGCGGGAGGAGGCCGCCGTGCGGCTCGCGCGCGAGGGGGGCGATGCGTACTGCGCGGCGGCGCTCAGGCCGTTCTTGATCGCGGCGCTGCTCGAGGGGGTCCCCGACGGTGCGGCCACCGGCCGGCCGGCGATCGTCGTGGCACCCGACGACCGCGCAGCGCGGGACCTCGCCGCTGACCTCTCGTGCTGGCTGGCGCCTCGGCGTGTTCGCGCCTACCCATCGCGCGGGGTGACCTACGAGTCCCATCTCGCGCCGCCTCCCCATCTCGTCGGCCTCCGCATCGCAGCGCTGGACTCCTTGCTCGAGGACGGCCCCGAGGCGGTGGTTGTGGTCTCCGCCCCAGCGCTGAGCGAAAAGGTTCCCGACCCTGAGCTGCGTCCGCACTCCTTTGAGCTAAGGGTGGGTGAGCTGCTCGATCTCGCCGAGTGCTCAGCGCAGCTCGCAGGAATGGGCTACGAGCGCGTGCCGCAGGTCGAGGATCGAGGACAGTTCGCGGTGCGCGGCGGACTGCTCGACGTCTACCCGGCCACTGGTGATCGCCCCGTGCGCGTTGAGCTATTTGACATCGAGATCGAGTCTCTGCGCAGCTTTTCGACGTTCACTCAGCGCTCGCTCGACTCTGTGGAGATGGTTGAAGTCGCGCCTGCGAGTGAGATCGCGCTCGAGCACCGTCCGGGCGCGGGGGAGGACATCGCCGAGCAGCTTCCGGTCGATCGCTTCCGTCCCTTGCTTGATCTCGTCGGCACCGACCCGGTGCTGATCGTGGCGGCGCTGGAGGACACGGCAGCGACGCTGCGCGATCACTGGAGCGATGTCTGCGCGGCGTTTCACGACGCCGACGCCCACCACCTGTACGTACCGCCTCAGGAGATCGAACAGCAGCTCGCGGAGCGGGCACTAGTGAGACTGCACTCGCTCAGCGGCGATGCCCCGGTCGAGTTTCACGCGCAGGCCGCGGGCGCAACCGCGACGTCGATGGCCGGCGCTGAGAGCGAGCTCGAAAAACTTGTCCGCTCGGGCTATCGCACGATCGTCTGCTGGCCGCGCCGCGGCGATGGCGAGCGCGCGGCGCACAACCTCGCGCGGCTCAGCGCGGGATGGCTGCCCAACGATGATCAGCTCGCATTCGCCCACGCGAGCCTGCGCGAGGGGTTCATCGCGCCGTCGCTCCGCCTTGCGGTGATTCCCGACCATCGACTGTTTCGCCGGCGTCGGGCAGCCCCGGCCGCTCCCCGCCCGGGGCGCCGCGGGGCGCTGCGGTCGTTCGCCGAGCTGCGCACGGGGGACATCGTCGTCCACGAGGACCACGGGATCGCCCGCTTTGCCGGTTTCGACACGCGCGCCGTCGCGGGCGTCACACGCGACTACCTATACCTCGAGTACCAGGGCGATGACCGCGTGTTCGTGCCGACGGACCAGCTCGCGAAGATCTCACGCTACGTTGGCGCAGGCGCAGAGCACCCTCCGCTCTCAAAGCTCGGCGGCACGCGATGGGACGCGATCAAGGCCCGCGCCCGCCACTCCGCCCAGGAGCTCGCCGGCGAGCTCCTCCGGCTGTCCGCCGGGGGCCGCAGAGGGAGGGGGCACCAACTCGTGGGGGAGAGCGA
>JBPCQX010000147.1:0-2867 GCA_050997675.1 Solirubrobacteraceae bacterium
CCCACTCAAACGCCGACACCGCGGCCACCACCAAACCCCCCGACGCGCCCCGTCACACAGGGTCACCCCGGCAAATCCGGCAAAACCAGGTCACCCTCCCAGCGAATCGGTGACTTCAGGCTTAGTCAGAGCGGAGCCGGTTTCTCAGGAGGATCGTCGCCGTACCTATTCGCAGGCGGTGATCGATATGCCCGCGACGATTGCGGGCGCCCGCATCACGGCCATCCATTTCCCCAGGCGGCCGATCGCGCTCCTCGAAGCAGCGCCGCCAGGACAGCGCGATCGACGTCCGTCGGAAGCACGTGCAGCCCAGACCCCGGGGTGGAATAGCTGCCTGGTGTCAAACAGTCTCGAGGACGCGCTCGGTGCCTGTTTGGTCGTGGGTAGGATCGAGCAGGCGCGCCCGGAGAAGGCCTCTGAGCCGGCCCTCTTCGGCCTCGTAGGCGGCGCCAAGTTGAGCGGCCCGTCGCGGCGAAGCCTCTAACGCCAGAACGCGAAGGATCGCTGCGCCGTCGACGAACGGATTCAGCTTCGAGACACCACCGACTCGAGCGGGCTCGTGAGCCGGCACTTCGGCGGTGCGCATGCCCACCACGACAGCCCTGATCGCTGCCTGGATCTCGAACTCGAACCCGTCCGCGAGGCGGCCCAGATGCCTGATCGTCCAGCTCCAGTAGGCGTTGAACCCGTACGTGATGTCGGTGTACGCCGCGCCGAACACGACGTTTGCGACGCGGGTCAAGGCGTCGTTGCCGGCTCGCCGAAGCCAGGTGAAGTCAGAGCTGCCACCGCCCGGCAGCGTTCTTGACCCCTTGACGAAGTCGGCCCCCGCGTGCAGCGCCCCCACGAAGGCGGGAATGTCCTCGGGGTTCATCGAGCCGTCGGCGTCCATCGTCACGATCATGTCGCCGTCGGCGACGGCGAGGCCGTGCTTGATCGCGTTGCCCTTCCCGCGCCCAAGCTGCTGAACGACGACAGCATCGGGACGCAGAGTGCGGACGACCTCCACCGTGCGGTCCTGCGACGGACCGTTGACGACGATCACGTCGTCGATCAGCTCGGGAAGGCGCGGAAGGATGACTGACAAGCCCTCGGCCTCGTTCAGCGCTGGCAGGATGAGGCTGATCCGCGGAGCCTTGGGTGCCGCGGCTTCCAGCGTCGAGCGGTTCTCCGCGACGGTGCGAAGCCAGGAGCACTCGGTGCCCGGCTCGCGCTGCATGCCGGCACGCTGGCCGGGGACGCTAGGTACAGCACCACCTGCGACGTCGCTGACGGTCCGGGATTGTAGTCGGTTTCGATCCATTGAGAGCCTGCGCATCGCGCACCTACAGTGCCCGAAGAATGGTAGCCCGAGTCTACGTTCAGACAACGACGATGCCCGCCCAGTCATAGACTGCCATCACCCCAGCGAAAGCCTGTCATGGCTGCGCTGCAACTTACTGCAACAGATGGCTACCTTAACACTTCGGACTGAACTCGTCAAATGTCGTAGCCGGCGTTCGCGAACGATCAGCTGCTCCCAGTCCGGTGCGTCGGCGTTGGTGGTTGTGAATCACCGAGCCTCTCCAAACGGCCCTGTACGCCAGCGCGTCAGAGCCACGGTCTGCGCTGGCGGACCCGGGGTTGACGGGCGCCGCTGGGCTACTGGCGCACCTGCGGCGGAGCCGTTCATCGTGTTCGCCGGCCGTTGCGACCGACCCGCTAGCCTCGCCCCGCGATGATGCCGTCGATCGACGCGACCGTCGTGATCTGCGCCTACGACATGGAGCGATGGACCGACCTGCGCGCGGCGGTGGATTCCGTGCTGGCTCAATCCCTCCAGCCGCGCGAGATCGTTCTCGTGATCGACCGCAACGAGCCGCTGCTGCATCGTGCACAACGAGAGTTCCCCGATCAGCGAGTGGTCGCCAACCAGCGCCAGCCAGGCATCTCGGGCGCTCGGAACACGGGGGTTGAGCAAGCGAGCGCGGAGATCATGGTGTTCCTCGACGACGACGCGATCGCAGAGCCCGCCTGGCTCGAGACACTACTCGCTCCATACGCCGACGAGGCCGTGCTGGGAGTCGGCGGTCGGGTCCTCCCGCTGTGGCGCTTCGGTCGCCCGAGCTGGTTTCCGGCCGAGTTCAACTGGGTCGTGGGCTGCAGCTACGTCGGGTTGCCCGAAGCCCGGACGCAGGTGCGAAACCCGATCGGCGCCAGCCTCTCGGCCCGGCGCTCGATCCTCGATCGCCTCGGGGGCTTCGATCATTCCATGGGTCGCGTTTCGGCCGACGGCCACACCCGGGTCAGCGGCACCGCTGACGAGACCGAGCTGTGCATCCGCGCGACGAGGACATGGCCCGGACGGTATTGGCTCTACGAGCCCGCCGCGTGCGTGCACCATGTCGTGCCCAGGTCGCGCCTTTCTTGGAGATTCTTCGTCGGGCGGTGCCGGATGGAAGGCAGAGCAAAGGCCCTCCTGACCGAGATCGCGGGTCCGAACCAGTCGCTGCGATCAGAGCGACGATACGTGCGAGAGGTACTCCCTCAAGGTGTGCGGCGAGGGCTCTCGATGGCGTTGGGCGGGGATCTCACCGGTGCCAGTAATGCCGGGGCGATCGTGGCGGGAACAGCGATCACCGCCGCAGCCTACACGCGGACCCGCGTTTCGCTCATGCTCCGACGAAGTGCCCGCCGGCCGGGCAGCTGCGCCTAACCCTAAGCGGGAGGCTGAATCGGTGAGCCCGCGAGGTGTCCGAAGCGGTTAATGGGGTAAGTGGCATTACCGACCGCTGAGGAGAACGCGTCCAGGCTTGCGCGCGAGCTCTCGAGCGGAAGCGTCGCATCGCGGGTACCCGCCTGCAGGTTCTCCGCGTCGAACCACAGAA
>JBPCQX010000164.1:0-16371 GCA_050997675.1 Solirubrobacteraceae bacterium
TCTGCACGCCGCGCGGCTCGTGGATCCCGCGCAGCCGGCGGCGGCCGACCCGCACCACGCGCGCGGCGGGGAGCTGCCTGCCACCCGACCGGCCAGCCGCCGCCCGCGCTTTGCGGCGCCGGCGTTCGCGCTCGTTGCAGCTGCGGCGGCCGCAGCATTCGTCGCTGCGACGGCACATGGCCCTCCGGCACCCAAGATTTCCGACGTCGCCTCGCTGGCGAGCCGCCCAGCGATCGCTGCCGCCCCCCCGGAGAGCGGCGCCAACAGCCATCTGCTGGCCCGCTCCGTCGATGGCGTCGCCTATCCGTACTGGGGCGATCGCTTCGGCTGGCGGGATATCGGGGCACGCACCGACGTGCTGGCCGGGCGGACAATCACGACGGTGTTCTACGCGGACGCGCGCGGGCGGCAAATCGGCTACTCGATCGCCGGTGGTGCGCCCCTGCCGTCGCGCGGTGGCGCGCTCCGCAATGCCGGCGGAGTGCGCTTCCGCGTGCTAGGCGGCGGGGCCGTGTTGACATGGACCCGCTCCGGGCACACGTGCGTGCTCTCGGGCGCCGGCGTGTCGACATCAACGCTGTTGTCGCTCGCGAGCTGGCGCGGGGAAGGCGCGATTTTGCTCTAAGGAAGGATTGTGCGTCGACGGAGTCCTCGTGGGGGAGTGCATCAATGCGCCCCCCAGAGAGGAGCCTCGTTTGTTACGCCCCCGAACTTCGCGTTCCGCAGTAGTCCTAATCGCCGCGCTGATCGGTGGCTGCGGCGGAAGTAGCAGCAGCAGCCACCGGGCAGCCGCTACGACGCCCGCGTCGGTTTCGCTCAAGCAGTCCAAGCTCGGCGGGGTTCTCGCGGGACCGCGCGGGTTGACGCTGTACCTGTTCGAAGCCGACAAGGGCACGACGTCCAGCTGCACCGGCGCATGCGCCAAGGTCTGGCCGCCGCTCCTGAGCACGGGCAAGCCACAAGCTGGAGCCGGCCTCAACCAGAGCGCGCTTGCAACCACGCACCGCGCTGACGGTGGAACGCAGGTCACCTACGCCGGCCACCCGCTCTACACCTACGCCAAGGACGGAGACTCCGGCGACCTGTACGGGCAGGGTTTGGTCCAATTCGGCGCCTCCTGGTACGTCCTGTCAGCGAAGGGGAGCAAGATCGATGCGTCCTAGACAGGTTTTGCCCGGCATCGTCTCGCTGGCGCTGACGGCGCCGGGCGCGGCGGCGGCGCGGCTCGTGGTGTCCACGGTGCTAAGGGCTTAGCGGCCACTCGACATAAGTTGACTTGCGGGCATCCGCGAACCTGGATACAATCTCCGGCACATAGCAGCACACATCCAGAGGGGTGGAGGGACTGGCCCGACGAAACCCCGGCAACCATTTCGCGCAAGCGAAAGGGTGCCAATTCCTGCAGGCTCCAATTTATGGCCTGGGAGATGTGGTCGAAGTTTCGTCCTCGAACCTTCGCCACAGGCCCGGCGGAGGTTTTATATGACGGTCGAGAAGCTGTTTTGCAAGGAGTGCGGCACTGACTATCCGCTCGAGGCGCTGTACGTCTGCGAGCGGTGCTTCGGTCCGCTCGAGGTCGCCTATTCGCACGAGCGGATCCGTGACGCGGCAGCGATGCGCCGCCGGATCCAGGGCGGCCCCCAGAACGTCTGGCGATACGGCGATTTCCTGCCGCTTGCCGGTGGCCCTCCGGGACCATCGAACAGGCTTGCCTCGCGCGCAGGGCTGCCAGCGGGCTGCACGCCGCTGATTCGCGCTGACCGGCTCGCCGAGCGCCTCGGTCTGAAGGAGGTGTGGGTCAAGAACGACGCGGCAAATCCAACGCATTCCTTCAAGGACCGCGTCGTTGCGGTTGCCGCGGCGCGTGCCAAGGAACTCGGCTTCGACGTGATCGCGTGCGCGTCAACCGGCAACCTGGCCAACGCCGTCGCCGCACAGGCAGCGGCGCTCGGTCTGCGCTCGTACGTCTTCATACCCGCTGACCTGGAGGAGCAGAAGGTCCTTGCCACCGGCATCTACGGGACGAACCTCGTCTCCGTGCGGGGAACCTACGACGACGTGAACCGCCTCTGCACCGAGCTGTCCGCCGAGCGCGAGTGGGCGTTCGTCAACGTCAACATGAGGCCGTACTACGCCGAGGGCTCGAAGACGCTTGCGTTCGAGGTCGCCGAACAACTCGGCTGGGAGATCCCCGACCGCTGCATCGTTCCCGTGGCTTCCGGGTCGCTGTTCACGAAGATCGCACGCGGGTTTGAAGAGTGGATCGAGCTGGGGCTGCTCGAGGGCAGCGTACCGGTGATGAACGGCGCGCAGGCTCTCGGGTGCGCGCCCGTGGCCAACGCATTCGCCGCGGGGCACGACTTCTGCCAACCCGTGAAGCCGGACACGATCGCCAAGTCGCTGGCGATCGGCAACCCCGCCGACGGTCCCTACGCGCTCGACCTGGCGCGGCGCAGCGGCGGGGCCATCGACGCCGTCTCCGACGATGAGATCCGCGACGGAATCGCGCTGCTGGCGGAGACCACCGGCGTCTTCACCGAAACGGCAGGGGGTGTCACGACCGCAGTGCTGGCGAAGCTCGCGGCGCGGGGCGAGATCGATCCGTCCGAGCGCGTGGTGCTCGTGATTACGGGCGACGGCCTGAAGAAGCTCGACGCCGTGCGCGGCTCGTTCACGACGCACGAGATCGACCCGACGGTGGCGTCGTTCGAGCGCAGCGGCGCGCACCTCGCGGCCGGGGCTCCGGCCTGATGGCCATCACCGTAAAGATCCCGACCCAGCTACGCGCGGCCGCCGGCGGCGCCGCCGAGGCCGAGGTGGACGGCGACACCGTGCGCTCCGCGCTAGAGAGCCTCTACGTCCAGCACGGCGACCTGCGGGAGCGGATCTCTGGCGACGATGGTGAGCTGCGGCGGTTTGTCAACGTCTACGTCAGCGGCGAGGACATCCGCTTCCTCGACGGCCTCGCGACGCCCGTTCCAGCGGGCGGCGAGCTGACGATCCTGCCCGCTGTCGCCGGCGGCTAGCCGAAGATCTTCGGCAGCTTCGCCAGTAAACGTAGATCGCCGCGCGGGCGCAGGCGACGGGTCAGCAGCGCTCGACGCGCGTCGAGCCGTCCGCCGATGATGTCCGCCCAGTCCTGGTAGGACGTTTGCAGGCGCAAATCGGGGTGGGCGACGGCACCCTGCTCAGCAGCCGTGGCGCCGTTGTCGATCCGCAGGCGCCAGGTCTCAACGTCCGGGTCGGTGAACTCCCACTGCAACGTGACCGCCCGCTTGAAGCCGTGTTGAGGGTCGACGGAGCGGCGGACGGTGTCGAACAGCAGCGCAACCGTATCGGCGTCGCGCCAGGTCGGCTCGGTCCGCTCGCCGAGCACACCGGCGCAAACCAGCGCGTGCCCGCGGCGTGAGCGCTCGACGGGCGTGAGATCGAGAGGGAGGATCGGTGCTCCAGGCAGGCTCTCGAGCGACAGGCCAGCGCTGCGCAGCTTCGTCTCAAGCGAAGTCGCTCCCTCGGCTCCGATCTCGTCGCGGCTGACGCCGAACACCGTCAAATAGCGCTCGTCGCGATTCGGCGGCTGCAGCACCGAGGCGGTCCAGGGAATCACCTCGCGCAGCAGCTTGGCGACCGCACCCGCGCAGCGCTCATCCTCGCGCGCCAGATCGGCGAGCAACTTGACGCCGAAAGCGATGTGGCGTTGTTCGTCCGCCGCGATGTTGGCCATCCCGCCACGGAACGCGGGCAGAAGTTCGCGCCGCTCGAGGTAGGAGCAGATCATGTGCTGGCCGGGCTGGGCGAGCGAGGCCTCGATAACGATGTGGTAGAGCGCCACGGCCGCAGCCAGCTTGGGCTTGGATCGATCGCGTCGGAGCTCGCCGGCCAGGGAGTCCAGGCGGGCAAAGATGTGGCGAAAGCCCGGGGTCAGCTGCGCCTCGATCACGCGCAACGCGCTGCCGGTACTGCCGTCGCCGATGTCGCACACCTCGTGCATGAAGCGCTTGAAGAAGATGGAGTGGCGAGCCTCGTCAACCTGCTGGGTGGCGAGGAAGTACTTCTGCTCCTCGAGCGGCGCGGCATCGATGTAGGGCGAGAGGTTGTCCGCGACGGCGTCCTCACCCCAGAAGAACAGGGCGTAGTTCCACAGCGCCGCTGAGCGCTCGAACTCCGTGAAGTCCTCGCGCCATTGACGCCGGTCCTCGGTGAAGTCGAGCTCTGTCGCACACCAATTGCCCCGCTCCCAGCGGGCGTACAGATCGTCGTAGGAGATCAGGTCGGCGGCGATGTCTGCGGACGGCGGCACGGAGCTGCTCATCGGATGGCGTTTCCTTCCCTCGGCTCTCCTGGGATAGCGCACGTTATCTGAACGAGGGTGGGATTACAATGGCCCGGTGGCGACGCGGGAGGAGCGCAAGGCGCAGACACGAGAGCGGCTGCTCGACGCGGCGCGCGGCGTGTTCGCCGCCCGCGGTTTCCACGCCGCCTCTGTGGACGAGATTGCCGATGCCGCAGGGTTCTCGAGCGGCGCCCTGTATTCGAACTTCGACGGCAAGGAAGATCTGTTTCTCGAACTGCTCCGGCGCGAGCTCGGCGCGCAGGCGCTCGCGGTCGAGCGGGCGGTTGGCCACCCCGACACGATTGCCGAGCGTGCGCGGGCCGGCGCGGCGGAGTGGATGACGTTCGTCGAGCGCGAGCCCAGCCTGCTGATGCTGGTCGTGGAGTTCTGGGCCTACGCGGCGCGCGATCCGGACGTGCGGCCGAAGGTCGCTGCCCATTTCGCGGAGGTCCGAGCGGTGATGACGCGCCTGATCGTCGACGGCGCGCGCGAGTTGGGCCTTGAGCTGCTGCTACCGCCCGAGCAGCTCGCAATCGCGATTGACGCGCTGGCCGAGGGCATCGCGCGCCAGCAGCTAACCGATCCAGCGGCGGTTGACGAGCACCTGCTGGCGGACTCGGTGTCGATCCTGATCGCCGGTGCGTCCCGACCGCGCGGCAGCTGAGCGCGAGCGCGGCCGGCGCTATGCTGCGTGGGTGGCCGGACTCGAAAAGCGCGGCAGCTACACACCGAAGCGCGTGCGCGAGCAGCGCGCCTACCGTCTGATTGTCGTGGGCGGCACGGCTGGGGTGATCGGCGTGGTCGGCATGGTGCTGGCGGTCTTGGGCGTGGTCGGCACCGGCCTCCCGGTCGTTGCGATTGTCGTGGCGATCCTCTGCGCGGTGCTGTTCCGGCGCGCGGTCTCAGCCTGAGCGCGCGGCAGGGAGTAATTTGCCTCGCGCGCTAGGAGCTCTGACCGCAGCGGTTGTGGCTTTGCTCCTCGCGGCGCCGCTCGCCGCCCCGGCGGCGGCGATTAGCGAGGACACGATTGGCGCCGTCGCGCCCTCGCGGACGCCGCCCCCGTCCCGACCCGATCCCTCGTGTACGCAGAGCTACGCCAACGACGCGCCGAAGCGAGGCCCTGCGCTGCGCTTCGGCATCGGGCCGCTTCTGGCGGGCAGCAATGGTGCCGTGCAATCGCCGTCGACGACGATCGGGCGCGCCGGGAAGCGCGACGCGGCCCTCGTCAGTCTAAAAGGGCGCCGTCATCTGGCCGTGCGACTCAACAGGCTGTTCGAGTCTGATGGCGACCGCGGGATTGCGCATTTCCGCTACCTCGCGCGGGACTTCGCCAGGCTCGGGATCGACGTCGAGCTGCAGGTGCGCTATCACCCGGCGGATGCGGAGAACGGCAACATTGCGAAATGGCTCTCGTTCGTGCGAAAGGTCGTGCGGACGTTTGGGCCGATCAAGCGAGTTGTCGCGCTGCAGATCACCAACGAGGTGAACATCACGTTCTCCAAGAACACTTCGGACGGCTACTACGCAAACGCGGTGGCGGCTTTGGTGCGCGGGGTCGAAACGGCAAAGGCGCTGTCGCGCCGGCTCGGCTACCGCCAGTTGGCCGTCGGCTTCAACTACGCGTGGCGGTTCGGCGATCCGAGCGACGCGAACTTCTGGCGCGCGGTTGGGCGGCAGGGCGGTCCCTTGCTCCGTCGCAGTACCGATTACGTCGGGCTGGACGTCTACCCGGGCACGTACGTTCCGCCGCTTTCCAGCGTCGTGAACCTGGGCGATGCGTTTCTCGAGTCACTCGCCCAGGTGCGCAAGTGCTTCATGCCGCTGGCTGGCTTCACGCGCAGAACGCCGATGCGAATCGATGAGATCGGCTACCCCACGGGGCCGGGCCGTCCGAGTGAGGCCGCGCAGGCCGCGGCGCTGGCAAGCCTCGTCGAGACGGCGAACAGCTACCGCGGGAGGTACAACCTGACGGACTTCAACTGGTTTGCGCTGCGCGACAACGACAGCCGGGGCTCGAGCTTCCAATCGCATTTCGGCTTGTTGCGCGACGACTACTCGCCGAAGCGGGCGTTCTTCACCTACCGCGAGTTGATCGCGAAACTCAGCAACCGCAGGCAAAGCAGCCGCTGCCCTGACCGGACCGACCGCACCGCCGGGCGTGTGCACGAAGGCTGATCGTGCCCCGCGAGACGCGGCCTAGGTGTTCGCTACCGCGCGCTGGCTTTGAAGGACCGCGAGCTCGGCGGCGATCCGCGTCTCGTGCTCCTCCTCGGCCCGCTTGGCCTTACGCGGATCCCAGAAGCCCGCCATCAGCAGAATCAGAGGGATGAAGACGAGCTCGCCGGCCACCCCGATGAAGAAGTAGGTCCGCCACTGTTTCGGTGAGTCGGCCGCGGCCTTCTGCACCCCTGGTCCGAGTTGGGATAGCGTTGCCAGCGCCTGGCCGAGCGCGGGCGTCGGGGCGCTGAGGGCCGCGAAGTTCGCCGGGCCGAGCGCCCTCGGGGCGGTTGTGGCCAAATATGCAAGGTCCTGCTGGGTCTGGGGCTGAACCAGCTGGCTGAACACCTGTGGGCCGAGCGCTGTTTTCACGCCCGCAAGCTGGGCTGGTGTGGGCGCCTTCTTGGACGCTTGGGCAGCGGCAAGCGCGCGGGCGACCTGCGGGTGGGTTTGCAGGGCCCCAATCACAGCCTTGTCGCGCGCGCCGATCTCTTGCAGCCTGGCGACGACCATGGGGTTGGCCGCGGCCGCAGTGGCTACCTGGCCGACGGTGGACGCTCCAACTGGTGTCTTATCCGCCAACACGGCCTTTACCTGCGGGCCCTTCTCGACAAGCGGCGTGACCGTCGTGACGACGTGAGGGACGAAGAAGATCGCCACGGCGATGACGGCGCGGATGATCAGCCCCCAGATCGCCAACCCCGTCGCGGTCAGCGCCGGATTGCGGCGCTCAACCGTTTCGGTGAAGCTAGCCATCCATGGCGCAAACGCAGTGCCGAGAAAGACCGCGATCAGCGACAGCAACACGACGAAGGTTCCGTAGGAGGTGCTGGGGTGGGCGGAGTCGATTGCGAAGATCGACGTCGCCACCGCCGCCAGCAACGCTCCGGCGACCATGAAGGGCTTGCGCACGCGGACCTTGTCGGAGACGTAGCCGACCAGGAGCAGGGCCGCGGCGTCGAACGACCAGAACCAGTTTCCCAGTGCATTGGCTCGGGACTGCGTGTAGCCAAAGACCGTCTGAAAGAAGACCGGGAAAAACCCGACGGCCAGGTAGTAGATGATCAAAAAGACGCTGATCGCGAAGGCTGAGCCGAGGATGTCGAGGTGAAACATCTGCCGGAATGGTCTGCGCAGGGACTCCTCAATATCCAGGCCCTGCGAGCGAGCCTGGATCAGTGCGCGGTCGTTGCGAGACACCATCAGCTGGTCGCGCAGGCCAGGGGAAAGCTCGCGTAGGCCAAATAGCGCGATTGCGAAGACGACGAGCCCGGCGATGCCGGCAATCGTGTACTGATGCTGCCAGGTCGTGGTGGAACTCGAGTTGCTCACAACGACGCTGACGACAAGGCTGCCGAGCACAGGTCCAAGCGTCCAGAAGCCCATCGCCGATGCGCGTCCGAGTTGGGGGCTGAAGTCGCGTACCAGAGCCGGGGTGGCGACCAGGATGATTCCCTCGACGAAGCCGATCGCGATGAACACGATGCCGAAGCCGACCTTGGAATGCACGTTCGGCAGGGCCACGGCACACAGCAGGCCGGTGAGCGCCAGACCCGCCGTGACGATGTTCGCGCGGCCGTAGCGATCCGCCAACCCGGCGAGCACCGACGCCAGCGCGCCCAGCCCGTAGCCGATCACGCTGATGTTCACGTAGTAGACGAACGACATGTGCAAATTGCGGATGATCGCCGTCGCCACGCCGCCGGCGAGGTACAGCTGGTAGTAGAGGAGGACGGTCGTGAGGACAACGATCCCAAGACTCGTATAGCGGGCTGCATCGCCCGGATAGCGGTCGACCGATCGGTGCCACAGGCGGCTGACCCCACTGCGAGGATTCGCGTACGGAGCGGCAGTACTCATGAAGTCTCCCTCCTCAGGGTTTGCGGCGGGCGCGACCAACGCCACAAGATTGATGGGAAACCCGCGTTCCGTCAAGCGGTGGCGTTTTGTGGCCAGCGGCGCCGGCAGGCAGCGTTGCTTGTTGGGCGCGTGCGGCCCTGTTAGCGTGCCTCGCATGCGGGCCGCTCTGATCGCAGTCGTCGCGTTGACGCTGGTCGACCCTGCCGGCGAGCCGACGAGCTACCACCTTGACTACGGGACGAGCACGGCCTATGGCTCGCAGACGCCGGCGCGGAGCACCTCAGCGCTTGGTCCGGTGAGTGAGACGATCGTCGGACTCGGGTACGGCACGGTCCACTACCGCCTCGTCGCGACGAACGCCTCCGGCGTTGTCCTTGGCATGGACCGATTGATTGGGAGAGGCGAGGTCGATGGCTGACCCCGAAGGGTTTTTCGCGCACTGCTCGCGGTGCTTGGCGCCGGCCCCGGCGAGCAATGAAGAGTTCAATGCGTGGGAGCTGCTCCGAGGCGAGCCCGGGGTGAAAGCAGAGTTCGTGTGCCGCGGCTGCCTGGCCCCCGGCGATCGCGCACGCGTCACGCAGGGCGTGAGCAACGCCATGATGCGACTCCAACGAGCGCAGGATGGCGAATCCAGGCGTCGCCGGGAAGCGGACGGGGGCTGACGACAATCGCCGCCGTGATCCAACAGCGCCATGATGAGATGCGCCGCCGCGATCCGAGCCTGAGCCCGCTCCCGGACCGCGCGTACATGGGCATCGTGCACGGCGTCCGCGAGCACGCATCGTCAACTTGCCGATCGAAGGAATGAACGCTTGAGATCGCTCCTCACCCGCTGCCCCGCGAGAGTCGTGGCAGCACTCGTCGTGGCCGCCGGCGGGGCCTCCTCGCCCGCGGCGCGTGCAGACGTCCCCGCCCCCGACAACGATCCGTTCTACGCGGTTCCTGCGGGCCTGGACGGCCTGGCGAACGGCTCGGTGATTGACAATCGGTCGATCACGGCAACCGCGCTGTCGATCCCTCTGCCCGCGACGTCCTGGCAGATCAAGTACAAGACGCTCGACAATCAAGGGGCGCCGACGGCCACCGTCGCGACGGTGATGGTTTCAACCGCGCCGTTCGCCGGGCCCGGGCCGCGGCCGGTCGTCAGCTACCAGACCGCTGAGGACGGCGTCGGCACCAAGTGTTCGCCTTCGTACACGATCCGCGGGGGTCTTGGCGCCGGGGTGTCCAACTCCTCGCCCGAGACGCTGCTGATGGAGCAGGCACTGCAGCGCGGCTGGATCGTCGTGGCGCCCGACTACGAGGGCCCGCATTCGATGTTTCTGGGAAGCGACGGCGAGGCGCGCGAAGTCCTCGACGGCCTGCGTGCCGCGCGCTCCTTCGGGCCCGCGGGCATCGACCCCTCCGCGCCATTGGCACTGTGGGGATACTCGGGCGGGGCCGTCGCGAGCAGCGTCGCAGCACAACTGCAGCCCCAGTACGCGCCCGAGCTGAGGTTCAGCGGCGTCGCGCTCGGCGGCGTCGTCGCTGACATCAGGGCAACGATTCACGACTTCAGCGGATCGTTCGCCGGTGGCGCGCTGATCATGGGCTTCGTGGCAGTCGATCGCTCCTACCCCCAATACCACCTGCAGCAGTACCTCAACGACGCGGCCCGCGCAGCGATGGCCAACAGCCAAAGCGACTGCATCACCGATGCCGCCCTGAAGTATCCGTTCGCGCGGCTCGAGCAATACACCAGCGACCCCGGGTTGATCGACGGCCCGACGCTGAAGCCGCTGTTTGACCAGATCAGCCCGCTGACCCGCCCCGGCGTGCCGGCGGCCCCGGTCTACGACTACCACGCGATTCCCGACGAGCTTGCGCCGATCGGCCCCGATCGCGCTCTGATCGATCGCTTCTGCCGCGCCGGCGTGCAGGTCCAGAAAGTCGAAGACCCGATCGGCGAGCACCTCACCGAAGCGGGCAGCGGCGCCCCCGGCGCCGTGAGCTATCTCGCTGACCGCTTTGCCGGTCACTCGGCGCCAAACAACTGCGCCGTCCCGCCAGATTCACCCCCGACAGGAGCGGGCGGCCACACCAGTGCCTCACCGGTTGGCGCTGGGCCTCCGGCGGGTGGCTCGTGCCGGCACCTGCGCACCGTCACCTTCAAGCTGCACCACACGCGCTACGGGCCGATCACAAAGGTCCGCGTCTACGATGGCTACCGTCTTCTGCTGACGCGGCACGGACGCCGCCTGCGGACCGTCAAGCTTGGTCTGAGCCAGACCGGCAGCCAGCGGATCCGCATCGCCACATACGACCGTCGCGGCCTCGCTCGAAGAAGCACTCGCATGGTGAGCGCGTGCGGCAACACCCGCCCAAGCACCAAGAGCCGCGCACGTCGATAGCATCTCGCTCATGATGCGTCGTGCGGCTTTGATCGCGGCTGCGGCCACCGGAAGCGGACTGATCGCCGCCGGGGTGCCTGGTGGCGCTGGTGCACAGGCCCCAGCATCGCCGATACAACGCGTGGTTTCGGTGCAGGGAGTCGGAAGCGCCCCGGTCGATTCCGCGGCAACCGGCGAGGCGGCGACCGCCGCATACCGGCAAGCGCTCGGAAGCGCGGTGGCCGACGGGCAAAACAAGGCCAGCTTCCTTGCCGGCCGCGCCGGGGGCACGCTGGGGCCAGTCCAGTCGATCGGTGAGGGTGGCGGCTACATCGACTGCGGCCAGGGCGAGTACGCGGGGGTCCAACCTGACTTCGGCACAGGCGCCCAATTCGTTGCCGCTGCCTCAGCCCCCGCAGGCGCGCCCGCTGTCACCGGCGCCCCCGTCGCCAGGAGGAAGCAAACACCGCGGAAGAAGAAGAAATCTGTGCGGCGTCGGCACCCGCGCCGCCGCGCCAAGGCTCGCGCCGCGTCCACCTGCACTTTGAACGCACAGGTCTCCCTGTCCTACACGTTGAGCTGATTTAGCAGCCACCGAACGTCGCCGACTGACGTCGGCACGACGCTCAGGGTGAATCCACCGTTACAAGTACGTCCACCTGCTGCTTTCTCAGACGAGCCCGGCAGGATTTGAACCTGCGACCTCTCGCTCCGGAGATCAGCCCGGTCTACTGCCCTGTGTCGCCAGAAGCGCGCAGGTGCAGCACATTCGCTTCAGGACGGCACACTGCTGCCCTCTGCTGCCGTCTGACGCTTCCAGGTCCGCTTCCATGCCTGTCCGCCGGGCACCCTCGGCGGTCGCCCGGTGCCGTGGTGTTCGGTGCATAGGCGCGCTGTCACTTTGCATGGGAAGCGATCCGGCCTCGACATCGGGTCAGTAGCGGGACAGCGCTTCTGGCTTGGTCGAGGACGAGACACGCTTGCTCTAGTGGGCGTGACCACCGCCGCGCACGGTTGCCCATGACTGCCATGTGATGCGCAGGATCACGATCGTAATCCCAAGGCCGATCAACGGGTCCGCGATCGGCAGCCCGACCGCGACGACAATCGCCGACGCGATCACCGCCAGCGAAACATAAGCGTCAGCGCGCGCGTGGTTACCGTCAGCGATCAGCGCGGGACTGTCCAACCGGCGTCCCGCCCGCATGCGGACCCGGCCCGCGATGAAGTTGCCGACATAGCCGATCGCGCCTGCGGCGGCGAGCGCCCACAGGTGGCTCGGCGGATGCTGGTGGATCAAGCGCAGAACAGCCTCAACCCCCGCAACACACGCCGAGATGAAGATCGCGGCAACCACAAATACCCCGGCGGTCCGCTCGGCCTGCTCCGAGCGCAGCAGGAACGCGATCCCCAACGGCACGGCGGTCAGAGCGTCGCCGAAGTTGTGGATCAGGTCCGCCAGCAGAGCAACGCTTCCGGAGGCCGCGAAGATGATCGTCTGGGCCACTGCCGCCACGCCCAACACGCCGAGCGAAGTCAGGACGGCACGCACGCCCTCCCGTGAGCGCTTGATCGAGTCGTCCACCAGGCCATGGGGGTGACCGGGCTCGTGCGAGTGATCGTGGTCGCTGTGCGAGTGATCGCCGTGCTCGTGGTCGTCGTTCTGGTGATCGTGGGTGTGTGCTGCCTCATGAGGGTGGGCATGCTCGGCCTCGCGATGGCGGTGCAGGTCACCGCTCAGCGGCTCATACGTAAGGACCGTCGGCTCAACCATGTCAACCAGCGTAAACGTCCTCGCGAGGGAACGCTACCGGCGCTTCAGGGCTAGCTCTGAAGTCGAGCGGCGGGACGGTGTGCGCCCCGCCGCCGACACGGCGTCCTAGTGCTGCATGCCGTTCATGCTGGACGTGCCCTTGTGGGTGCCTGGGGGGGCCGGGCCGCCGAACCACTTGGCGCGCCAGGAGCGCATCTCGGAGACTTCTTTGCTTTGTCCGCCGATGATTGTTTGCGCGAGCGTCTTGAGCTTCGGGTTGGTGCCCTTAGCAAGCTCGGCTTGGGCCATTGCGATTGCGCCCTTGTGGTGCGGGGTCATCATGTCGATGAAAGCGCGGTCGAACGGTTTTGCGCCGTCGAGGTTGTGCATGTTCATGCTCATCCCCATCTGATCCATCGGCATGCCCAGTGCCTGCGCGTTGGCGCTCATCAGCGTGCCTGCGCCTGAGCCGCTCTCGGCCTGCGTGTCGATTTTGGCGTTGATCTGGCTCGCGACGCCGCTCATTAGGCTGATCTCGCGATTCTGCGTTGCGACGATGTTGTTCGCGAGGGTCTTGGTTTCTGGGTGCGTTCCCTGCGTCTGAGCCGACCGTGCCATCTGCACGGCCAGCTTGTGGTGAGGGATCATCTCCGCCACGAACGCGCGGTCCGCAGCGTTTGCTGCCGTGGACGAGTCGTTTGAACTCGCGCCGCCACAGCCTGCGATGAGCCCCGCGACGAGCAGCACCGTGATCGGCAATACCCCGCGTGTGAGCGTCTTGCTATTCATGCTGATCTCCTTGAATCGAGTGGTTCAGGTCAAATGACGCTCAGGGCGTCCTTCTCTCGCGCCTGCCGGCGTGCGAGAGCGGCGATCTCAAAGCCGCAGGACCTGGAAGCCAATCGGTCCGGCGCGAGCGGGCACCGAACGAGGGGAGTTATCAACGAGTGAGCGAAGCCTTGTCTCGCTCGCAAAGCGCGGAAAGACGCAGGGGAAGCAGGCGAGGGATGCAACGGCGGCGGCGGCGCCGACCGCCATGATCGCAAGGCAGACGGTCGTGCCGTCCATTTCGTGCATCGCCATCGGCATCGCGTGATGCACAGCAACCGCCGCCGTGATCGCCGTCAAGACAGCCATCAGCGCAACGGATCTGCGGGAGCTACGTATTGCGTGCCTGAGCTTGAGAGAGCTCATACGCGGTCCTTCGCAGCGGAGAGGCTCATAGATCAACACTACCCAACGACAGCGAAACTCCCGCCGTTCTGGAAGCTGCTGGGCATGTGCTGGATTCAACGCCGATGCTGATGGGCGCACCCATCTCAGAGATCGACCTCGATCAGCGCATGGAACTCGACCTTCACCCAGCACCCACCTGGCGCATGGTCGCAACGTGCAACGACCTCGCACACGGCGTGCTTGAAGATTGGAGCATGACCGCTGTGGTGGAACACGTCGATGACCCGGCAACCCGTTGCTACGCGGCGACGCTGCACGGGAAGGTCGCCTGCGCGCTGCTCGCGCGAGAGCATGACGACGATTGCTATTTCTGGTTTGTCGCGACGATCCCCGAGGCACGCGGACGGGGGCTGGCAGCCGAATTGGTGCGTATCGCTCTGCGTGCCGCACAGCAGCGCGGCTGCGAGACAACGACCCTTGAATCGACCGCGATGGCCGAATCCCTGTACTCAAACCTAGGCTTCCGCGCGCTTGGCCGCTACCAAATGTGGGAGCGACGAAGCGCCTAAACGCGCATCGGGGGTCGAGGTGGCACAAGGTGGCAGAAATTGCTTCCAACAGCCAATCCTTCGCATCTCCGGACGCGACGCCGCTGCCGAAGAAACCATTTCGAGCGGCTTTCCAAACGCGCCCAGCGAGATTCAACCTGGACCTCTCGCTCCGGAGTCAGCCTGGTCTACGAGGTCTTCTGCCCCGTATCGCCAGAAGCGTGCAGTAGCTGCACCGTCGCCCCAGGACCGGGGGACGCCGTGAACAAACGGACCGCCGCCGGAGACATCCCGTGCGAGCAGGACGGCCCCCCGGTTGTCGCTGCTGGTTCCAGCGTTCTGAACTCGACCGCTGGCGACACGGAGACGGGCGCTGCTAGACATCAACGCTTCCAGAATGCTTCCAAACGGCGCAAAGAGCAACGGAACGACGAACTCCGAGTCTAACAAAAGCCCTGCTTCAGCAGGGCTTTCGACAGCGCGCCCGGCAGGATTTGAACCTGCGACCTCTCGCTCCGGAGGCGAGCGCTCTATCCACTGAGCTACGGGCGCCGAACTGACGCTCACCCTACCGGCGCTCGGGAGCCTCGGTACGCTCGCCAGCACACCATGGAGCTCTCCGTCTTCTTCGCCGGCACGGCCGGCTCGGTGCCCAGCGCACGGCGTGGGCTGCCCGCGCTGCTGGTGCGCTACGGCGCCCAGCGGATCCTGATCGATTGCGGCGAGGGAACACAGCGCCAGCTCGTGCGGTCGGTCGGCCTCGCCGACCTGACGGACGTCTTCATCACGCACCTGCACGCAGACCATTGGCTCGGGTTGCCCGGGATGCTGAAGTCGTTCGACCTGCGAGATCGCGAAAAGCCGCTCGCAGTGCACGGCCCGCCAGGGCTGCGTGAAGCGCTGCGCTCGATGCAGCGCATCGTCGGTCGCACGCGTTACGAGCTGAGCGTCGTCGAGCTCGACCCGGCGCAGGCCGTGCGCCGGGAGGATTTGCAGATCCATCCCGTCGAAGCTCGTCACCGCGGCCGCGCGTACGGCTACGCGCTGGTCGAGGATGCGCGGGCAGGCCGCTTCGATGCGGAGCTCGCCGCAACGCTTGGGGTCGAGTTCGGGCCCGACTTCGGACGCCTCCAGCGCGGCGAGAGCGTAAACGGCGTCAGCCCCTCACAGGTGATTGGACAGCCGCGCGAAGGCCGCAAGGTTCTCATCAGCGGCGATACGGAGCCGTGTGAGGCGATCCGCGTAGCGGCCCACCAGGCCGACCTGTTGATCCACGAGGCAACCTTCGGAGCTGACGAGGAGGACCGTGCCCGCCAGACCGGCCACAGCACCGCGCGCCAGGCCGCGCAACTCGCCGCAGATGCCGACGTGCGCCTGCTCGCGCTCACGCACCTGTCCGCCCGCTACGCCGGCGCGGAGTTGCGCGAGGAGGCGCGCGAGTTGTTCGAACGAACTGAGGTGCCGCGCGACTTCGACCAGATCGAAATCCCGTTTCCCGAGCGCGGGCCCGCCAAGCTGATCCACGAGCGGACCGCCTGAACCGGCTTTCCTCGCGTTGCCACGTCAACACCCCGGTGGATCCGGCACCGCTGATACAGTGCGGGCAACGCTCCTTTAACCCGGTCCCGCGAGGCTAGGAAGGACACACCAGAGCAGTGCAGATCGCAGCGGAAAAGGTCGTACTCGACCACGCGGCAGTACGCCGCGCGATCGTGCGGATCGCACACGAGATCGAGGAGCGCACCGCCGGTGCGGAGCTCGCCCTGGTTGGCATCCACCGGCGCGGAGTGCACCTCGCTGCGCGCCTCCAGCAGGAGCTCGGAGTCCTGCGGGACGCATGCGCCCCGCCGCTCGGCGAGATCGACATCGCCTTCTACCGCGACGATCTCGTGACTCTGCCCGAGCAGCCGGTCGTCAACTCCTCGCAGCTCGACTTTCCGCTCGACCAGCGCACGATCGTGATCGTCGACGACGTGCTGTTCACCGGTCGCACGGTCCGCGCGGCGATCGAGGCGCTGTTTGACTACGGTCGCCCCACAAGGGTGCAGCTGGCAGCGCTCGTGGACCGCGGACACCGCGAGTTGCCGATTCGCCCCGACTATGTCGGCAAGAACC
>JBPCQX010000148.1:0-37186 GCA_050997675.1 Solirubrobacteraceae bacterium
CGCATGCGGCCGTCGTGCTCGCGCCAGCGGACGCGCCAGCGCGCCCCGTCGTCGGTGTCGTAGCGCTGGACGCTCACCTGGGTTCCCGCCCGCGGAGAAGGGGCTCTGAGGCGCCGCGAACTGGCCCAGACATGTCGGGCCGATGGCACATCCATGGCACACCGTACTGCAGAAAGGGGCTGAAATCGAGCGGCGGAGCCCGGAAACTGCGGAGAATATAGCCCTGCGCGCTTCCTTATCAGAGAAGCGCTCTAACCGACTGAGCTAATCGCCCGGATGCGATGAAACGGGGCGTCTGACACAACTCTGGACGAGCCCTGCTGCAGATGAGCGTCCGTTGAGGCGCTGTCGTCGATTCCGTCGTCTCGCTGGCACATCGTACCGTCCGTCGTCCGCTGGGACGGTGTTCGTCCTGGGTCGGGGATCCGTCGCGGCCGTCGCCCTCGCTACGCCACCGCCCGCGGACGCAGGCGCTGCGCGAGCGCGAGCGCATCATCCACGGATTCGAGTCGCAGCTCTGCCCGGTAGGCGCCGTCGCGCCCGACGCTCACGCCGACGTCGGCGCCCAGCGCGCCGGCCAGCGCGTCGCTGATGCGAGCGCAGGCCTCCACCTGGTCGGGGTGAAGGATCCGGCGCCCGCCGCGCTGCCCGCGTGGCGGCACGATGCCCGGCCGCTGGCCGGCGTCGCGCGCCCGCTGTTCGAGCATCCGCACGGGCCATCCTTCGGCCACGGCGTCGCGCGCGAGCTGCTTGCGGTCCTCGTGGTCTGCAGCGAGCAGCAGCGCCCGGCCGTGGCCCTCGCTCAGCTTTCGTTGCTCGAGTAGCGAGAGCACCTCGTCGGGGAGGTCGAGTAGGCGCATCAGGTTCGACACCGCGACACGACTGCGGCCGACCCGCAGCCCCACATCCTCGCGCGACAAGGACAGCTCCTCGACCAGCGCGGCGCATGCGCGTGCCTCCTCAACGGGGTTGAGGTCCTCGCGGGCCATGTTCTCGATCAGTGCGAGTTCAAGCGACTCGGCGTCGCCGCGCGGCCGCACCAGCGCAGGGATCCGCCCCAGCCCGGCCATTTTCGCGGCGCGCCACCGGCGCTCGCCCGCGATCAGCTCGAAGCTACCCCCGGGCTTCGGGCGGACAAGTACGGGCTGCAGGACGCCGCGCGTACCGAGCGAGGAGGCGAGCGCCTGGAGGGAGTCGTCGTCGAAGCGCCGACGCGGCTGTTGTGGGTTCGCCGCGATCAACTCCACGTCAATCTCCCGCAGCTCCTCGGCCTCGCCGTCGGTGGACGCGGAGACGGAGAGAATGGCGGCGAGGCCGCGGCCCATGCCGCGAGTACGGGGCCCAGAGCTCATGCGAAAACCTCCAGTAGTGGTCGTGGGCTGCTCAGGCACGGGAGGCAACCTCTTGCGCCAGGGCCGCGTACGCACGCGCACCGGCGCAATGAGGATCGTGGCGGGTGATCGGAACGCCGTAGCTGGGCGCTTCGCTGATCCGCACGTTGCGTGGGATGACGGTGTCGAACACGAGCTCGGAGAAGTGCTCGCGCACCTCGCGCTCGACGTCGCGCCCCAGTCGCGTGCGCGCGTCGTGCATCGTCAGGAGCATCCCGGCCACCGTCAACTTCGGGTTGAGCTCGCGCTGGATCAATCCGACGGTGTCGAGCAGTTGCGCGAGACCTTCAAGTGCGTAGTACTCGGTTTGGACCGGCACGAGCAGCCGATCGGCTGCGACCAGCGCGCCGACGGTAAGTGGACCCAGTGACGGCGGGCAGTCGAGCAACACGAAACGGAAGCGCTCCCGCAGCGGCGCGAGCGCATCGCGCAGGCGCAGTTCGGAGTTCTCGAGACGCGGAAGCTCGACGTTGGCCCCCGCCAGGCCGGTCCCGGCCGGCATCAGGAACAGATTCTCGACGCCCGTCTCGTGGATCGCCTCCTCCGCGCTGCAGGTTCCCGACAGAACGTCATAAACGCTGGGTGCCAGGTCCTTAGCCGCGCCGAGGCCGACCGTCGCGTTGGCCTGCGGATCGATGTCGATCAACAGGGTTTGATCGCCGCGCTCCGCGATGCACGCGGCCACGTTCACCGCGGTGGTCGTCTTGCCCACGCCGCCCTTCTGGTTTGCCACTGCGAGAACGCTCACCTGCGACAACCTAACGGCAGGCCGTTGCTCGGCGCCCCTGAGATGGATCGCTGGCGAACCATTCTGGCTATGCGATAACCGCTGGGTATCCGGAGATCCCGCTCGCCCGCTCGTCGTCTTGACCGGCGTACCGGCGCCGTCCCGCTCGCCGCCGTCGTCGTCGTCGTCGTCGTCGAGGGCAGCGTCGACAAAGGTGCCGTCGTCGGGTGGCTCGACCGGCGCGCGAGGTGCACCCCCGTTCCTGGAGAAAATCCTGAGCCTCAAGTAGAGCTTCCTAGTGGTCGTTTCCGGGCCATTCCCGGTCGGCGTGGATATCGAGCCGGTGTATCTCGCACCTTCAGGTAGACGTGCAGGTGATGGTCCTGACAGCCAGCATAGGGGACGGTGCGGACCCTTTCTTCGATCGCGAGGCCCAATTCGTTGGCGGCGACCGCGGCAGCTTCCTCCTCACCGAGATCGCGCTTACCCCGCCAGACCAGGAGCGTTCCTCCGACCTCCAGCAGCGGCGCGGCGTACTCGCAGACGAGGTTCAGCGGGCCCACCGCGCGGGCGGTGACCAAATCGTGGCGCTCATGGCCGGCGACCCACATTTCGGCGCGCACCGCCGCCGCGGTTGCGTTCTCGATCCCAGCTGCTGCGGCTAGCGCGCGAATGCTCGCGCACCGCCTACCCACGCTCTCGACCAGGGTAACCTGCGCCCGCGGCAGCGCCGCAGCCAGGACGAGGCCAGGGAACCCAGCTCCGGAGCCGATGTCCGCGATCGCGCGTGCATTCCGGACTCGAGCGAGCGCGAGGGCGGACAGCGAGTCGGCCACATGGACGTCCACCGCCCTGCGCGGATCCTTGACCGTCGTCGAGGCGTGCTCAGAGCGCGCGAGCGCGGCTAGCAAGCGGTCGAGTTGGGAAACCTGACGCCCAGCGAGCGCGAACTCCGCGGCCAGCTCTGCGAGGCGCCGGGCAACCTCGGGGCTCATGACCGCGTCCGCGTCCGCGCGATGTAGCCCGCATAGCGGTCCAACATCCCGCGCAGGCGCTCCGTGGCGTAGGCATCCAAATCATCCGTCAGCACGCCCTCTAGGACCGGAAGGACGTCTTCGACAAGCGCCGGGCCGCGCGCCATCCACTGGTAGTAGCTGCGACCATCGTGCCCGTACGGCCCGTAGAGGCGGGTGCGGGGAAAGCGGTCCAGCAACCAGCGAAATAGCGCCTCGTGGCGAACATGCATCCGCAGGGTCACTTGCGGCTGCTTGCCGTCCCCGCCGAAGGATCCTTCGCCGATCAAGATCCCCACAACGATGCCGCGCTCAAGCGGCGTCAGCGGCAGCACGTCTCGATTGTCGCATGCGGCCCAGACACTGTTTCACCGTCATGAAAAACGTGAAACAGGCCGAGTCCGGATACGCGAAGGCAGCCGTGGTCGCCGGAGTGCCGGGTGGCAACGGGGCTGGCGGCTCAACCCTCTGGAGCTGTGACGATCAGGCGCCGCTCGGGCTCCTGTCCCTCGCTGTGTGTCTCGACGTCCCCGCGCTCGCGCAGATGCTCGTGGACGAACCGCCGCTCGGCGGCCGACATCGGTGGCAGCGCGACCGGCTCGCCGGAGCCGAGGGCCGAGTCGGCGGCGTCGTTTGCCTGGGCTTGGAGCGTCGCCTCGCGCTCAGCGCGATATCCGCCCGCGTCCACCACAACTCGGGGGCCACTGCCGCCGCGCAGCACGATCCTCTGCGCGAGATGCTGCACGGCCTCGATCGTCTGTCCATGGCGACCGATCAGTAGCCCTACGTCCGCACCCTCCACTGTGCCAACTAGCTCCTCGGGGGAGCCCTCGACGCGCACGTCGGCCTCGAGACCGAGGGCCTCCACCACCACCTCGAGCAGGTCTTCTAATTCCTCCGCAGGGGTCAGATCCTCGGTGTCAGCGTCGGGTTCAGACATCGCAGTCAGCGACGCCTGCCCGAGCGCTTCTTCTTCTTGCGCGCCGACGGGGGAGGTGAGCTCGAAGGTCGCGAAGTCGTCCGCCCAAGTCCCGCCGCCCCCACCACCGCGGGGGTCGCGGTGGCCTTCTGAGGTAGCGTCGAATCTTTGTCCTTGGTGCCCCCCGCTGCCGGTGCTCCAGGAACGCCCACGCGTTTCTTGACGATGTACTGCTGCACGATCGTCCACAGGTTCGACGTGATCCAGTACACGAGCAGGCCCGCGGGAAAGCCGATGATTACGAACGTGAACACGAAGGGGATGCCGATTGCGATCAGTCGCTGGTTCTTGTCGGTCGTGACCGTCATCAGCAAGCTGGAGAACAGCTGGGAGCCGATGTAGAGCACGATCAGCACGATCAGCACCGTCCCAGTGGCCTTCGTGGTGATGTCATGGATGAACAGAAACTTCCCGGAGCCGGGCTTGACCGATCCGCAGCTCGTTTTCTGCACGGCGGCGTTGGTGAGGATGTGGTGGGCGTGGAGCTGCGCCCCACAGATATGCGTCTTGAGATCGATTCGCAGCATGTAGAACAGTGAAATGAAGACCGGAAACTGCAGCACGAGTGGCAGGCAAGACCCGAACGGATTAACCTTGTTCTCGCGGTAGAGCTTCATCGTCTCTTCCTGCTGGCGCTGCTTGTCCTCCTTGTAGCGCTCCTTGATCGCCGCCATCTGCGGCGCAAGCGCCTGCAACTTCGACATCGACTGGAACTGCTTCAACGTCAATGGCAGCAGGGCCGCACGAACGACGACGGTCAGAGCGATGATCGCCAGGCCCCAACTGCCCCCCACAAGGTTGTCGTGGAAGAACACCATCACGGCCTCGAACACCTTGATCAGGGGGCTGAAGGCATCCTGAATGACGTTTGCGAAGATGATCGGCATGGCGTCGCTAGTTAGCTTGGGCTGCGGGTTCGCGAGCCGCGGAAGAGGCGCTGCTCCGACACCGGATCAAAGCCGCCGTGGCTGAGGGGATTGCACCGCAACACCCGCCACGCCGCCAGCAGCAGTCCCCGGAGTATGCCGAACTCGCGCACCGCCTGCGTGGCGTAACGCGAACAGGTGGGCTCGTACTTGCACCGGCGGGGCAGCGCCGGTGAGATCGCACGTTGGTAGAACACGATCGGCGCCAAGACCAACCGTCGCAGGCAGCTCATGCCGCCGGCGTCCGCGCCAGTAGTTCTTGCACGGCACGGGAAATCCCCAACTCGCCCTCGGACCGTGCGAGCTCGCCGGCGTCGCTGCGAGCAACCACCACTATGTCGACTCCGTCGGGCAGGGCGCATCCCGGCCCGGCGAGCGCCGCACGCAGTAGCCGCTTGACCCGGTTTCGCTCAACCGCGCCGCCGACCTTGCGTCCGACCGACAACCCAACCCGTGCCGCATGCTCGCCGCCGCGCGGGAAGGTGTACAGCACGAGGTATCGGTTCGCCACCGAACGACCCTGCCGGTAGACGCGGTCGAACTCGGCGCTGCGCGACAGCCGACCCGTCCGGCGAGGCGTCCCGCGCCCGGACACCGATCAGACCGTGAGGTGCTTGCGGCCCTTGTGGCGGCGACGCTTCAGCGTCACTCGCCCCGCGCGCGTCTGCATGCGTGCACGAAATCCGTGCGCACGTGCGCGCTTTCGCTTCTTGGGCTGGTAGGTACGCTTCATCGCAAGTTCCGCTGCGGCAGGGTCCCCAAGTATAGGCGTGCCGCACGCCGTGCGCAGGCCTCAGCGTTTTCCCCGCCATTTGCGGCGAGGCCTGACCCGGGCCCTCGCCGGCGTTGCTATATTCGCGGCCGCCGAGCACCAGGGTCGCCGCTCACCTCGCCCGGCATTTCGCAAACTCACTCCCCGGGAGAGGAATACGCACGCCTTGCCGGCCGGACCTGATCACGCCGCATGGGGAGAGATCACTGCCGCGCTGCGCTCAGCGGTAGACGAGCGCACGTACGGGTTGTGGCTGGCTCCCTTGGACTGTGAAGCGATCACTGGGGACATCCTCCACCTAACAGGACCGCCCGAGGTGGCCACGTGGGCCTCCGACCGCCTCGGCCGTGTCATCCAGTCCTGCGCAGCCGTGGTTCTCGGGCCGCACGTGACCGTGGAGATCTCGACGGCAAGCGGAGCCAAGCACAGCCGGCGTGCCGCGAGCAGCGTGGCCGCACGTGATCTCGCGCCAAACAGTTGCCCCCCAGACGACGCCCTTCACCCGAAATACACCTTTGAGCAGTTTGTCATCGGCACACACAACCGCCTCGCGCACGCCGCGGCGCTGCACGTCGCAGAGTTGCCGGCGCAGGCATATAACCCACTCTTCATCTACGGACCCCCCGGCCTCGGCAAAACCCACCTGCTGCATTCCGTCGGCAACCACGTCCGGGCGTATGGCGGCGGCCTCGAGGTGCGCTACAGCACGGTTGAGGCATTCACCGCCGAGTTCGTATCTGCGCTCGGGTCCAAGACGACCGCGTCATTCAAACAGCGCTTCCGTGGGGTCGACGTGCTGCTGCTCGATGACGTCCAATTCCTCCAGCGCAAGGCGCGGACCGAGGAGGAGTTTTTCCACACCTTCAATGCACTCTACGAAGCCGGCAGCCAGATCGTGCTCACCTCAGATCGCCTGCCTGGCGACCTCGGCGAGCTCGAAGATCGCCTCCGCGAGCGCTTTGCGAGCGGTCTGATTTGCGACATCGGGCGGCCGGACTTCGCGACCCGCCTCGCGGTCCTGCGCAAACGCGCAGCACACGACCACCTGCTACTCGACGACGAAGCCCTCCAGGTGGTTGCCGCCGCGGGCGCGAACAACATCCGGGCGCTCGAGGGCGCACTGATCCGCGTTGTCGCCTACGCCTCGTTGACGTCCCGTCCACTAACCGCGGAGCTCGCTGAAGAGGTGGTCAGCCGGCTCTCACTGCGGGCAAAGGCAGCCGCGCCCCCAACCGTGTCGCATATCCAGGAGGCGACCTGCAAGTTGTTCTCGATCACCCGCGAGGAACTTCTATCGCGCTCTCGGGACCCTCGCCTCATCTGGCCGCGGCACCTGGCCATGTACCTCTCGCGGGAGCTGACCAACGATTCGCTCCCGGTGATTGGGAAACAGTTTGGTGGCCGCGACCACACGACGGTGCTCAACGCCCACCGCCGTGCGAGCGAGCAGATGAAATCCGACACTGGCGCCTACGCCCAGGTTGAGCAGCTCACATCAGCAATCAACCGCATTGCTTGACTAACACCCTGTCCCCAACACCTGCACAGCCGGGCGCAGGCGGAAACGTCCCCGCCACATGCGAGGATGATCTTCTTCGTCCACAAGTCCACAGGCCTAACACCTACTACACACTTGAAGCTTTCTCTCTCTACCCCAGAACTACTGACTCAACTGGCAACAGCGTCTCGTGTTGCCTCGAGCCGTAGCGCGATTCAGGCGCTGTCCGGAGTCCAGCTATCGGCCGAGGAGTCGGGCGTCGAACTTCGCGCAACCGATATGGAGGTCGCCCTGCGGCTGCCGCTACAGGCCACGGTCGAGCGCGCCGGCACAGCGGTCCTGCCGGCCCGCCTGATGTTGGACGTCGCTCGAACACTCCCAGCCGGCACCACCACCCTCGAGCTGCGGAGCGCCGAACAGGACGTCGAAATCGTCTCCGGCGCCGCGACATTTCACATACGCACGCTCCGTGCTGAGGATTTTCCACCACTGCCCGATCCGGCGGGCGATGAGAATGCCGTCATTGTCCCAGCGACGGCGTTCGTCGAGACAATCGCCAAGGTTGCGCGCTCGGCATCACATGACGAGACACGGCCGATCCTGACGGGCATTCTTGTATCTGCCTCTGGCTCCACCCTGCGAATGGTCGCCACAGACTCCTACCGCCTGAGCGTCAAGGAGACCACACTCGATCAAGCACTGACCCGTCCATTCGAAGCCAACGTCCCCGCCCGGGCGCTGCAGGAGCTTCAGCGCATCGCGCAGTCGTCCGCGGCGCAGCTCGAGGAGATTTCGGTCTCCGTACGCCAAAACCAGATCGTCTTCGCACTTGGCGGCGTGGTGTTGTCCTCGCGCCTGATTGAAGGTCAGTTTCCGAACTACCGCCAGCTACTGCCCGACAGCTCAGAGCACGAGCTGCGCCTGCCCGGCGGGGAGTTGACGAGTGTCGTGCGTAGGGTCAGCCTGCTGGCGCAGAAGAACGCACCGCTGAGGATGCGCTTCGAGCAGGGGTCGGTGACCGTGTCGGCGCGCACGCCCGATGTCGGCGAGGCGAGTGAGTCGCTGCCGGTGCCGTTCCAGGGCGAGATGCTGGAGATCGGCTTCAACCCGGAATTCCTTCGCGACGGACTGGAGACGATGGAGAGCGACGAGTTGATCCTCAAACTCACCAGCCCGCTCCGCCCCGGCTTGATCGAGTCAGCCGACGGCAGCGGTTTCGTCTATCTAGTGATGCCGATCCGGCTCAACGTGTGAGCGATGCTCGTTGCCCGCCTGCGCGTGCGCGAGTTCCGCTGCTATGCCGCTGCGGAGATCGAACTCGGCCCAGGCTTGACGGTGATCCACGGACCCAACGGCGCGGGCAAGACCAACCTCCTCGAAGCCCTTTACTTCGGCTGCACGGCGCGCTCGTGCCGTACCTCCAACGAGCGGGAGATGGTTCGTTTTGGGGCTCGCGCAACGCGGGTCACAGTGTACGGGAGCGACGCCGAGGGTGAACACGAGTTGGCCGTTGGGTTCTGTCCCGGAGAACCGAAGCGGATCACGGCCAACGGTGCGCCTGTTGAGCGGTTGCTCGACATTGCCCACCGCCCCCTTGTGGGCGTGTTCCTGCCCGACCGGCTCGAGCTCGTCAAGGGGCCGCCGGCCCTGCGGCGCGCCCACCTGGACCAGCTCGTCGCTGCGCTGTGGCCGCTACGTGCAGCAACGAGACGCGCGTACGCCCAGACGCTCGCGCAACGCAACGCGCTGCTGGCGCGTATCCGCACCGGGCGCGCTGGGGTGGAGGCGCTCGCGGCGTGGGACCTCGAGCTGGCCGGACTCGGGATCTCCCTGCGCAACGATCGGGCGGCTGCGGCAGAGCTGCTGCGGTTGCCGTTCTCGCGCCACACAGCTGCGCTCGGGCTGGACGGGGAGGCCGCCGTCGAGTACAGACCGCGCACGCGGGCGGAGAGCGCAGCTGAACTCGCGGCAGAGCTGCTCGAGCGGACCCCAACAGACCTCGAACGGGGGTTCTCCGGACATGGCCCACACCGCGACGAGCTTCGCCTCTCGCGCGGTGGCCGCGAGCTCCGCGCCTACGGCTCGCAGGGAGAGCAGCGCCTCGCGCTGCTCGCGCTACTACTCGCTGAACGCAGCGTGATCGCCGACGCTCGATCGCGCGTTCCGCTGATGCTGCTCGACGACGTGATGAGCGAGCTTGACCCCGACCGTCGCCAGCGCCTCGCCGACACGTTGTGCGAGGGCGGCCAGTCTGTTATCACGACCACGGACGCTTCCCACGTCCCGGGGGCTGAGCATGTCGCGCAGGTCTGGGTGCAGGCCGGGACCGTGTTGACCGAAGCGGTGGCCTCGTGAGGCGCCGTGCGCCACGGGGGCTCGCTGACGCCCTCGACCAACTCGTCTCGAGGATCGCTCCGCAAAGCACGCTCGCGGAGGTTCAGCGAGTGTGGGAGGGTGCCGTGGGGGCGGCGCTGGCGCAGCACGCCGATCCGGTCGCCGAGCGTGAGGGGACGCTCACCGTGGCATGCGAATCGGCGGTCTGGGCGCAGGAGCTCGAGTTGATGGGGCCCGAGCTTGCCGAGCAGCTCAACCGCGCTCTCGGCCGCCCGGCGGTGAGCGCTTTGCGATGCCGTGCAACGAAGCCGCAAACCGTCAGCCGGTAGGTTTGGTGGCACTGATCAACCCGGCACGCCGGTGTCAGTTTGGGGCCCGGCGGGCCGCGACACTCCGCGCGATGCTCGAGCGATGCGGGTCGGATCAGGCGGCCCACTCACGTCCGCCCTGGACGGCGCTGGCGTCGGCGGGTGTGAGCTTGAAATTCAACCTAACCTGACGTCGTCACTCCCGGCTCCCGGCCCAATCCTAAATTACGCCGTTTTGCAGGCCTTTTCTCGCCGCACCAGGCAACAACAGGGACCTGCTTGTGCTATTGTTCTGTAAAGCAGAAAACCCCGCCCCGGACCGGCGTTCTCCGAGCGTGGACCGGGGCTTTCTCACGTAAGGCAAGGACCATTGGCAAAGCACGGCGACGCTGATCAGAGCAACCGCGGGGCGGCGGACTACGACGCACAGGACATCACCGTCCTCGAGGGCCTCGAGGCGGTCCGCCTGCGTCCGGGCATGTACATCGGCTCAACAGGCGTGCGTGGGCTCCACCACCTCGTCCATGAGGTGGTGGACAACTCCGTGGACGAAGCCCTCGCCGGTTTTTCGACCGAGGTTTCGGTGACTGTTCATCCGGACAACTCCGTAACGGTCGTTGACGACGGCCGCGGTATTCCAGTCGCGATGCACGAGAAAGAGGGCCGGCCCGCACTGGAGGTCGTGCTGACCGTGCTTCACTCCGGCGGCAAGTTCGGAGACGGCGGTGGCTACAAGGTCTCAGGAGGCCTTCATGGCGTTGGCGTGTCAGTCGTCAACGCGCTGTCCGAACGCCTCGAGGTACAAATCCGGCGCGACGGCCATTCCTGGACGCAGGCGTACTCGCGCGGCGCGCCGTTGTCCCCGCTCGTGCAAGGCGCCGCTCTGACGCCCTCGGACGGCACCGGAACCTCGATCACCTTTCATCCCGACCCCGAGATCTTCGAAACGCTCGAGTTCGACATTCGCACGCTCGAGGAGCGTTTGCGCGAGACAGCATTCCTCACTCGCGGATTGCGGATCGCCCTGATCGACGAGCGCGCCGGCGGTCTGCGGGTCGACTTTCATTACGAGGGGGGGATCGAGGACTTCGTCGCCTACCTCAACGAGAACAAGGATCCCGTCGGGCGCAAGATCATCTTCTTCTCGGGCGAAAGTGAGGAGGGGGCCGTCGAAGTCGCGATGCAGTGGAACTCCTCCTACCAGGAGTCGATCTTCTCCTTCGCCAACAACATCAACACGCACGAGGGCGGCTCGCACCTCAGTGGCTTTCGGTCCGCGCTCACACGCACGCTGAACCGCTACGCCCGCGAAAAGGCACTGCTCAAGGAGAAGGAGGACAACCTCGCAGGGGAGGACGTCCGCGAAGGCTTGACCGCCGTCATTTCCGCCAAGCTGCGCGACCCCCAGTTCGAGGGGCAGACCAAGACCAAGCTGGGAAACCCCGGGATGCAAGGCTTCGTTGAGTCGATCGTCAACGCAGGGCTCGCTGAGTTTCTGGAGGAGAATCCCGCCGAGGCGCGCGCGGCGATCATGAAATCGATCTCTGCCTCTCGCGCCCGCGAGGCTGCCCGCAAGGCGCGGGACCTGACGCGCCGCAAGTCCGCACTGGAGAACTCGACGCTCCCCGGCAAGCTCGCCGACTGCTCGGTCAAGGACCCCTCGCTCGCCGAGTTGTTCGTCGTCGAGGGGGACTCTGCCGGTGGCTCGGCCAAACAGGGCCGCGACCGCAATACCCAGGCGGTTCTGCCGTTGCGCGGCAAAATCCTCAACGTCGAGAAGAGCCGGATCGACCGCGTACTCCAGAACACCGAAATTCAGGCTCTGATCACCGCGATCGGCACCGGCGTACGCGACGAGTTCAACCTCGAGAACGCGCGCTACCACAAGGTGATCCTGATGACCGACGCCGACGTCGACGGGGCTCACATTCGCACGCTCGTCCTGACCTTGCTGTTCCGCGAGATGCAGGAGTTGATCGAGGCAGGCTACGTGTACATCGCAAAGCCTCCGCTGTACAAGCTCAAGCAGGGCTCCCGCGAGCGCTACATCGAGAAGGAGGCAGAGCTCGAGGAGTTCGTGCTGTTCGAGAAGCTCGAGAAGTTCGAGGTGTTCGATCGCCACGGAACCCAGTTCAAGCTCACCGACGCCCGCTGGCAGCGCCTCACGCGGCTGCTCGCACAGTACGAGGGCTGGTCGGCCGCGCTCCGCGCGGTGCATGGCTCCCAAGTCGTCCGCTTCCTCGACGAGGCATCGATCCTCGACTCGGGCGCCCACGACTCTGCCGCCGTGACCGAGCTGCTCTCACGAGAGGACACCGAGGGCTCAGTCTTCACCGCAACGCTGACCGAACAGGATCCTATTGAGCTCACCGTTTGCGTCATCGAGCGGCGCACAGGGTTCGCGCGTACGCAGAAGCTGCGCCGGGCGCTGTTCGACTCCAACGAATACCGCCAGCTGGTTCGCGTCCACGAGCAGCTCACCGAATTGGTCGGCGCCCCAGCGTTCGAGGTACGCCTCGGCGATGCCCGCGACGAAGCAAATTCATTCGACTCGCTCCGCGCCATGGTGATGGTTCTCGCGCAGAAGGGCGTCGCACTCCAGCGCTTCAAGGGTCTCGGCGAGATGAACGCCGATCAGCTCGGCACCACGACGATGGACCCGGCCTCCCGCACGCTCTCTCGAGTGCGAATCGAGGACGCCGTCGAGGCGGATCGCATCTTCTCGATGTTGATGGGAGATCAGGTCGAGCCGCGCCGGGCGTTCATCGAGGACAACGCGACGCTCGTCGCCAACCTGGACGTCTAGTGACTCCCGGTCCGAACCGCGAGGGGGTGATCACGCATGGCCACTGAGGTTCTCGGCGGCGGCAACATCGAGCCGCGCGCGCTCGAGGACGAGATGCGCTCGGCCTACCTCGACTACGCGATGTCGGTGATCGTCGGCCGCGCGCTGCCCGACGTGCGCGACGGCCTCAAGCCCGTGCATCGCCGCGTGTTGTTCGCGATGAGCGAGCTCGGGCTCGGGCCCACGCGCGGATATTCCAAGTCGTCACGCATCGTCGGCGAGGTGATGGGCAACTACCACCCACACGGCGACGCGTCGATCTACGACACGCTTGTGCGCCTCGCGCAGGACTTCTCGATGCGCTACCCGCTCGTCGACGGACAAGGCAACTTCGGCTCGGTCGACGACGACCCGCCAGCCGCGATGCGCTACACCGAGGCTCGTCTCGAGCGCCTCGCGCTCGAGATGCTGCGCGACCTCGACATGGACACGGTCGACTTCGCGCCCAACTACGACGGGCGCAAGCAGGAGCCGCTCGTCCTGCCCGCTCGGTTCCCCAACCTGCTGGTCAACGGCTCGGCTGGCATCGCCGTCGGGATGGCGACCAACATCCCGCCCCACAACCTGCGCGAAGTCATCGGCGCGACGATCGCCTACATCGAGAACCCGGCGATTGACGTCGAGGGCTTGATGGCGCACCTGAGCGGCCCGGACTTCCCGACCGGCGGCGTGATTCTCGGACGCGCCGGCATCCGCGACGCCTACGAGACCGGGCGCGGCCGCGTGCGGGTGCAGGCCAAGGCGCACATCGAGCCGCTGTCGCACGGCAAGGAGGCGATCATCGTCACCGAGCTGCCCTATCAGGTGAAAAAGGGCGGCGAGGGCGGCCTGATCCAGAAGATCGCCGCGCTGGTGCACGAGAAGCGGATTTCGGAGATCTCCGACCTACGCGACGAGTCCGACAAGCGCGGCATGCGGCTCGTGATCGAGCTCAAGCGCGACGTGATCCCCAAGGTCGTGCTGAACAAGCTCTATAAGCACACGGCGATGCAGACGACGTTCGGTGTGAACTGCGTCGCGCTCGTCGACGGTGTACCTCGCACGCTGTCGCTGCGCGAGGTGATCCACCACTACGTGGCCCATCAGCGTGAGGTCATCGTCCGCCGCACCAAGCACGAGCTCAGCCAGCGCGAGGCGCGCGCACACATCCTCGAGGGGCTGCTCGTCGCGCTGGAGAACCTCGACGCCGTGATCGCGCTGATCCGCTCCGCGCGCGACCGCGAGCGCGCCCGCGCGCAGCTGGTGGAGACCTTCGAGCTGAGCCCGATCCAGGCGCAGGCCATCCTCGACCTGCGCCTCGCACAGCTCACCGCGCTGGAGTCGGAGGAGATCAAGCAGGAGCACGCAGACACCGTCGAGCGGATCGGCGAGCTGCGCAACATCCTCGGCGACGAGCTGCGCGTCCTGGCGATCATCAAGCAGGAGCTCGAGGAGGTGCGCGAGCGCTTCGGCGACGAGCGCCGCACGAGCATCACCCATTCCGAAGACGAGATCGACATCGAGGACTTGATCGCCGATCAGCAGATGGTGATCGCGATCACTCGCAGTGGCTACATCAAGTCGCTGCCGCTCATCACCTACCGCCAGCAGCACCGGGGCGGGCGCGGCGTCACCGGGATGGATATGAAGGATGGGGATTTCATCGAGCACCTGTTCATCTGCTCGACCCACGACTACCTGCTGTTCTTCACCAACCGGGGCAAGGTCTACCGCTCCAAGGTGTACGAGCTGCCCGAGGCATCGCGCACCGCAAAGGGACGTGCGCTCGTCAACATCCTGCCGCTGCGCGAGGGCGAGCGGGTGCAGTCGGTCCTGTCCACGCGCGACTACAGCGAGGGCAAATACCTGATTTTCGCCACCCGCAGCGGCGTCGTGAAGAAGACTCAGTTCCTCGCGTACAACACCCCGATCAACGCCGATGGCATCATCGCGATCAAGATCCGCCCCGACGATGAACTCGTTGCCGTGCGGCGGACCAGTGGCGACGACGACATTCTGATGGTTTCGCGCTCCGGCCAGGCCGCCCGCTTCCACGAAAGCCAGGTGCGCTCGATGGGCCGCGATACCTCCGGCGTGCGCGGCATGAACGTCGCCAAGCGCGGCAACCGGGTCTTGGCGATGGACGTCGCCCGAGACGAGCAGGAGCTGCTCGTTGTGACCGAGAACGGCTACGGCAAGCGCACAGCGCTCGCTGACTACCCTCGCAAGGGCCGCGGCACGATGGGCGTCAAGACGATCGCGCTGACCGAGAGCAAGGGCGCGCTCGCCGGCGCGCTCGTTGTGCGCGAGCACGAGGAACTCGTTTTCATCTCCCAGGGCGGCATGGTCCAGCGGACCGGAGTGCGCGGGATCAACCGCTACGGCCGCGCTTCGCAGGGGGTACGCGTGATGAATCTCAAGTCAGAGGACGTGGTCAGCGCAATCGCTCTGATCGTGGAATCCGGCGAGGAGGAACTCGAGGGCATTGAGGGGGACATTCCGCCATCCGATCTTGCCGACCCCGAGTCCGCGCAGGCCAACGGCGACGACGCTTGACGCGGAACGAGCCGCCGTGGGCGCCGTGTGATCGCCTGCTGGCGTCCGTCCATGACGTTCGCTACTCTGCGCAGACCAGAGAAAGGAGGTGGTCCTAAGTTGATTGACAGTACTTGCGGGACTCTGGAGGTGGCCGGCCGCTAGGTCGGAGAAGTCGGCTGGACCCGCTTAGCGGATTCCAACCCGGACCACCGCCGAACCGGCAGCCGGACCTTGTCCCTCCGGCACGCCGCCTCCTGATGCATGGTGGCGGCAGACGTCCGTTCGGCCTCGTCCGCCAGAGACAGAGAAGTAACGCGAGGGGCGTCCGGTCGGGGCGCCCCTTCGTGCTTGGCGGGCTCGGCCTCAGGCTGCCCGGGGCAGGTACTGTCGCCAAGCCGCCGGAATCGTCGGGCTCGAGACATGGATGAAGATCTCAGCGCGGGGGGTCCGCGGCACGCGCCGCGGGTGCATGCCTGCTTGGACCGGGAGGCGGTCTCCCTTGCGGCGGTTGCACGGCGCGCAGGAGGCGACGATGTTCTCCCACGCCGATCCGCCCCCCTTTGACCGCGGGATCACGTGATCCACGGTCAGCTTCGATCGAGCGCCGCAGTATTGACATGTCCAGTCATCGCGCGCGAACACGGCGCGGCGAGTGATCTTGCGCCGGTGCGCATCGCGCGGGACGTGCACGTAGCTCGTCAGGCGGATCACGACCGGCCTATGGATCGCCGTTGACTCCGAGCGCAGCTCCCAGCTCGCGTGCTCAAGCACCTCCGCCCGCTCCTTGAGCAGCAGCACCACCGCCCGCCGCACGGTGCAGACGTTGATCGGCTCGTAGGTCGCATTCAGCACGAGCACCCGGCCACCGGCTGGTCCGCGCCGGCGATGCTCGTCGATCGGGGCGGACCACTCTGGCGCTGGTGGCTGTGCGCTGACGGTGGCCATTACTCTCTTGGCGCGAGTGTAGCTGGCGTGTAGGAGCCCAGGATGCGCACCTCCTCGCAGTGCTTGCGCAGTCCGGCAACCGCCGCATCGACACGCTCCGATCCGAGCCCGCCGGCGAGGTCAGCGAAGAACATGTAGTGGCCCAGGCCCGCGCGCCGGGGACGCGACTCGATCCGCGTCAGGCTGATGTCGCGCTGGGAAAACTCTCCCAGACAGGCCACCAGCCAGCCCGGCTGCTCGTCGCCCGCCCCCCAGAACACCAGTGACGTCTTGCGGGGCAGCGCAGTCGGGCTCGGCGGGATGCCGGAGTCGCGGCGGGCCAGCCACACAAAGCGCGTTTCATTACGGTCAGCATCGTCCACGCCGTCGAGCAGGATGCTGCCGCCGTACAGCTCCGCCGCGAGGCGGTTGCCAAGCGCCGCGTGCGGCGCCTGCGGCGTCGCCAATACCTCGCGCACCGCAGCCGCGGTGGAGGATGTTGAGACGACGCGCGCGCCGCTCAGCCGCGTGCGCAGGAAGCGCGCGCACTGCGCGTTGGCCTGCGGGTGGGAATGGACGACCTCGATCGCCTCCAGCGGAATCTCGCGCGCGGCGATCAGGCAGTTGCGTATCCGCTGCACGACCTCCCCAACGATCTCGACGCCCGCCGCGTCGCTCGCCAAGACATCGAGCGTCACGTCGACAGATCCCTCAAGCGCGTTCTCAATCGGCACCAGCGATCGCTCGACCGACCCCTCCTCGACGGCCATCACCGTGTCGTGGATGCTGGCCAGCGGGATCGCCTCAGCGTCCGCGGCGAGATCCGACTCGAGCAGCGCTTGGTGGCTGAAGGTGCCCTGCGGTCCGAGGTAGCCCACTCGCACGTCAGCGCCCGATCAGGTTGCTGAGAGAGCGAGGCGCAGCGCCTCCTCTTCCTCCGGCGAGAGCTCGAGTTCGGCTTCCCCCGCATGGACCTGCTTGGCGTACAGGCGGGCCTGATCACGATGATGGATCGAGGACAGCACGAGACCAGAGTGTCGCTTATCGAGCAGCGCGATCGACAGCGACTGCCGTCCGGACATCTCGTTGTATGCGTCATAGCGGACCAACGCCCGGTGGATGAATGTGTGCTCGAGACGACCCTCGACGTGTTCGACCCGCGCGTCGAGTCGCTGGGCCACCTCCTCAACATAGCTCCGCAGCGCCTCGAATCCCGCCTCCAGTCCCGCCGCGTGTTGAACCAGATCCTCCGCGCCGCGATCCCCAAGCACCGTCCGCTGCGCTGATCGCAGTTGGCGCACGATCATCGTCAGCCACAGCGCGAGCAGGAGCGCAAGCACCGCGACGGCACTCGCGCCGTCGGCCACCAAACTCGTGTCTGCGCTCGCGAGGGAAGCCACCACCAGAACCGTATCCGCTCAGCCCGACAAAGAGATGGAGGCGAGCGCTGCGCAACCGCATCCGTCCCGCCGGGCGTGACGTGGATGCTCGCCGGGCGCTCGCTACTTGAACTGGGCGATGAACGTCTGGTGGTTGTTGGCCGTGTTCTTTTCGCCGGGCACGGTGGCGACCGACGCCACGATCTTGAGGTTCGTGCCGACCGGCGGCGTCTGGCTCAGCGTCACCATCGCATCCACGACAGTGCCCGCCTTGGTCGACGGGATCGTCGTCGTCCCGGTGATCGGCGCAGACCCGCCTTCGATCTTCACCGAGACGCTCACGTTGCTCTCATCGTTGGTGCCCTGGTTGGCAATCTTCACGTCAAAGGTCTTGGCCGCCGCGGCCGACAGCTGATTGACAGCGGGGCTCCCCTGCAGCGCTGTACCGCCGACGCTTGCGCCGAGCAGACCGTGGCCGTGCGAGCCGGACTTGATCGGCCCCGACGAGGAGCCGCCGCCGCCCTGTCCCAGCAGGCGGGCCGTGATCGTCTGGGTGGACAGCCAACCGAGGTCGGGCACGAACTGGCTGGGGGCGATCAGCTGCCCGGATATGCCCTTCGCTGCCAGCGCCTGGCCGATCAGCGGCACCACACGTTGTGCATAGATCACATCGGATGCAAGCAGGACCTCCATCTCCCCGGCGAGCGTCCCGACCGCTTGGTCGGCTCCCTGACTGCCCAGTGCACTGCGTACGTTCGCAGCGATCTTGCTCAACGCGGCGGACCGAAAGTTGAGCGCCAGCAGCAACGCCCGCTGAGCCCCGACCATCTCGCCCGGGACACTCAGGGCTTGCGCGCGGCTCGCCTCGTCCGCAGCGGTTCTGCTGTACTGGGTGGCTGTGACCTCGACGTCGAGCGCCTGCTTTCCCTGTGCGTGCGTGAGCAGCTGGAACAGCGGCTGCGAGACTTGACTCTGGGCTTCGGCAGCGATCGCCGAGACGTCGGAGTTGTAGGACTTCAGCGCGGTCTTGGCGCGGCTGTCGAGGCATCCCTTGACGGCGATCGCAAACACGACGATGACCACGAGGGCCGCGCCCGCCGCGATCGCGCGGCGTGCCAGCAGCTGACTTTCATCCGGTGTGCGAGACGCGCGCGCCTGGCCGATGGCTCGCCGTGGACGTGCAGCCGGCCTGGTTCGGGTCTCGCCGCCGTCATCGAAAAACGACACGAAATACCGCTCCTTGCGGGAGATTGGGAAGGCGGACTATTACCTCAGTGTCGCCGATCTTGCCCTCCCTGCAAGTTTCCGCTCACCGCGCAGGGGCGCGCGAGGTAGCATCGAACGCCCGGCTGTGAAGACCATGGAGCCCGTCTGCGAGCTTGTGCTCGATCGCTATTTGCTGCTCGAGCACCTGGGCTCAGGGGGCTTCGGCTCAGTTTGGTTGGCGCACGACCAGAGGCTCGACCGGGAGGTCGCAGTCAAGCTGATCCCCCGCCCGCGCGCGGGTGATCGCGATGGCCGCCGGCGGGCCGCGCGCGAAGCGCTTGCAGCCGCGCGGCTCAGCCATCCGGCGATCGTCGCGCTGTACGAGGCAGGTGCTGATGAGGACCACTTCTACCTCGTCTCCGAGCCGGTCTACGGCGCCGCGCTGTCTGATCTCTACCTCGAGGGCGCGCTCAGCGACGCGGAGCTGCTGAGGATCGGCGTGCTGCTCTGCGGGGCGCTCGCGCACGCTCATGCGCGCGGTGTTGTGCACCGCGACGTAAAGCCGCAGAACGTGATCGTCCCCGACGACGACGACGACGCCGCGACGCCTGCCAAGCTGACCGACTTCGGCGTCGCGCAGATCGCCGGCGAGCAGAGCTTCACGCGCTCAGGCGATGTGATTGGGACGCTGGCCTATATGGCACCCGAGCAGGCCGAGGCGCGGCCGGTCACCTCGTCGGCCGATCTCTACTCGCTCGCCCTTGTGCTCTACGAGGGACTTGCCGGATTCAATCCCGTGCGGGGCGCGACCCCCGCGGAGACGGCGCGGCGCCTCGGCGAACGGCTGCCGCCCCTTGCCCGCGCCCGGCGCGATCTCCCCAGCGCCCTGTGCGCCGCTCTCGACCGAGCGCTTGCTGCGGACGCGAGGAGTCGAGGCTCGTTGTCCGATCTGCGTGAGGCGCTGCTGAGCGCGCAAGGCGAGCTCAGCGTCGACCGGCCTGCCCCCGCAAACAGCCGGCTTCGCGCCGCGCAACCGCAGCTCGCCCCGCTCGGAGCTCCCCGCCGCGCCCGCATCGCCGGTGCGCTGGCAGCCGGCGCGCTGGTGCTGGCTGCGTTGCTGACGCCGCTGGGACCCCATGGCGCAGGGAGCGTCGGCCTCCTCAGCGTCGGCGCAATTCTCGCCGTCGCCGCTGCGCCGCGGGCCGGATGGCTCGCCCTCGCCGCTGGGTCCGTGCTGTGGCTCGCATTCGCCGGCGAGCCCGGCGCCGCGCTGCTGCTGCTGCTCGCGCTCGCGCCGACTCCGATTCTGCTCACGTCCTCGCCTTGGTTGTGGTCCGCGCCGGCGCTCGCGCCGCTGCTGGGCGCCATTGGCCTCGCGGGAGCCTTCCCAGCGCTCGCCGGCCGGGTCTCCGGAGCCTGGCGCCGCGGCGCCCTCGGGGCCCTCGCCGTTCTCTGGGCCGCGCTGGCAGAGCCACTCTACGGACGCCGCCTACTGCTCGGCCCCGCGCACTCCTCGACCCCGCGCCCGAGCTGGCAGGGCTCGCTTCCGGACGCGATCTCCCATGCGCTGCTGCCGCTGCTCTCGGGCGGCGCGCTCGCGCTCGCCGCGGTCTGGGCGCTTGCCGCCGCAGCGATGCCGCTACTCGTGCGCGGCCGCGAGCCGTTGACGCGGGCGCTCGCGGCGATCCTGTGGGCGACCGCACTCACCGCGGCGACCGGCGCGCTGTGGGGCTACTTCGGAGCGAGCCTGGGGGCCGTGGACAGTACCGTGCTGGTGGTGGGCGGCGCGCTCGCAGCTGCCCTCGCCGCGCCGCGCCTCCCCACCGGCGTTGCGTAGCATGCGCTGCTCCCGCCCGGGGAGTGTCAATGAGCAGCATCATGCGGAACCTGGAGAGCAAGCTCGCAGGCCTCGTCGAGGGGGCTTTCGGACGCGCCTTTCGCTCGGAGATCAAACCCGTTGAACTCGCGCGACATCTAACCCGCGAGATGGACGACCATCGCACCGTGTCGCTGAACCGAACCTACGTACCCACCGAGTACATCCTTTGGCTGTCGCCCGCGGATCGCGGGCGCTACGAGCAGATCGAGCCAGACGTCTGCGAAGAGCTCGTCGCACACCTGCTCGAGCACGCGCGATCCGAACAGCTCGCACTCGCCAGCGTGCCGCGGATCGAGTTCGCCACAGACACGCGGCTGGCGCTCGGCGAGTGCCACGCGGAGGCCCGACTGGTGGTCGCCCCGGCAGCGCCGCAGGCGGGGGAGGCCGCCGCTGAAGACTGGCTCGTGGAGTCGCCCGAGCCCGAGCCCGAGCCTGGGCCCGAGCCCTCGGGCGGCACGATGATCTTCAGCACCGCCGACAGGCTGGCCGGACCACTCGAGCAGAGCCCGGCACGTGCGGTCGTCCTCGTGGACGACCAGCCGCTGCTGCTCGGACCGCACGGAGCCGTGCTCGGACGCAGTCGCGACTGCGACGTTGTACTCGCGCGGGCAGGGGTTTCTCGGCGCCATGCGCAGATCGCCGTCAGCGAGTATGGCTGGACGATCGAGGACCTCGGCTCAACCAACGGCACGCGGGTCAACGGACGTGTGCTGCAGGCCGCCCAGCTGCTGAGCGACGGCGACACGATCGATCTGGGCGGCGTCCGCGTGGGGTTTGAGCTGCGGTGAACACGCTTCAGCCAGTATCGGTCGCGCTCAAGTACGGCTTCATTGGCGTGCTCTACCTGTTCCTTCTGTGGGTCGCGCGCAGCGCGTTGCGCGACCTGCGCGTCGGGAAGGCCGCCACGGGTCCGGCGGCGCCACGGAACCAAGAGGGGACCGGTCTCTATTCGGCCTCCGGCGCTCCGCCGGCAGCCGCGCGCGAGCCGCGACTCGTGGTCGAACGGGCGCCTGGGCATACGCCGGGGATGATCTACGACATCGGGTCCGGGGCCGTGCTTGGGCGCGGCGATCACGCGGAGATACGCCTCGAGGACCCGTTTGCCTCCTCGCGACACGCACAGGTCGCCACGCGTGCGGGCACCGTCGTGCTCGAGGATCTCGGCTCGACCAACGGGACCTACCTCAACGAGGAGCTGCTCCAGGGCCCAGCGCCGCTGCACGTGGGCGACCGGGTGCGCATCGGAGACAGCGAGTTCACCTACGAGGAGGACTGATGCTGCGCGTCTCCCAGCACTTTTCTGCGAGCGACACCGGCCTGCAGCGGCGCGCCAACGAGGACGCCTACTTCGCGCGCTCGCCGGTGTTTGTGGTGGCTGATGGGATGGGCGGAGCGCAGGCCGGCGAAGTTGCCTCACGCACGGCGATCGACCAGTTCTCAGGCGGTCTTCCGGACGGCCCCGCACCCGCCGAGCAGCGCTTGGCAGACCGCGTGAGTGAGGCCAACGCACGAATCCACGAGCTCTCCCAGGCGGATGCGCGAAAGGCGGGCATGGGAACCACGTTGACTGCCGCCTACATCGGCCCGGGCGAAATCGCGATCGCCCACGTCGGCGACAGCCGCGCCTACTGCCTGCGCGGCGACGAGCTGTCGCGGCTGACGTCCGACCACTCGCTTGTCGAGGAGCTCAGGCGCCAGGGGAAGCTGACAGAGGCCGAGGCCGAGGAGCACCCGCAGCGCTCGATCATCACGCGCGCGCTTGGTCCTGAGCCAGAGGTCGAGGTGGACACATTTGCCCGCCCCGCGCAGGCGGGCGATGTCTACCTGCTGTGCAGCGACGGTCTTACGGGAATGGTGTCAGAGCAGCGTCTGCGCGAGATCCTGCTGCGCGACAGGGCAGACCTCGCCGCCGCGGGGCGAGCAATGATCGCCGAGGCCAACGGAGCGGGCGGTCGCGACAACATCACCGTGGTGCTGTTCGGGCTGGAGGACGTGGCCGAGGATTCACAGGTCGCCGCGGCGCCGGTTGCCGAGCCCATGGCCGAGGGGACGGTGGGACGCCGCCTGGTGCCGCGCCTGCCGGGCGAACCCGCTGGCGGTGCGCCACCCCCGCAAGCGGCGCGCTCACGCCGCCGCCGCCTTCCGGGTCCCGCGCGCGCCGGGCTGTCGCTGCTGGTGCTGATCGCGATCATCGGCGTCGGCGGCTTCCTCGCCAGCCAGTCGATCTACTTCGTGGGCACGGATTCAGCGGGCCGGATCGGGATCTATCGCGGGCTTCCCTACGAGCTGCCGGCGGGCGTTCGCCTCTACCGCCAGGACTTCGTCTCCGGTGTCACGGTCGCGGGTGTCTCAGCAAGGGAGCGCGCGCGCCTGCTCGACCACCAGCTGCGCTCCCACGACGATGCGTCGGACCTCGTGCGGCGCCTCGAGCGCGGACAGATCGCGCAGGGATGAACCGGCCGATCACCCGCCTGTACGGGTTCGTGATCCTGCTGTTTGCGCTGTTGATCGCGTTCACCTCGCGCTGGACCGTGTTCGAGGCCGCGTCGCTGCGCTCGAACACGTTGAACCATCGCACACTGCTCAACGATCAGCGGGTCCCGCGCGGCGCGATTCTCGCTGCTGACGGGAGCGTGCTCGCCCGCTCGACCCGCGGCGCGGGCGGCGTCTATACGAGGCGCTATCCGACCGGCTCGCTGTTTGCCCATGCGGTCGGCTACTCCTACACGAACCTCGGCCGCACCGCACTCGAGGCTTTTCGCACCGACCCGCTCACCGGTAGAGGAGGGGGGCAGGTTACCTCGCTGCTCGATCAGCTGACGGGCAAGAAGCCCGTGGGGCAGGATGTCGTGACGACGCTCGACGCGAAAGCCCAGCGCGCGGCGGTCAGCGCCCTCGCCGGGCGGAGGGGAGCGGTTGTCGCGCTCGATCCGCGCAGCGGCGCGATCAAGGTGCTGGTCGCCAACCCGAGCTACGACCCCAACGCCGTTCCGCGCACCTTCAGCCGCCTTCAGGCCGACCCCACCTCGCCGTTATTTGACCGCGTCACGCAGGCCGGCTATCCGCCGGGATCGACCTTCAAGTTCGTGACCGCGATCGCGGCGATCGACTCCGGACTCTTCACACCGAGCTCGATCATCAACGGCGACTCGCCGAAGACGATTTCCGGCGTGCCGCTCCAGAACGACTTCAACCAGAGCCTTGGCGACATCGACCTGACGACTGCGCTGACGAAGTCCGTGAACACGGTCTGGGCCCAGGTCGCGGTGGCGGTCGGAAAGCAGACGCTCGGTCGCTACATGGACCGGTTGGGGTTCAACGCAGCGCCCCCGATCGACCTGCCGGCCTCTGAGCGCCGCGCAAGCGGCGAGTTCAAGGGACTGAAGCTGCTCGCTCCGACGAGTCCGCTGGTTGACGTCGGGCGCATGGGGATCGGCCAGGACAAGCTCAACGTGACGCCGCTGCAAATGGCGATGGTGGCCGCGGCGGTCGCAAACCACGGCAGGTTGATGACGCCGCACCTGACCGGTCGCGTCGTCGACCGCGACGGGCGGACGACCCAGACTGTTGCCCCACAGGACTTCAGCGACGTGATGCGCCGATCGACGGCTGATGCGATCACAGGCATGATGGCGCAGGTCGTCCAGGAGGGCACCGGTACCGCGGCGGCGCTGAGCGGCATTCAGGTTGCCGGCAAGACGGGCACCGCGGAGATCGTCCCGGGCCAGAGCATCAACCAGGTTTGGTTCATCGCCTTCGCGCCGACCACCAACCCGACGGTGGCGATTGCGGCGACGATCGAGCGCTCGAGCGGCCAGGGGGGAACTGTCGCTGCACCGGTTGCCAAACAGGTGCTCCAGAGCCTGCTCGGGGGCGGCTGAAATGCAGGACCTGCCGGTCGATACGCTGATCGACAAGCGCTACCGCGTGAAGCGGCGGATCGGCACTGGCGGCATGGCGGACGTCTACCTCGCCGAGGACCTCCAGCTCGGTCGCCAGGTAGCGCTCAAGCTGCTCCATGGGCGCTTCGCCGAGGACGGTGAGTTCGTTGAGCGCTTCCGACGCGAAGCGAGCAGCGCGGCGTCGCTATCGCATCCAAACGTGGTCTCGGTGTTTGATCGCGGCGAGTGGGACGGCACTTACTACATCGCGATGGAGTTTCTCGCCGGTCGCTCGCTGAAGGAAATCGTGCGCGAAACGGGGGCGATGGAGCCCTCAAAGGCGATCGAGCTCGCGCTCCAGTTGCTGCGCGCGGCGCGCTTCGCGCACGGTCACGGCGTCGTCCACCGTGACCTCAAGCCGCAAAACGCAATCGTTGACGAGGAGGGGCAGGTCAAGGTCACGGACTTCGGGATCGCCCGCGCCGGAGCTTCGGAGATCACCCAAACGGGGTCGATCATGGGCACTGCGCAGTACCTGTCGCCGGAGCAGGCGCAGGGCCGGCCGGTGGGCGAGCCCAGCGACCTCTACTCGATCGGAATCGTGCTCTACGAGCTGCTTGCGGGCCGTATTCCGTTCGACGCAGACAGCGCGGTGGCGATCGCGCTGAAGCAGATCGGTGAGCTGCCGCCGCTGCCGAGCACGCTCAACTCGGCCGTGAGCCCGGAGCTCGACGCGATCGTGATGCGCGCCCTGGAGAAGGCTCCGGAGCATCGCTTCGCGGACGCCGGGGAGTTCATCGCCGCGCTCGAGGGCGAGCGCGAGCGCCTGCGGGGCCGGGGCGGGGACGTCCCGGCGCCCCACGCCGTGGAGTACGGCTACGCGCACGAGCCCGCTCAGGAGCCCGCGTCTGGCGTGGGCCCGCAGCCTCAGGTCTGGCCGTGGGTGATAGCTGCCTTGCTGCTGCTCGCCCTGCTTGCTGGCGGCGCCTACGCATTGTTCGGGGGTGCCGGGCAGCACCGGGTGCCGGGCGTGATCGGCCAGAGCGAAGCTGCGGCCACGGCGGCGCTGCGCAGCGCGGGGTTCACGCCTGTCTCTGAACACGCCAATGGGGCAACCCCGCGCGGAACGGTGATCGCCGAGTCGCCGGCTGGCGGGGCGAGCGCGCCGCGCAACTCGCTGGTGCGGATCACGGTTTCTGACGGTGCGGCCCAGGCGCAGATCCCCGACGTGCACGGTCTCGGCCGGGGTGCGGCGAAGCGCGCACTGGTGCACGCGGGCTTCACCGTGGCCGAGAGCGCGGTCGCGGACGCCGGCGTCGCCCGGGGACACGTTGTGGCATCGATCCCGCCGGCGCTTTCGATGTTCGCGCTCGGCGGCCGGGTGACGATCCAGGTGTCCAGCGGCGCACAGCTCGTCGCCGTCCCGGCCGTCGTGGGCAAACCTCAAACCGATGCGACTGCGGCGCTGGACCTGGCGGGCTTTCGCGTCCTGGCGAGCAACCAGATCTCCTCGCAGCCAGTTGGCACGGTGCTCGCGCAGAATCCCACGGGGCGCGCGCCGGCAGGATCGGTCGTCGCGATCAGCGTCGCGATGGCCTCCGACCAGGTCGCGGTGCCGCCGCTGACGGGTAAGTCGCAGGTCGACGCCTCCAGCGCGCTGGCTGCCGCGGGCTTGCAGTCGCACACCACGGACCAGAGCGTGAGCGATCCCGCAAAGGACGGCACCGTGCTGTCGCAGAGCCCGGCGCCGGGGACGAGCGTAAAGCGCGGGACGACCGTGCAGCTCGTGCTCGCCCGCCTGAGCCCGGCCACGAACACTACGACCACGACGACAACCACCCCGACGACAACGACGACGACCACGCCGGGCCACTGATGCGCGTCGGGGTGCTCGGCGGCGGTCGTTCCTCTGAGCACGAGGTCTCACTCAGCTCCGCAGGCGCGGTCGCGGGCGGCCTCAGACGCCGCAGGCACGAGGTCGCCGAGATCACGATCACACGCGAGGGTAAATGGGAGACCGACGGGTCCGCGCTCGTGCTCCAGCCCGGATCCGGCCTGATCGGGGTGGACGTGGTGTTTCCGGCGCTGCACGGGCCGTATGGCGAGGACGGGGTCGTGCAGGGGGTGCTCGAGGCGCTCGACGTGCCGTATGTGGGCAGCGGCGTGGCGGGCTCGGCGGTGTGCATCGACAAGGTGTTGTTCAAGGATCTGATGGGCGCCGCGGGCGTGCCGCAGGTTGCCTACCGTGGGCTGCGCGAGGGCGAGCAGATCGAGCCGCTGCGTCAGCTCGGCCTGCCCGTGTTCGTCAAGCCGGCTCGCCTCGGCTCGTCGGTCGGGATCGCCAGGGTGGAGCTGTGGGAGGAGTTGGCCGGGGCGCTGCGCCGGGCCTTTGCGCACGATCCCCTGGTGATCGTTGAGGCCGCCTCGGCAGGACTCGAGGTCGAGTGCTCCGTGCTGGACGGCGCGCCCGCGCGCGCTTCGGAGCCAGGCGAGATCGTGCTGCGCTCCGGCTGGTATGACTACGCGGCGAAGTACGAAGCGGGCGGGATGGAGCTCCGCGTGCCCGCGGGAATCTCGACGTCCGCCCGCCTGCGGGTGCAGTCAATCGCGATCGAGGCCTTCCGCCGTGCCGGCTGCAGCGGGCTTGCCCGCGCCGACTTCTTCGTCGAAGGCGAGCGCGTCCTGCTCAACGAGCTGAACACGATGCCGGGGTTCACGCCGACCAGCGTCTACGCAAAGCTCTGGCAGGCGAGCGGAATGTCATACGAGGAGCTGCTGGAAGCGCTGTGCGAGCTTGCGCTCGAGCGTCACGCAGGCGAGCGCGGCTACGCGTTCTGAGCGCGCCCTCGGCAGCGCTATTTGAACAGTGCGAGCGTGGAGATCGCTGCCCTGTCGGCGTTCGCCGGCAGCTTGGTGATCCACACGAGGTAATAGCGAAACGTGTCTCCGGCCGTGTCGAGTGGGATCGACTCGCGGCGGTGGACGAAGCGCACGCTCGCGAGCGGTTGCCCGAGCCCCGCCGCCGGCGGCGAGGCGGACGGCTTGGCCTTGTAGACGAAAATCTGGGCGCTGAAGCCGGGCGTTGGGGTTTCGATCACGATCGACCGGGCCGACACGCCGGGTGAGGCGTCGAGGTAGATCCCCACGCCCGGCTTGGCGAGGTTGCCGTTCTGGTAGGTCTCCGTGTTCCAGGCCGAGTTCGGGTCGCTGTCGACGACGAACTGCGTCTGCTCCGGATGTTCGATCTTGTCGCCGTAGGGGTCGTAGTCGTGCGCGGAGTCCGCTGCGAGGCTGACCGGCTGCTCCGCTGGCGGGGCGCTGATCGTTGGCGGCACGCCGGTCCCACGGTGGGTGTTGGTGGCCAGCAATACGATCGCGCCCGCGGCCAGCACCGCAAGCGCCGCGAGCGAGGCAACGACCCGGCTGGGGCTGCGCAGGCGCAGCGGCAGCCGGCGACGGGCCGAGCTCGGCAGCGTGCGCAGAACGCTCGTCACCTCGCCCGTTGCGGCGCCGCTGCGGGCGGTCTCGATCGCCAGCACCTCCTCCAGGTCGGCGATCATCGCGCCCGCGTCCGGGTAGCGCCGCCGAACGTCCTTCTCGGTCGCGCGGTCGACCACCGAGGCCAGCGCGGCGGAGATCTCGGGCCGGCGCTCCTGCACGTCGGGAATCTCTTCGCGTACGTGCTTCATCGCCACGGCCACCTGATTCCCGGCCGCGAACGGAACCTCTCCGCAGAGCATCTCGTACAGCACGATCCCGAGCGAGTAGAGGTCGGACTGCCCTGTCACCGGTTGACCCATTGCTTGCTCTGGGGATACGTAGTCGGTCGTGCCCAGTACACGACCGTCGGCGGTCAGTCCCTCCTCCGTCAACGTTCTTGCGATGCCGAAGTCGGTGATCTTGGCCGAGCCCTCGGGGTCGATCAGGACGTTCTGGGGCTTGACGTCGCGGTGCACGATCTCGCGGTCGTGGGCGCACGACAGGGCCCGTGCGATCTCGATCGCGTAGGCCAGCGCCGCGGGGATCTCGAGCCGCCCGAGCCGGCGGATCTGCGCCTTCAGCGTCTCCCCGCCGACGTACTCGAAGACGATGTAGGCGGTGCCGGAATCTTCGCCTGCGTCGATCACGCGCACGATGTGGGGGTGACTGAGCTGGGCGACCGCCCGCGCCTCGCGGCGGAAGCGCTCCAGTTGATCGGAGTCGGAGGCGATCTCGCGGTTCAGCGTCTTGATTGCGACGTGGCGCTCCAGAAGTGTGTCTAGCGCCCGATACACACGCGACATGCCGCCGATCCCCACCTGCTCCTCGAGCAGATAGCGGCCGCTGAGCAGCGTGCCCACCGGAGTGCTCATCGGCTTTGGGCAGATCGCTCGTTCATCGCCATATTGTGCGCGCATCGCGGTCCCTCGCGTCCTGACCTCGCGTGACCTGGAGGATGAATTCGGCGCGAGCCCTGCGATCACCTACGCGCGGGGGGATTCTTGCCTACCGGAGCATGCGCTGTCCGGCGCGACTACGATCTTGTTCGTGCGCCGTGCTGCGATCGCTCCGCTGCTCCTCTTCGTGCTGCTCCCGTGCGCCGCGGCGGGTGCCGCGCAGACCTCCTCAGCAGTCAACCCGCGCGTGGCGCACCCGCTCGGACGGCTGCTCGGAGCGATCCCCGTCGGCGGTGTTTCGCTCGGGCTGCACGCGCGCTCGGTCCCGCGGGGCGACGCCGGACCGCAGCCGCCTCCGCCCAACTCGCCGGCAACCTGCCCCCCTGGCGCCGGCGCAGCGCCGTTCGCGCTCTGCACGTTCGGCGGCTCCGTGCTGCACTCCAACAGCGTCTACACGATCTTCTGGGCGCCTCCGGGACTGTCCTTTCCGCCCGGCTACATCAACCGGGTCAACGCCTACTTCGCCGGCCAGGCCGCCGACAGCGGGACGCGCGGAAACGTCTACTCGACGGACACCCAGTACTACGACTCGAGCGGCAACGCCGGCTACCAGTCGAGCTTCGCCGGCACGATTGGCGACGCGTCTGCCTTTCCCCTGCTCTCGTGCGTGCAGCCGACCTTTCAGTGCATCTCCGACGCCGATTTGACAAACGAGCTCGACCGTGTGATCGCGGCGAACGGGTGGCCGCGCGGGCTGGGGCCGACCTACTTCGTCTTCCTGCCCCAGGGCGCCAGCGTGTGCGCAAACGTCAACGGCGCCTCGCAATGCGCCTACCAGACGTTCTGCGCCTACCATTCCGCCTACTCGCTCGGGGGAGGCCCACCGACGCTCTACTCCGTCGAGGCGTACGCCGCAGTGGCCGGCTGCGATACCGGCCAGTCACCCAACGCCACCAGCGCCGATGCGGTGATCAACACGGCCTCGCACGAGCACAACGAGGTGATCACCGATCCGCTTGGCGACGGCTGGCTCGATCTTCACGGGCTCGAGAACGGGGACAAGTGCGCCTCGGCCTACGGGCCGCCGCTGGGTGGCAGCGCTGGAGCGCAGTTCAACCAGGCGATCGGCGGCGGCAATTACTACCTCCAGGAGGAGTTCTCGAACTTCAGCATCCAGCCGAGCGGCTCGCCCGACAACGGCTGCGCGCAGTCGCTCCCGGCGCGTCCGCCCACGGCTGACTTCGCCGTTGCGACAAATCCGCCGTTTGTCGGCGCCCCGGTGACCTTCAACGCAACCGTGAGCGACCCCGACAGCACCGTGTCGAGCATCTCGTGGGACTTCGGCGATGGCACGGCTCAAGGAAGCGGGTCGAGCGTCACGCACGTGTACAGCGGCAGCGGACCGCACACCGTGACCCTGGGAGTTGTGGACGCGCTCGGTCTCCGCACGCAGGTCTCGCACCCGATCCAGGTTCTCCTTCCCGCCCCGCAGGCTGCCTTCACGGCCGCGCCGAACCCCGCACGGGCCGGGCGACCGGTGCGCTTCGACGGGTCCGCTTCAACGGAGCCGGGTGGCGCGATCACTGCCTGGGCCTGGAGTTTCGGCGACGGCACGCAGGCCAGCGGTCCGCTGGTCAGCCACATCTTCCGGGGCGCCGGCCCCCGCACGGTGACACTCTTGGTCTCCGACTCCTTTGGCACCAGCAGCTCCACAGCGCATCGCATCGACGTTGCACACGGCTTGCTCACGTCGTTTGGTGTCGTGCGAGGACAGACCGTGCGGAGCGTTCTGCGGCGCGGGCTGCGGGTCCGCGTGCGCTGCTCGCGCCGCTGCCGCGTCAGCGCCCGTGTCGTGCTCGGTGCCGTGCACCGGCGCAAGCACGTGCGCCGCGGCGGCGTCGTGCTGGTCAGGCTGTCGGGCAGCGCCGCCCGGGCGCTGCGCAAGCGCCGCGGCCGACTGACGCTCACCGTCGCGGTGGCCGCAGGCAGCCAGCGGGATTCCGCTTCGCGGCTCGTGCGGCTGCGCCTCTAGCCGGCGCTAGCGCAGCTCGGCGGCGCCCGCGTTGGAGCTGGTGACCGATCCGATCTGTGCACTGCCCCGATGGTGTGCCTCGAGCACGGTGAGCGCCCGCTGAGCGTGCCGCGCTGGCACCACGACGATGAAGCCGCAGCCCATGTTGAAGATGTCGTAGGCCTCGGGCCGCGTCAGCCCAGCTCGTTCGCAGACGTGCGCGCAGATCGCCGGCACCGGGAGCGGCGCGTCGATCCGAAAGCCCACCGCTGTGTTGAGGCGCGACAGGTTGCGGATGCCGTCGCCCGTGATGTGGGCCAGGCCGTGGACCGGGATCTCCTCCCGCAGCAGTTCGAGCGCGGCTTTGACGTAGATCGTCGTCGGCTCAAGCAGCGCGTCGGCGAGCGTCCCGCTATAGCCGGCGAGCGGGCCGTCTAGGTCGTCTGCCTGCACCGCGCGCCGCGCCAGCGTGTAGCCGTTGGAGTGCAGCCCGCTCGACGGCAGTCCGATCAGTGCGTCGCCCGGCGCGCAGCGCTCGCCGGTGACGATGCGATCCAATGCCACGGTGCCAAAGCAGGCTCCGCAGAGATCGAAGCCGTGCGGGGAGGGGTGGCCGCGGATCAGCTCGGGCAGTACCGCGAGCTCGCCCCCGGGAATCTCCACGCCCGCCAGCTCGGCGCCGCGCTTCAGGCCGCTCGCGATCGCTGTCAGCGCGCCCTCGTGGACACGCTCGACCGCCAGGTAGTCGAGCATCGCGAGCGGTTCGGCGCCGACGCAGACGATGTCATTGACGTTCATCGCAACGCAGTCGATGCCGACTGTGGTGAGGCGCCCGAGCTGCTCGGCGAGCACGAGCTTGGAGCCGACTCCGTCGGTCGAAAGCGCGATGCCGAGGTTGGGGGCCACCTCGAGCACGCTCGCGTAGTGGCCAGCGGACAGCACCGAACGCGACCCGCGGGCGGTCTCGATCGAGCTCAGCACCGACACCAGCGCAGCGACGCCCCGCCCCGCTTCGCTCGTGTCCACGCCGGCCGCAGCATACGCGTCGCTCATGCGGCGGAAGTCTGCCGCAGGCGCCGGACCACAAGCATCGCCAGCGCAATCCGGTAGGCGGCGTATGGGGCGAGCGAGCGCTCAGACTCGACAAGTTCGATCACCCTGGCGCTGAGGATCGTCGAAAGAAAGGCCGCCACGGCGCCGACGGCCAGTTGCGGGCGGAGGGGGTGACCGCGTCGGGCGAGCCGCCTCGCCTTCAGCGCCACGGCGCCGAGGATGATCGGCAGCGCGCAGTGGCGCGAGAGCACATTGGCATCCGCGCGCTCGAACCCCCGCGCGCGTGCCGCCGCAAGGGTGGCGCCGTTACGCGAGACCCCGGGGATCAGCGCGCAAGCCTGCGCGAACCCCAGCAGCAGCCCGTCGAGCGCCTTTGCGTCCTCGTGGCGGCGCTCGCGCGGGCCACGCGCGTCAGCCAGTGCCATCGCCACGGACCCGAGGAGGAGCCCCGCGGCAATTGTCGCGGGTGTGCCGAGGTGGCGCTCGATCGGCCGCTCCAGCGTGTAGCCGGCCAGCGCCGCCGGCGCGAACGACAGCGCAATCAGGCAGGCCCTGCGTCCGTCGAGCTCGCGCGCAGTGCTGGCAACCTCGCGGCGCAGCGACAGCAGCAGCGCGGCAGCGGTGCCCGCGTGCAGCGCGACCTCAAAGCTCTTGCGCAGTTCGGGATCCAGATTCGGATAGGGCCAGCCCGCGAGCCAGGGGAGCAGCGTGATGTGGCCGGAGGAGGAGATCGGCAGCAGCTCCGCAGGGCCGTGGAGCGCCCCAAGTGCGGCGGCGTGGGCGAGCGGCAGCGCCTCAGAGGACTGCATTGGCTACCGGCGACTCCCTGCGCCGGCGCCACCAGCGGACGAGCAGGTAGGCAACGGCGACCACAATCGCCGCTTCGACCACGTAGTCCACGTAACCCAGGTTCGTCTTCCACTTCGTCCACCGGCCACCCACCTCGTGGCCCAGGAGGGCCAGGCCGAACACGAACGGGGTGCAACCCGCCACCGTCAGCGTTGTGAAGCGCAGCAGCGGAACCCGCGCGACGCCGGCCGGCAGCGAGATGAACGTGCGGATCACCGGCAGCAGCCGGCTGAAGAAGACCGAGACGCTGCCGTAGCGCTCGAACCAGCGATCGGCCCATGCGAGGTGCGACGGCTTGACGTGGAGCTTACGGCCGTGCTTTTCGAGCAGCTCGATGCGTCCGTAGTAGCCGACAGCGTAGGCGACCCAGGAGCCCACGAGGTTGCCGAGCACGCCGGCGAGCACGACTCCCAGCAGCGTCAGGTGATGGTGGGCGGCGCTTGGATCGACGACGGCAAAGCCCGCGAACAGCATCGTGCCCTCGGCGGGTATCGGGATGCAGGCGCTCTCAAGCGCCATCAGCAGAAAGATCGCAGGCAGACCGCCGTCGCGGATCAGGTGGGTTGCGAACGTGACGAGTGAGTCGGTGAGCGAAGCCAGCACGAGGAGGGAAGGGTAGCGTTGGCAGGCGCGATGCGCATCTGGGTCGACCTGACGAACAGTCCACACGTACTCGTGATGCGTCCGATCGTCGATCGCCTGCGGCTCGACGGCCACGAGGTCTCGGTGACGGCGCGCGATTTCGCCCAGACGCTCGAGCTGTGCGACCGCCTCGGGGTCGACCATGTGGCGATCGGTCGGCATCGCGGGGGGGCGCTGGCGTCCAAGGCACGCGGCCTGTTTGAGCGCTCAGCGGCGCTCACGCGTTGGGCTCGAGGTCGCCGCTTCGAGCTCGCGCTCGGGCACGGCTCCAACGACATCTCTCTCGCAGCTGCGCTGCTGCGAGTGCCGAGTTCAACAATGTTCGACTACGAGTGGGCGACGGTTCAGCACAACGTCAACTGTCGCCTTGCGGCGGCTGTGGTGGTGCCGGAGGCGATTCCGCCCGAGCGGCTGTATCGCTACGGCGCGCGAGACAAGCTCGGGCGGGCTGCAGGGCTCAAGGAGGAGTACTACCTCGCGGACTTCGAGCCCTCGTTGGAGGTGCTCAACGAGCTCTCACTCGATCGCACCACGCCGATCGTCGTGGTTCGCACGCCGCCCGTGGTCTCGCTCTATCACCGCTTCGAGAACGATCTCTTCGCCGCGGTGCTCGAGCGCCCGCGCGGCCACCAGGTCGTCGTGCTGCCGCGTGTGGAATCCCAGCGCGTGCAGCTCGACGGCTTCATCGTCCCCGAGCGCGCGATTGACGCGCAATCGCTGATCGCCCACGCCGATCTGGTGATCAGCGCCGGCGGCACGATGAACCGCGAGGCGGTTGCGCTTGGCACGCCGGTGTGGAGCACGTTCGAGGGGCGTCTCGGCGCGGTCGACGAGCGGCTGATCGCCGAGGGGAGATTGCACAAGCTGCGCGATCCGCAGGAGATCGAGATCGTCAAGCGGAGGTTGCCCCATGCCGGCGAGCGCGTGCGCCGCGACGTGGGAGAGCTGACGCGGCTGCTGCTGCGACAGTGAGGCCGCGGGGCCGGGGCCGCTTCACCCTGCAGTGCCTCACGCTCCTGACGCGGCGCCGGTCTGCGCGCTGCGGTCCTGGTCGTCGCTCAGCGGTAGTTCGACGAGCTGCGTCCGGTCGCGCGATCGAGCGCCCCGGACGCGACGCCTAACAGCGCCACGGCGACGACGATCGCCGCTGATCCGAGCGGACCCACGAAGTAGACGAGCGAAGTCGTCCAGAGAGCGCACAACAGCAGCCCGGCGCAGACCCACAACAATGTCCTCGCGCGGTGCATGTGGCTGATGTACCCGGTTTCGCCCGGGGCAATCCCCCGTGTCCTCGCATTCGCGATTGTGCGCGCGCGGAGTCTTCGGTCTACCCACTAGAATGCGCCGATGCGCCGCCGCCTTCGTTCGGCGACCTTCCCGCTTCACCGCCATTCGCTGCCGCAGCTCGTGGTCGACGGGACGCTGGTCGCAACCGCGTACTACCTTGCGTTCCAGCTCCGCTTCGACAGCGGCGTAAAGGGATCCTACCTCCAGCTCTACGACCGAACTTGGCCCTGGGTGGTGGTCGGAACGACGGCGATCCTTGCGCTCGCGAGGCTCTACCAGCGCCGCTGGCGCTACGCGGGACAGCGCGACTACGAGGCGCTCGCGCGCGCTGTCGTGGTTGCCACCGTCGCGCTCGTCGGCGCCGTTGCGATCTTGCGCCCCGTGCAAAAGGTCTCCCACCAGGGGACAGCGGCGATCGGCCTGCCGAACGGTGTGGTGGCGTTGTACTTTCTGATCACGCTGGTCCTGCTGTCCGCCGCGCGACTGCTGGCACGGACGATCTACGAACGACCGATCCGCGGCTTTCGCGCCCGCAAGGGAGCGCGTCAGGTCGTGATTGTGGGCGCCGGCGACGGCGGCCGGCTGGTGCTGCGCGAGATCCTGCGCAACAGCGCACTTGACATGCGACCGGTCGGCTTCGTCGATGACGACCCGCGCAAACGACGTCTGCGGGTCGACGGAGTGCGTGTGCGCGGCTCGACTGAGGAGCTGGCGCGGATTCTCGACGAGGCCGAACCCGATGAGGTGATCATTGCGATCCCCTCGGCCCCGGGCGAGCTCCGCGCTCGCGTCGTTCGGGCTTGCCGCGAGCGCGGGATTCCGGTTCGTACGCTGCCCACGGTGTTCGAGCTCCTGCAGGGCGGCGAGGAGGCGGTGCGGCAGGTCCGCGAGGTCCGCGTCGAAGACGTCCTCGGCCGCGAGCCCGTGCGGATGGAGCTCGACCGCGTCGGGGCTTACCTGCAGGGGCAGTGTGTGCTCGTCACGGGCGCTGGGGGCTCGATCGGGTCCGAGATGTGTCGGCAGATTGCGCGCGTCGGGCCGCGCCGGATCGTCCTGCTCGATCACGCCGAGGACAACCTTTTCGCAATCCAGCGGGAGCTCGAGGACGAGCGCCACGTTCAGCCGGCGCTGCTCGCGGCGGTGCTCGGCGACTGCAAGGAGGAGGAGCGAATGCGCGAGGTGTTCGCCGAGTTCCGCCCGCAGGTCGTCTTCCATGCCGCGGCCTACAAGCACGTCGGGCTGATGGAGGCCAACCCCGTGGAGGCGATTCGCAACAACGCGATCGCAACACGCGTTGTGGCGACGGTCGCGGGGCAGGCGCGGGTCAACGCTTTCGTGCTGATCTCGACCGACAAGGCAGTTTCGCCCGCGACCGTGATGGGCGCCTCCAAGGCGCTCGCCGAGTTTGCGCTCGAGGCTGCCCAGCGCCGCTTCCCGGACACGCGGTTCATGGCCGTGCGGTTCGGCAACGTGCTCGGCTCGTCCGGCAGCGTGGTGCCGATCTTCCGGCGTCAGATCGCCAAGGGCGGCCCGGTCACCGTCACCGACGAGCGGATGACGCGCTACTTCATGACGATCCCCGAAGCAGTGCAGCTGGTGATCCGCACGGGCTCGCTTGGAACAGGCGGCGAGGTGTTCGTGTTGGAGATGGGTGAGCCCGTCGAGATCATGGCGCTCGCGCGGGCGATGATCGAGCTCTCGGGTCTAGAGCCCGAGAAGGACATCGCGATCGAGGTCGTGGGACGCAGGCCCGGGGAGAAGCTGCACGAGGAGCTGTTCAACCCCTACGAGCATCCTCACCCCACGCCTGCCGAGAAGATCGTGCTTGCGCAGCGCGATCCCCTGGACCCGACCGTCGTGGCCGCAATGTTCGACGAGATCGGCTTGCTCGTGCTCGAAGGAGACGCCGCAGGCCTTGCCGCCAAGGTCTCGGAGCTTTCTGCGATTCGCGGCCCGGTCGCGCCCGAAGCAGTCCAGTCCGGCGCGTAGACTGCGCCTGCGCATGATGCACGCAATACCCATCGCCTTCTCGCTGTCGAGTTCGATCAAGTCAATCGGAGCCTACGCAGGGTTTGGCGCCGTGATCGGTTTGGCGGTGCTCGCGATGCTCTACTTCGCGCACGCGCGGGAACTGCGCCGGTTGGCCGAATGGGCGGAGCGGCTAGCAGCCCAGCCGGCGGCGGCTGCCCGACCCGCCGCGCGGCCCGCCGCGGCCGCTGCTGCGCGCCCGGTTCCGCAGCCCCCCCCGCGGCAGGCGTCCGCAAAGCCGACCGCGCAAACGCCGCCGCCGGCGCGGCCCCAGCAGCCGGCCGTCGCCGGGACAGCGGGTGCGCCTGCACCGCCCGCACCCGCGCCCACGGCACGCGTACCCTCGACGGCGCCCGTCCCC
>JBPCQX010000176.1:0-3923 GCA_050997675.1 Solirubrobacteraceae bacterium
CCCACTCAAACGCCGACACCGCGGCCACCACCAAACCCCCCGACGCGCCCCGTCACACAGGGTCACCCCGGCAAATCCGGCAAAACCAGGTCACCCTCCCAGCGAATCGGTGACTTCAGGCTTAGTCCACGTGTACGGGGTGGCGTTGTACAGAGCCCCATTCAAATAGCCGTCGTTCGTATCCACCGTACCCGCCAATGCCGATGACGCCAACAGCGCCGACCCCGCGCCCGCGCCCACCGCACACAGCACCACCCACAAGGCCACTCGTCTCAACGACTTCAACATTGTCCTCACCCGTTCCGCCGCGGCGGCGCCACGGCTGCCGGTCGGTTTGCAGCGCGCACGGCTGTCCCCGCTGAGCAACGATCATCGACGGGACGTAGGGACGCGTCAAGGGCCACCAACAAGATCACCCCGGATGATTCGCCCCCCCGACCACGGCATCACCCCGGGGTGACGCAGAATCATTCGCCCGCCAACCACGGCATCACCCAGGATGACGGCATGAGTTGCCCACCGCCACGGCGGCCCGCTCGACAGCGTCACCCAACTGGAGGCTCAGAAGCACGCGTCGTGGCGCAGCACGCTCTCGAGAGATGACGGTCGTGCTTCGCGCCAGGAGCGGCGGCGATGCGCTGGTGCGGGCGCGACCGGAAAGGCGCGCGCCAGTCCTCGGACAGACATCCGCCGGTGCGCACCTGAGCCAGACTCCCATCACTCCGCCGTTTGCGGGCGCGTCGATCCTCGCGACCGAGAGGGCCGTGCTTGTGCTCGACGAAGAGCGTCAGCGGCCGGACCCGCTCAGGGCCCACGACTGGAATTGACGGCTCTGACGGCGCCTGGACGCGACTGGGTCCGCTCGCTCGCCCTCACGGAACACCCGTACGCTCGGAGCGGGCGGGCGGCCCCGGCCACGCCTAGTCACTCCCCAGATTCGTCACTTGCTCCGGGCATGACCGGTTCGGCTTGAGCAATCGCCGCGACCGAGCCCGGAGGCTCGTCGAGGGCGTGCGCATGGCCCAAAATCTGTTCCGCTGCGGACACGAGAGCCGGCGCCCCGGCTTGAGCTCTACGCCAGCCGGCGCGGACGAACGCCGCCGCTCGCTGCTTTCCATCATGCGATACGGCAGGACCTCCGCTCTCGCCGTCCGCCCGTTTGCTTGGCAGGGGCGTCCGAGCAAGCGTCACGGCTCGGCGGCCGGGGTCGTCGGAGATCGCAGACGTCGCGGGTCGCGGTGTCGAGTCGAGATTAGGGGGAGTGTTGAACGCGTTGCTGCGCTGGTTGGCAGAGGGGAGTGCTCGGGCCGCTGGGGTCGCGTCGCATTGGCGCATGCCAGCGCCGCGAGCGTCGGCGCTGGCGAGCCGGCGGGGATAGCTTGATACCCGCCGGCCTGACTGGTAGCCGTAGTCGATGGGTGGCCGCGGGAGGAGCGGGCTCGACCGATTGCCTGGGCCCACCGCTTGAAGCCGACATCTGCAGGCGATCTCCGGAAAGATGCGCGTATGAGATCGGGCGATCGGGGTGCCGTTGGCGCTGGGGAAGGCGGCGCCTAGATGTCAGCGTTGCCACCGGAGGCGGATGCATCGGAAGCGGGCTTTGTCGTTGCGCGGACGAAGCTGTCGATTCCGCTGCCCCGAGCGCGCTCTCGGATCGTGGCTCGGCCGCATCTGCTCGAGTTGCTCGACGAAGGTCTGTCGGCAAGGGTGACGTTGATGAGTGGTCCCACGGGATGGGGTAAGACAACTGCCGTGGCGGAGTGGGCGACGGCCCGCGACGCCCAGTTTGCCTGGGTTTCGCTCGATTCCGGCGACAACGAATCACTGCGGTTCTGGCGGTGCGTGGTGACGTCGCTGGTCTCGGTCGCGCCCGGATCGTCATCCGCCATGCGCCGCCTGCAGTCCCCGGTGGTATCGCTGATCGACGAGATCCTTCCGGCGCTGATCAACGATCTTGCCGAGGTGGCTGGCTCGATCGTGCTCGTGATCGATGACTACCACGTGATTGTCGATCCTGGGATCCATGCGCAGCTTGAGTACCTGATCAGCCGGCTGCCGCTGGGCATCCACGTTGTCCTGGTCGGCCACGCCGAGCCCCCGCTGCGGCTTGGACGCATGCGGGCGATCGGAGAGGTGGCCGACATCGGCCCCGAGCAGCTGCGCTTCACCGATCAGGAGGCGGAGGAGCTGCTCAACCGTGTGCATCGCCTTGACCTGCGGCCTGAGGAGGTCAGGGCCGTACAGCTGAGAATCGAGGGGTGGGTGGCGGGCTTGAATCTTGCGGCGCTGTCGCTGAAGCGTGGCGAGAACCGAGGCCGGGGCTTTGATGCATTGCCCGCCGACGACCGGTTTCTGGTGGAGTACTTGTGGAACGAAGTCGTGATGTCACAGCCGCGGTCGGTGCGTCAGTTCCTGATGCGGACCGCGATCTTGGAGCGCTTCACTGCCCCGCTGGCTGACGCGCTCACCGGTCGCGACGATGGCGCCGAGGTGCTCCGCGAGCTCGAGCGCGCCAACCTGTTTGTCGTGCCGCTTGACCGCGAGCGCGTCTGGTATCGCTACCACCATCTGTTCCGTGGGCTGCTGCTCGGCCAGCTCGAGCGCTGCGCGCCGGATCTCATTCCCGATCTGCATCGCGCTGCCAGCACCTGGTATGCCGATCGCGACGCGATGATCGAGGCGATCGAGCATGCGATCGCCGCCGGCGACATGCACTACGCCGCCGATGAGCTCGAGCAACGTTGGTTTCAGTTCTACGCCGCCGGCGACTTCCTGACCCTGGTGTCATTGATGGATCGCCTCTCGCCCGACGCGATCGCAGGCCATCCCACTCTCGCGGTTGCGCGCGCCGGCCTGGCTCGGATAGTCGGACCGATGGATGAGATCGAGGAGTGGCTGCAGCGGGTCGATCCGCGGTCCTTCGACGCCCCGGCCCGGGGGCTGGCGACCTCGATTGCCGGTGCTGTGGCGGAGATGCGCTCGATGTACCGGCTCGCCGTCGGAGACGTGCCAGGCGCGATCGAGTTGGGACGCCAGGCCGTCAAGCTCGAGCCGGTGCCGGGGTCTCCCTACCACGCCACCGCGGGCTACCACCTCGGTGTCGCGTTGTTCTTCGAGGATCCCGATCGGGCGCGGCCGCTCCTGCAGGAGTTCTTGACGGTCATCCCGGGCGATGAACAGGATCCGCGGCATCTCTACGCGATGGCACTACTGGCCGAGACGCACGCGCTATATGACGAACTCGACGCCGCGGAGCGACTCGCGATCGCCGCGATGCAGGCAACCCAGCAGATGAAGCTGGAGGAGTTCCCATCGACCAACCAATTGCACATCGCGCTTGGCCTCGCGCCACTTGCTCGCGGTGAACTCGACACCGCGGAAGAGCACTTCGAGCGTGCGGTAACGCTGTCGCGCCGAGCCGGCGACCGGGTCGAGATGGCGCATGCTTTGGTGTGGTGGGCCGCCGTCCAGGACCGCCAAGGCGATCCCCATGCTGGCCGGGACGCTTTTGCCGCCGCCCGCGAGCTGGTACCGGGCATCGGACTATCGTGCATGCGCCCCCTGGTGAAGAAGCTCTCACTGGATACCGCGCCGAAGCGGCGGGCGCCCCCGCCGGCCGACCAGGCTGATCCTCTCACGGAGGCCGAACTGCGGGTGCTACGGCTGATGCCCGGGGACCTCACATACCGAGAGATGGCCGGCCACCTCTACCTCTCGCTCAACACCGTGCGTACGCACGCGCTCCGCCTGCGCCGAAAGCTCGAGGTGTCAAGCCGATCGGCAGCGGTCGCGCGGGCCCGCGAACTGGGCCTGCTCTAGTCGGAAGTTTTCGGTGGTTTGAGGGCTGATCGGCCGTGTTGCCGGCGATTCGGCGTCTTGATCGTGGCTGGCGTAGCCACAGAATGGTGGTGATCGTCGGAGGG
>JBPCQX010000179.1:0-2747 GCA_050997675.1 Solirubrobacteraceae bacterium
CGTGCCACGAGAGCACTCGCGCGTTGCCCGATCGTCACGCGATCGCGTTCGCCCAATCTGGAGCGTCTGCCGGCCGGGATTGCTTTTGTTCTCGTGGTCCCGTGGAGCGGGCGATCGGATTGGCGACATTTCGCTCGTGTGGGTCGAGCCCGATCGGCGCGAGAGTGGACGATCGCCTTCGTCCCAGATGCAAGCGGCGCGACGAGCCCTGGATGCCGCGAAGAGGCGCTGCAGTCCGTCCGTTGGATGGGCCTGCTCGGAACGGATAGCGGTGGGCCTGCTTGGAACGGATAGCGGGACGGTCGCATTCGCGTCGCGGATAGCCATTGCTCGGAGGCCTGCGTCGACAACCAATCGGACCGCGCTGTATCCGTCAGGTCGAGCGCTGCGTTCGCCCACGAGCAGTGGCTGAGTGCCGCTCCCCACCGAAGCGGAAGCTACGAGCCGCCGGTTCGGCCGTCGCGATATGACCGCTTCGGAACGCGAGCGCGGGCGTCGTCGGCGACGACCCGCCCGGCGGCCGGACGCGTGCTCTCGTTCCAAACCAGCACAGACGATCGGCGGCCGTCGTTCTTCTGCTTTGGCCCGATCGTTAGCTGGACCCCAGCAAGCACTCGCCGACGCCAGCGAGGATGTCCCGGGGCTCGTAGAACTTTGTGGTGACGGCGGTCCCTCCGGCCCGTCCGCTCCCGGTGGGAGCGTGATGAGCGATCCGGTCAAGATCGAAGGAGGAACCGCCGTGAAGTGCAACGTACCGGTCGCTGAGGCGATCACCGATGAGGCAGTGCTCCCGGAGCGCATTCAAGAGGCGCTCGGGCAGCTGGTTGGGGCAGCGAGGGAGGGGCTGTTGGCGCTCAGCGTGAGCGTCGGACTCGGTGTGCTCGGCGAGCTGCTGGAGGAGGAAGTCGACGACCTCGTCGGGCCGAAGGGCAAGTGGAACTGTGACCGCAGCGCCGCGCGCCATGGTCACGAGGACGGGGAGGTGACGCTCGGTGGGCGGCGCGTCGCGGTGAGGCGCCCACGGGCGCGGACCGCGGATGGAGAGTCGGAGATCCCGTTTGGGACCTATGAGCATTTCGCCGATCGTGACCAGCTGGGCGGCGTGGTGCTCGAGCGGATGCTCGCCGGCGTCTCGACCCGGAAGTACCGCCGCGCGCAGGACCCGGTCGGCGAGGAGGTCAAGACGAACGAGCGGTCGACGTCAAAGTCGGCGGTGTCCAGGGCGTTCGTGCAGCGCACCCGGCACGAGCTGTCGCAGCTGATGTCTCGCCAGCTCGCCGACCAGCGCCTGGCGGTCATGATGCTCGACGGGATCGAGCTGCATGGCCGGATGAACATCGTCGCGTTGGGGATCTCGACCGAGGGCGAGAAGCTCGCGCTCGGCCTGTGGGACGGGTCCACTGAGAACGCGACCGTCGCGGCCGCGCTGCTCTCGGATCTGCTTGACCGGAGGCTGGATGTCGAGCAGGGGATGCTGTTCGTGATCGACGGGTCAAAAGCGCTCTGAATGCAGTCGCGAACTTCGAGTTTGAGCGTCTGATCGGCCGGATCCGCGGGCCGCTGAGAAGGAATCGGCCGTGATGCGTAGTACTCAACGGACTGATGGCGTTCCGTCGTGCTTACGCGGACGAGTACGCGGTGCGGGTCAACCGCGCGGCGGTTCTGTTGCGCGAGCGTTCGCCGGCCGACGTGGTGCGGGCGATGCAGTCCGAGTTCGGCCTTTCCGAGCGGCAGGCACGCCGGTATGTCAACGTGGCGGTGGAGCAGCCCGAGGGTGTGCCGGTGCCGGAGCGCACGGCGGTGTTCACAGTCAGGCTGGCGCCGTCGCTGATCGGCAGCTTGCGCGGGCGCGCAGGCGCGACCGGTCAGACGTTGAGCGCGGTGACCGCCGAGGCGGTGCGTGGCTATCTCGCGGGTACTGGCGAGCGGGGCGGTGGCCAGGCGCGTTGAGATCGAGTTCGTCGTTGACCGGCTCGCCGAGGCGCGGCTGGCGCAGGCGTACTCGGTGTTGTCGCCCGAGCGGCGGCGTGTGACAGGCAACGAAGGGAGCGATGATGAGCGACACGGCCACGCGAACGAACGGGCCGGCGAGGGTCGCGGCGATCTACGCGCGGGTGTCCTCCGAGCGTCAGCGGCAAGAGCAGACGATTCAGAGTCAGACCGTCGCGCTGCGTGAGCTCGCCGAGCAGCGCGAGCTGGTCGTCCCGGAGGAGTTCGTCTTTGAGGACGATGGGTTCTCTGGTGCGAGCTTGCACCGCCCGGCGCTGGAGCGGCTTCGCGACCGGGCGTTTGAGGGGTGCTTTGAGGTGGTGCTGTGTCATGCGCCGGACCGGCTCGCGCGCCGCTACGCCTATCAGGTGCTGCTGCTCGAGGAGCTCACGCGTGGTGGGGTCGAGGTCGTGTTCGCCAAGGAGCCCGAGCGGTCCGGCTCACCGGAGGATGAGCTTTTGCGGCAGTTCCAGGGAATGATCGCCGAGTACGAGCGCGCGCAGATCGCGGAGCGTTGTCGTCGCGGGAAGCTGCATCGCGCACGAGCGGGCGCCGTGTCGGTGCTCTCGGCCGCGCCCTACGGCTACCGGTACGTGAAGAAGACCGAGCACGCCGACGCGTTCTATGAGATCGATGAACTCGAAGCGCCGATCGTCCGCGAGATCTTTGACCGCTACGTCGAGCAGCATGAGTCAATCACCCAGATCGCCCGGTCACTGACCGAGCAGAGCGTGCCGACCCGAACCGGAACACCGTGC
>JBPCQX010000224.1:0-23222 GCA_050997675.1 Solirubrobacteraceae bacterium
ACCCGTGGGGCCGGTGGAGGTGCAGCCACCGTTGCAGTTCACGTTCGAGGCACCCTGGTTGATGCTCGGGCTGTAGCTGCCGCCGTTGACAATCGTCGTCCCGCTCCCCGGGGTCGACTGAGCGGACACGCCAGCGGCGCTGGCCGCCAGGAGGAACAAACTGGCCGGCACGGCGATGAGCTTGCGATTCAGCACGATGAATGCGTCCTTTCCCGCCCGGGGTGCGCCCGGACAACGATTTGCGCACCACTTTAGGCGTTGCGCCGGTCGAGGGTCACTGCTCCGCGCGCGGAGCAGTGCCGTTGGCCCGGCGGCCACGGACCGGAAGCTGCTTCCCCGCTCCGGAGCCAGCGCGTTAGGCGATGCGCTCGAGCACGTCTGCAGGCACATCGAAGTTTGCGTGGACTTCACCGACATCGTCGTTGTCCTCGAGCGCGTCGAGCAGGCGCAGCAGCTTCTTGGCGGTCTCCTCGTCGACAGCGACTCGCACCGTTGGCTGCTGGGTCACCTGCGCCGCTTCAAACTCGATCCCGGCTGCCTCCAGTGCGGCTCGCACAGCCGCGAGGTCGCTCGGCTCGCAGGCAATCTCGATGATCTTCGCCTCGCCATCAGCCACGATGTCCTGCGCCCCGGCCTCGATCGCCGCGAGCAGGTCGTCCTCACCGTAGCGCGCGCCGTCGATGATCACGATGCCCCGCTTGTTGAACAGATAGGAGACGCTCCCCGGCTCCCCGAGGTTGCCACCGTGCTTGGAGAGCAGGTGGCGCACGTCGGCCCCGGTGCGGTTTCGGTTGTCGGTCAGCGCCTCGATCAGCAGGGCGACGCCGCCGGGGCCGTAGGCTTCGTAGAGCACCTCCTCGATCGCGTCGGCGTCGGCTCCAGCGCCGGTGCCCTTGGCGATCGCGCGCTCGATGTTGTCCTTCGGCATCGATGCATCCTTGGCTTTCTGGACGGCGTTGCCGAGCGCTGCGTTGCTCTCGGGATCGCCGCTACCCGACCGCGCGGCAACGGTGATCGCGCGCGCCAGCTTCGTGAATTGCTGACCGCGCCGCGAGTCGACAATCGCCTTCTTGTGCTTGATCGACGCCCATTTGGAATGGCCTGACACAGCCAGGCATTCTACGCGAGACGCTGCGCCCGGCGGTCTTGCAGCGCTGTTGGCTCCGCAGCAGTACGCGGCTGCCAGGCGACCGTACGCCGGATCCCTTCCGCAAGCGACCACCGCGCCTCCCAGCCGCAGCAGCCCGCGAGTTTCGAGCAGTCCAGGTAGCGCTCGTCGGAAGCCACGGCGCTGCGAATCAACGGCTCGAACGGCACCCCGACCTGCTCGCACACCATTTGCACGACCTCGAGCACGCTGGCTTGCTGCGGGCCCCCAACGTTGAACGCCTCGCCGTCGACGCTGGGGCCGGCGTCGGCAAGCATCAACATCGCCCGGACGGCGTCCTCGACGTAGAGGAAGTCACGCCGCGAGGTGCCGTCGGACTGGATCACAGGCCGTCGGCCAGCGACGGCAGCCTGGAGCGCCCCGGGCACGATGCGCGAATGGTTTGCGTCGCCGCCGCCATAGGTGTTGGCGCAGCGCGTGATGCACACCGGCAGGCCGTAGGTGCGCCAATAGGAGCCGCAGATCACTTCTGCGGCCGCCTTGCTCGCCCCGTACGGGGTGCTCGCCAGCAGTGGTTGGCGCTCCACGAAGGGCAGCTGCTCGCTGGGTCCGTAGGCTTCCTGGGAGGAGGCCACCACCACGCGCGCCACGCCGGCTTGCAGGCAAGCCTCGAGCACGGTCCAAGTCCCGCGAACGTTGACGTCGAACGTTGCGGCGGGCGAGCGACTCGCCGCCCGTACCAGGACCTGTCCGGCGAGATGGAAGGCGAGCTGGGCGCCGGCCGCCGCACGTGCCATCACATCAACGTCGCGCACATCGCCGCGCAGCACGTCAACGCCGAGCCCGGCGAGCGCGAGCCCCGGATCGCCCCGCTGCACGACCACGACCTCGTCGCCGCGCTCGATCAAGGCCCGCACGAGCCAGGACCCGACGAGCCCCGAGGCGCCTGTGACTAGTGCACGTCGCATCAGCGGCGCATTATCCAGGCCAGCCCGTAGGATGCCCGGCGATGGCGGTGGACCCCACGATCTTCAAGGCCTATGACGTTCGTGGGCTGTACGGATCGCAGATCGATGGCGAGGTCGCCGAGCAGGTCGGGCGCGGTTTCGCGCGCGTGCTCGCCGAGCTCGCGGGCAAGCCTGCGGCGCAGCTGCGGATCGGTCTGGGCCGCGACATGCGCCTGACGGCGCCTGAGCTCGCTGGGCGCTATTGCGAGGGGATGCGAGCTGAGGGCGCGGATGTGATCGACGCCGGCCAGGTGGGCACGGAGGTGCTGTACTTCCTCGTCGGCTCGCGCGGCCTGGACGGTGGTTTGATGTGCACGGCATCGCACAATCCGAAGGCCTATACCGGGGCCAAGCTGGTGCGCGAGGGCGCGATTGCGCTGTCGGGCGATGAGGGCATCCAGGACATCCGCCGGGAGATCGAATCCGGGCTCGGCGCGGCGCCGGGCGGGGGCTCGTATGAGCAGATTGACGTGCTCGAGGAGTTTCACGCCGCTGCACTGGGCTTTGTCGACCCCGAGATGATCGGCGGGTTGAAGGTTGCGCTCGACGGCGGCAATGGGATGGCGGGCCCCACGGTGGGCCCGATCTTGGCGGCACGCGATCTGGACCTCGTTGAGACGTTCTGGCTCCCGGACGGCGACTTTCCAGGTCACGAGCCGAATCCGCTGCTGCCGGAGAACCGCCGCTGGATCGTCGACAAGGTGCTCGAGACGCGCGCGGATCTGGGCATCGCCTGGGATGGCGACGCCGACCGCTGCTTCTTCGTTGACGATACCGGGCAGTTCGTTGACGGCGATTTCGCCTGCGCGCTGCTCGCCGAGGCCCTGCTGCGCAAGCATCCCGGCTCGCAGGTCCTGTATGACGTGCGCTCGAGCCGCGCCGTGGCAGACACTGTGGAGCGGGCCGGCGGGACGGCGCACATGAACCGTGTCGGGCACGCGTTCTTCAAGCGCCGCATGCGCGAAGAGGGATCGCTGTTTGGCGGCGAGGTGTCTGGGCACTACTACTTTCGCGACTTCTACTGCGCGGATTCTGGCGCGATCCCGGCACTGCTGTTGCTCGAGTTGTTGCGCGCCCGCGACGAGAAGCTCTCAGCGCTGCTCGCGCCCTATCGGGAGCGCTATTTCATCTCTGGCGAGATCAACAGCGAGGTCGCTGACGCTGAGGCGAAGATGGCTCGGATCGCCGAGCGCTACTCCGGCGCAAGGCAGCACACGCTTGACGGCATCACGGTCGAATACGACAACTGGCATTTCAACGTGCGCGCGTCGAATACCGAGCCGCTGCTGCGACTTTGCCTCGAATCGCTCGTCTCGCGAGAGGACATGGAGCACCGGCGCGATGAGGTGCTCGCGCTGATTCGCTCGTGATCGCCGCGGGACCGCCGGTCCACCGCATGCCGATCCCGACGCCGTTCGCGGTGGGACGGGTCAACACCTACCTGCTCGAGGGCGACCCGCTGACGCTGATCGACGCGGGTCCCAACTCCGGGAAGGCGCTCGACGAACTGGAGCAGGCACTTGCGCTCCGCGGCAAGCGGATCGAGGACATTGAGCTGCTTGTTCTGACGCACCAGCACATCGACCACATCGGCCTCGCGGGGGTGATCGCTCGTCGCTCGGGTGCTCATGTGGCTGCGCTCGATGCGCTTGCGCCGCCGTTGGCGAGCTACGGCGAATGGGCTGAGCGCGACGATCGCTTTGCAAGCGTTGTGATGCATCGCCACGGTATTCCGGCGGATGTCGTTCAGGCTCTGCGAGCTGTGTCTGCGAGCTTCCGCGCCTGGGGCTCCAGCGTGCAGATCGACCGCCCGCTGAGCGACGGTGACGTGCTCGACGTACCTGGCCGCCAGCTGCGCGTACTCCACCGTCCGGGCCACAGCCCATCGGACACAGTGCTCTACGACGAGCGCCGCGGGCTCCTGTTCGGTGGCGACCACCTGATCGCCTTGATCTCTTCCAATCCATTGATCTCGCGCCCGCTCGAGGCGTTGGGCGAGCCGGACGAGGATCCCTCGGCGGCAGATCACGGGCGGCGCCCGCAGGCCCTGGTGAGCTACCTGGATTCGCTGCGCGCGACGCGCAGCATGCCGCTTGCGCTGGTGCTGCCCGGCCACGGTGAGCCGATCGAAGACCACGCGGCGCTGATCGACGGCCGACTCGAGATGCACGCACGGCGCGCGCGCAAGATCCTCACACTGCTGCACGAGCAGCCGCGATCCGCGCACGCCGTTGCCTTTGAGCTGTGGGGCAACGTCGCCGTGACGCAGGCTTACCTGACGCTGTCGGAGGTGCTCGGGCATGCGGACCTGCTGCTCGAGGAGGGCCTGATCCACGAACAGGTTGACGATCACGGCGTTGTCGTGTTTCGACCGACGGGGAGCAGCGGAATGCCGGACCGAGTGATCGAGCGCGATGGACTCGCCACCTAGAGACCGCTCCTATGGAGATCTGCCACGTGGTGGATACGGCGCGGTGGCAGCACGCTGAACTGCAGCAGCCATGTCGCGCGATGCTTACTCCTGCTCGAGCTTCGCGATGTTCTTCTGGTCCTGCGCGTCGTTGGATGCCGGCGTTTCAAACCAGGCGTCGAGGATCTCGACGAGCTGAGCCTGCGACACGGCCCGCAGGCTCAGCGCGAGCACGTTCGCGTCGTTCCAGCAACGCGCGCCTGCAGCGGTTTGAGCGTCGCCGCACAGCGCGGCACGAATTCCCCTGACCTTGTTTGCAGCGATCGCCGCTCCGGTGCCGGTCCAGCAGCAGACGACTGCCTGCTGAGCGCGACCCTCGGCGACGTCGCGGGCCGCCGCAGCGGCGCACCACGCCCAGTCGGCAGGCTCTGGCGGCGCGAGCGCCCCGTGCAGCAGGACGTCGTGCCCCCGCCGCGCGAGCTCTGGCGCGAGCGCGTCGGCGATCCCCGTCCGCTCGTCTGCGGCTAGCGCTATCTGCATGCGATGCGCGTGACAATGGCGGCCATCCCCTCGGGAGCCTAACCTTCTAGTGATGGATCCCCCGACCTCAGCGGTCACTGCCCGCGGCGTCATCGACGGCCAACCGTCAGCGCTCGAAGCGCTCGCACGGCTTCGCGGACCGTCGGTGCTCGCCTATTGCGAGCGTGTCGCCGCCCCGGGAGATGGCCTGTTGGCGGCTGCCGAGGCGTTCCGCGGCTTTCGCTCCGCTGCGATTGCCGCCGCTGACCCGTTCGCGATCAATCCCGAGGAGCTGTTGATCGGCCACACACGACGTAGCGCGGCGGCGTTTGCACCGGCGGCGCCTCCCACCCGCTCGCGCCGCAGAGCTGCAATCTGCGCCAACGTGCCCGCGATGCTTGCGGCCGAGGCGGGCGGCACGCTCGGAGTCCTGGACCGCGAGCGTTTGCGGCGCCACCTTTCGCGCTGCGTCTCCTGCCGTGAGGCCAAGGCCGCTCAACTCGCAGGCGAGCGCGCGTACCGGCACGGCGCCCCAGCGGAAGTGGCGGCAAGCGACCGCGCGGTGCTGTTTGCGGCGCTTGCATCGCCCGGCGTTCAATTGATGAACGGCAGCGACCCGCCCGCCACGGCCCTCCACGAGGTCGTGCCGACGGCCTCCCCCTGGCCCGAGCCCACACCAGCGACCACCGAGCCCGCGCCCGAACCAGCGGCGTTGGCGCCGGGACCCCCCCCGACGCCGCCCGAGCCGGAACCGGCGGCGCCCGCAGACACTGCGTTTGAATCCGCCCCAGAGCTCGCCGGCGAGACCGCCCCTGAAGCAGATCCCGAAGTCGATTCCGAGGCATCGGTCCTGGCCCTGCACTCCGCTCACAGCGCGCCGCCGCGAGGCGGGCTCGGCACGCGCCTGCTTGCACCCGCGGCCGTGATGCTCGCGGGTATCGTGATCGTGCTTGCGATCGCCGGGGTATTCAACGGCTCCGCTCGCCATCAGGCCGCCGCGCCAACGGTGGTGATCACACCGAATGCAGCCCCCGCGGTCCCGCTCCCAGCGGCAGCGCCGAGCGCTCCCGCGACCAACCTGCACGTCCCGCACGGCGGGCCACTGGCTCCAGCGCTTCCGCCGGGCACGAGCTTCCCTGACGTCAAGGCTCGGCCGCACCGGTCCGCTGCGAGCAAGGCGGCGCCGCACCGGAGCACCCGCGCTCCGAGTGCGAGCGTCCCGTCCCGCTCGCGGATTCCCTCACCGACCGCCGCTCCCAGGCCCGCGCCAGCCACGCCGACGCCCGCACCGGCGGCGCCGGCGCCAACACCCAAGTCCACCGCGCATGAGCTCGGCTCGCCGGGTGCGGCAGCGCCGCCTCCGCAGACCGGGACGGTGCCGGCCGCGGGAGGCTTTCAGCCGAGCAACTGAGCGTGCAGACGCGTCTCGCCGGCGAGCTCGGGGTGAAACGCCACGGCGACAATCGCCTGCTGTCTGGCGGCGACCGCTCGCATTTCGTATTCGGCGAGCAGCTCGACCCGCGGTCCGGGCTCGACGATCCAGGGGGCCCGGATGAAGACGCCGCGCAGCGAGCCACCGCTGAGTCCTCGAATATCGAGATCGGCCTCGAACGAGCGGGGCTGCCTGCCAAAAGCGTTGCGCTCTGCGAGCAGGTCGAGGATCCCGAGATGCGCACGGTCGAGGATGATCATTCCGGCACAGGTCGCCAGGATCGGCGCTCCGGTAGCGGCGAACTCGCGCAGCGGATCCTCCAGGCCCTCCCGCGCGAGCCCGAGCATCATCGTCGTTGACTCACCCCCGGGCAGCACCAACGCGTCGAGGCCGGCGAGCTGGGCGGGCACGCGAACCTCGCGCACCTGCGCGCCGAGCGAGACAAGGATTCGGGCGTGCGCCTCAAACCCCCCCTGGAGGGACAGCACGCCAACTGTGCGGGCCACTACCAGCCGCGCTGGGCGAGCAGCTCCTGCTCGGGCAACCTACGCGCCTCGAGACTGTCCATCGCCTCACCGAGGCCCTCCGAAGCAGCCGCGACGCGCGCCGGATCGCGAAAGTGCGTCGTCGCCTCCACGATCGCCCGCGCTCGGGTCGCCGGGTCGCTCGCCTTGAAGATGCCCGATCCCACGAACACCCCCTCCGCGCCGAGCTGCATCACCAGAGCAGCGTCCGCAGGCGTCGCGATCCCGCCGGCACAGAACAGCACGACCGGCAGCCGCCCGAGCGCAGCGACCTCGCTGACCAACTCCAGCGGCGCGCGCAGCTCCTCGGCGGCAGCGGACAGGTCGCCCTCACCGCCGCCCGCCAGAGCAGCTATTTGCTCTGAGATCGCACGCAGGTGGCGCACCGCTTCGACGATGTCCCCGGTGCCCGCTTCGCCCTTGGAGCGAATCATCGCCGCCCCCTCGGCGATCCGCCGCAGCGCCTCTCCCAGATCGGTCGCGCCGCACACGAACGGCACCTTGAACGGATGCTTGTCGATATGCCGCGCGTCATCCGCAGGAGTGAGCACCTCTGACTCGTCGATGTAGTCGACCTCGAGCGCTTCGAGTACCTGCGCTTCGACGAAATGCCCGATCCGGGCCTTTGCCATCACGGGAATCGAAACCGTCCGCTGGATCTCACGGATCATCTCCGGGGCAGACATCCGGGCCACGCCGCCATCGCGACGAATGTCCGCCGGCACGCGCTCGAGCGCCATCACCGCGCTGGCGCCAGCCGCTTCTGCAACCTGCGCCTGCTCGGCGTCGACGACGTCCATGATCACGCCGCCCTTGAGCATCTCAGCCAGACCGGCCTTGACGCGAAATGTCGCCTCCTCACGCATGGCGAGGGATTCTACTTCAGGCGAAAGGCCTTGATCCTGTCGGCGTACTGCTCCTCGTCGCGCGAGTAGACGCCGTAGGCCAGCGCCTGGATCACGCTGAGCAGCGCTGCGTGCGAGCGGACGTAGGCCGGGCTGTTGGAGGAGTAGTACAGCTTGGTCTGGGCGAGTTTCGCCACCTCGGACATCGTGGCGTCGGTGATCGCGATCGTCGGACCGCCGCGATGGCGCGCGAGTTTCATTGCTCGCAGGACCAGCGCGTGCGGGCGGCCGGCGGACAGTCCGATCACCAGCGTGCCGGAGTCGATCCGCCCCAGGCGCGACAGCGCTTCCTGCGAGGGACTCGCGCACAGCTCGGCTCTCAGGTCGAGCAGCATCAGCAGGTGGCGCAGGTAGCTGGCGAAGAACGCCATCTGGTCGGTGCCGGCGATCAAGATCCGCTCCGCGGAGGCGATCGCCTCGATCGCCCGCTCAACCGAGCCACGCGACAGCTTGCGAGCGGAGTCCTCGAGATTTGAGTGGTCGGCGGCGAGCGCCGTCTCGAACGGGCTCTGGTCGAGCGCGAACAGCGGTGCCCCGGAAGCCTCCGTCGGTGAGGCGTGAGCGCGCCGGTACTCGTCGCGGGCAGCGTGCTGAAGCTCGGGAAAGCCGTCGAAGCCAAGCGCTTGGGAGAAGCGCACGACAGTCGAGCTCGACGTGTTCGCGCGCCTCGCGAGCTCCTCCGCGGTCTGGAAGGCAGCTTCGTCGAGATGGTCGATGATGTACTGCGCGACATCCTTCTGCGAGCGCGAGCACTCCTCGAAGCGAGACTGGATATAGCCCGACAGCGCCAGCGGCTCGGCTCGACTCGCGGCGCGGCGGCTGGGGGTTGTGGTGGCGGCTCTTTTCATCGGCGAGCGGTCTTTCGACGACACGCCTGCGTCTTCCTGCCGATGATCCACCGGCTCGCGTGCAGCGAACTAGCCTGCTCACGGATGTCGAGCCCCAGCCCCCCAAGATGAACGTAGCGATCGTCGGCGGCGGCGTGTCCGGCATCGTGGCGGCCAAGACGCTGCGCGAGCGTGGCCACCAGATCACGCTGTTCGAGCGCGAGCCCTACCTCGGCGGCCACACCAACACAATCACGGTGGAGCGAGCGTCGGGCACCTGGCACGTGGACACCGGCTTCATCGTCCTCAACGACCGCAACTACCCGAACTTCACCAGGCTGCTCGCCGCGGCCGACGTCGAGATCCAGAGCACCCACATGGGATTCTCGGTCAAAGGCGAGGACGAGGACTTCGAATACGCGGGCACCCCGCGGGGCCTGTTCTGCCAGCCGCGCAACGCGCTGAGCCCCTCGTTCCTGCGGATGATCGTCGACTTGACACGCTTCAACCGCAGGTTGCGCGCGCTCTTGACAGAGGCGCCGGCAGGCTCCGCTCCTGGCCCCTCGCTCGGTGAGTGGGTCGAGCAGGAGGGTTTCTCGCGACGCTTCATCGACGCGCTGATCGTGCCGCAGGCTTCCGCGGTGTGGTCTGCGGATCCCGCCGGCATGTGGAGCTTCCCGGTGCGCTTCCTCGGCGAGTTCTTCGCAAACCACGGGATGCTCGGTTTTGCCGGCCGCCCGCAATGGCAGACGATCGTCGGCGGCTCGCACGCGTACGTGAAGGCGCTCACCAGAGGCTGGGCGGAGCGCATTCGGCTCGCGAGTCCCGTGGAGTCGGTGCAGCGAGGCGAGATGGGCGTGAGCGTCCGAGCACGCGGCGGCGAGCAGGAGCCGTTCGACCGGGTCGTGTTCGCCTGCCACGCAGACCAGGCGCTTGCGATCCTTGACGACGCATCGCCGCTCGAGCAGGAGCTGCTCGGGGCATTTCCGTTTCAGCGCAACGAGGCGGTGCTGCACACCGACGAGTCGCTGCTGCCGCGTCGCCACGCCGCTCGCCAGGCCTGGAATTTCCACCTTTTCGCCCGGCCGCGGCCGCAGACGACGATCACCTATTACATGAATCATCTCCAACGATTGAGCGCTCCGGAGCATTTCTGCGTATCACTCAACATGACGGACCGAATCGACCCGGCGAAGATCGTGCGCAAGATCGACTACTCCCACCCGGTGTACACCGCGGCGGGCGTCGCGGCGCAGGCCCGCCACGGCGAGCTCGACGGCCAGCGCGCCACCCACTACTGCGGCGCCTACTGGGGTTGGGGCTTCCACGAGGACGGCGTCGTGTCGGCGCTGCGGGCAGCCGAAGGCGTGCCGCGGCGATGAACACCTGCATCTACGACGGCTGGGTTCGCCACCGCCGCTACGGAGGCAGCGCCGCCGGCACGCTGCGCCACCCGCTGTTCATGGCCTACCTCGATCTCGAGGAGCTGCCCGAGGCGTTCGACGGCCAGCCGCTGTTCTCGGCTCGCACCGGAGAGTTCGCGGTCGCACGCTTCGCGCGCCGCGATCATCTGGGCGACCCAAGCGTCCCGCTGATCGACTCCGTTCGCGCGCTTGTCGAGCAGCGGACCGGAAGCCGTCCCGGCGGATCGGTACAACTCCTCACCCATCTGAGCTACTTCGGGTACTGCTTCAACCCGGTTTCCTTCTATTACTGCCGCGACGAGGGCGAGCGGATTGCGGCGGTCGTTGCCGAGGTGACGAACACGCCCTGGGGCGAGCGTCATGCCTATGTGCTCGGACCGCAGCTCGAAGGCAGCTTCGCAAAGCAACTCCACGTCTCGCCGTTCATGGGGATGGACCACACCTACTCGTGGAAGATGAGCGCTCCCGGGCCAGAGCTGTCGGTCGAGATCGTCAGCGAGCATGCGTCTGAGCGCGTATTCGACGCAACCCTCTCGATGCGCCGCCAGCCGCTGTCGGCGCGCGTGCTGGCGCGCCATCCGCTGATGACGCAGCGTGTCGCCGGCGCAATCTACGCGCATGGTCTGCGTCTCAAGCTACGGGGCGCTCGGTACTTCCCCAACCCGACCGGCACACCGCCGCTCGGTCGTCGCCGCCGCGACCGTGCACGCTCCTCGCGCGAACAGGTGCCCTCTTCGTGCTGAACGTGAACGCCCCCACTTCTCGCCTGCTCGTGCTCGCATTGCTGCGCAGGTTGCGCTACGGCTCACTGACGCTGATCGAGTCGGGCCGCGACGCGCGAACCTTCGGCGATCAGGACACAAGCGGGCCGCACGTCACCCTGGAGGTGCTCGACCCCAGCTTCCACCGGCTGCTGCTCGCCGGCTCAATCGGGCTCAGCGAGGCCTACATGGCCCGCATGTTCGAATGCGACGATTTGCCGGGGCTCGCACGCCTGGCAGCGCTCAACATGCACCAGCTGGACACCGTTCGGCGCGTGGTGCGCCCCGCGGTGGCGCTGCCCCAGCGGGGTTTGCGCTGGCTCGAGCGCAACACCCCGGCGCGCTCGCGCAAGCAGATCGCCGCCCACTACGACCTCGGCAATGATCTGTTTGGGCTGATGCTCGACGAGACGATGATGTACTCCTGCGCGATCTTCGAATCCGGGCAGGCGACGCTGCACGAAGCCCAGATCTCCAAGCTCGACCGGATCTGCCAGAAGCTCGGCCTCGGGCCCGGCGACCGCGTGCTTGAGATCGGCACCGGCTGGGGCGGCTTTGCGATTCACGCCGCACGCAACTACGGCTGCCGCGTGACGACGACAACGATCTCCGCCGAACAACACTCACTTGCCCAGGAGCGCGTCAGCGCCGCGGGCCTGGGAAACCGCATCGACCTGCTGTTGGAGGACTACCGCAATCTTTCCGGGCGCTACGACAAGCTGGTTTCGATCGAGATGATCGAGGCCGTGGGCTGGCAGTACTTCGACACTTTTTTCGAGCAGTGCGGCTCGCTGCTCGATCCGGGCGGCACGATGCTGCTCCAGGCCATCACGATCGACGATCGCGCCTACGAGGTCGAGAAGGGGACGCGATCGTTCGCAAACACCCATGTCTTTCCCGGTGGCTGTTTGCCGTCGATGAAGGCGATTTCCCGCTCCGTGGCCCGCGCCTCGGACATGCGGGCAGTGCACCTCGAGGACATCACGAGCCACTACGTCCACACGCTGCGCGCCTGGCGCGAGAACTTTCACGCCAGGATCGAGCGTGTGCGCGAGCTCGGCTACGACTCGCGGTTCGAGCGCCTCTGGGAGCTCTATCTCGCCTACTGCGAAGGCGGCTTTGCGGAGCGTCGGATTCGCACGGTGCAGCTGATGCTCGGAAAGCCCGAGTACCGCGGCTCGCCGTCGCTGCCCGCACAGCTCGCCGCTGCTGCCCGCTAGCGGCGCGGCACGCGGCTGAAGATCCGCGCCGACAGCGCGTCGAGCAGAATCGGCGGTCCGTGCGACGCGCGCACCGCCCATCCGATCCGCCCCCCTGGCGAAAGCGTCCGGTCGTCTCGCTCGATCGCCGCGACAACCCTTCGCGCCCACTCCGCCGGCTCCTGCCGCTCCCAGGCGGAGGTGTCCATGTGCCTGCCGTAGACCTCCTCGGTGTCGTCGAGCATCGCCGTGTCAACGCCCGGGGTGATCAGGTGCAGCGTGCTGACACCGGTGCCCCGCAGCTCGCGGCGCAGCGATTCGGTCAGCGCGACGACGCCGGCCTTGGACGCCGCGTAGGTCGTCGCCCCCGGAAGGTGGGCGTAGCCGCTGATCGATGCGTTGTTGACGATCTTGCCGTGCCCGCGTTCGAGCATTCCGGGCAGCACGCGCGCCGTGAGATGGGCAACGCCGACGAGATTCACCTGAAACATCGCATAGAGATCCGCGGGCTCCTGCTGCTCGAGCAGTCCACCGGACATCAGCCCAGCATTGTTGACAAGCAGGTCAATCCGCCCGAGCTGCGCCCCAAGCTCCGCGCAGCTTTGCTCGATCGATTCGCGTGTGCTCATGTCCATGCGTACGCAGCGCGCCCCTGGCGGCGGCTCGTGTTTGCTTGGGTCACGCACCCCGCACAGCAGCTGAGCCACTCCCGCGTCGGCCAAGCGCTCGGCAATCGCCGCGCCAATGCCGCGGTTGGCGCCCGTGACGAGCGCCGTCGCATTCGCCAGCTTCATCGCGCGGTCTGACCGGCCAGCTCGGCGATCAGCGCCTCGGTCAGGGCAACCGCGAGGGCGAGCGTGTCGTAGTTGACGTTTTCAGCGGTGTCGCTCATCAGGTGGTAGTTCTCGAGCGCCTTGTGTGCATTGATCGAGATCAACGTCGCCGTGGGATACCCCGCGCGGCTCGCGATCACACTGTCGGTGCTCGCGCGCGAGCGGAGCTTGCGCCGGAGCGCGATCCCTTCGCGCTCAGCAACACGGGCGATCAGGTCGCGGAACTCCGGCGCAGCATAGTCCTCCATCTTGAGCGGACCTTCGCCTTCGAGCATCGCCAGGCGCGGCGAGCCGATCGTCTCGAGGTTCAGGAACATCGTGCTTTCGGGCGGGAGTTGGGCGAAGTGCTCCGCCGCGAAGCAGCGCATCCCGCCCTGCAGCGACTCCTCTGAGCCGCACGAGACGAGCAGCACCCGCAGCCCTGGCCGCTCGCGTTTTGAGAGCAGCCGCGCAAGCTCGATCAGTGCAGCAACCGCCGTCAGGTTGTCGTTCGCTCCGGGTACGATCGGGCTCCGCGCGATGTCGACGAACGCAGCCGTCGCCGCCGCCGCGAGCGCCGTTCCCGCGGCAATCATGCGGCGGCCTCCTGGCCGCAGCGCCCCCAGCGCGACGAGCAGCGGGCCGCCGACGACGGGCGCCCACAGCGGCAGCGAGGTGTCCAGACGTTCCACGAGCGCCGGGAACCGCTCGGCGAACAGGCGCTGGAGGGTCGGATCGAAGATCGCCCCGGTCGGCGCCGCGTCGTGGTGGGCGAGTACCACTAGCGTCCGCGGGGCGTGGCGGTCGCCCGCCTCGGCGATCACGTTCCAGGTCGGCCTGCGCCGCATCGTCGCGCGGCGAAACAGGCGCGGCCCGTTGGAGACGTCCTCGGCGATCGCCGCCGCGCTGAGCGTGGCCAGCACAGCAGGCAGCGCGCGCGCTCCCGCGACAAGCGCAAACAAGCCGGCACCGGCGCCAATCGCGCTGAGCGCGCCGATGGGCCGCGCGTAGGAATCGTAGGCCGACCCCTCCTCGATCCGCGGGTCGAGCCCATGCGCCCTGAGGCGCTCGGCGATCTGCAGCGCAGCTTCGCGCTCGCCCTGCGAGGTTGGACCCCGCTCGATCCGCGCAAGGGCCGCCACAGCATCCCTGAGGGACCCCTGGTCAATGTCGTCGAACACGGGCTCAGGATATTCACCGGGCCGCCGCAGTGGGCGCTCGACCGCCCCGGAGCAGGCGCCGGATCAGCGGGTCGGTCGCGCGCCTCCCGCCCTGCGCGGCGGGTTGGCCAGGGACGGCTGCGGGTAAGCGACTCGGGCACCCGCAAACAACGGAAAGGACCGCGCCAATGTCGCGCGAAGCGAACATCGCAGCTCAGGAGCACCTCGCCGAGAGCCTCAACGCCGGCAAGATCGAGGTCGCAGTCGAATCGTTCGCGGAAGACGCCGTCGATCATGATCCGGCGCCCGATCAGGGCAAGGGCCGCGCGGGGTTCAAGGACTTCTTCACGGCGTTGACGACGGCCTTTCCCGATGCCCATATCGAGCCCGCACATCTCGTGGCCGACGATGAGCACGTGTGCATCGCCTACACGCTCACGGGTACCCACAAGGGCGAATTTCACGGCCTCGCTCCGACCGAGAAGAAGATCTCGGTGCGCGGACTTCAGATCGCTCGCTTCGAGGAGGGCAAGATCGTCGAGCGCTGGGGCAGCAGCGATGAGCTGGGTATCCTCACGCAGCTCGGAGTCAACCCCACCGGCTGAGTCCTTACGCGCCGGAAACAGCGCACGCCGCGAGGCGTCCGCGGCGGCGGCAGCTGCGTAGCGGCCAGGGACTTCGTCGATGAACGCCACCTCCCCCCCACCACTGCTCGCGTCGCCGGTCGGCGTGCGCGCGCGGCCCGCAAGCCTGCGCGGGGGGCGCGCGCTCGCCGGCGGCGCTTCGCTTGCGCTGCTGGTCGGCTTTGCAGCGTGGATAGCCGTCGGCAGCGCGGACGGCTTCTACCTCAACCAGCTTCCGGGCGGGCTGAACCCGAGCTGGTCCGAGGGCCCGTTCAGGGGGCTCGTCACGCTCGTCGGGGGGCTGCGAGCATCGGGCTTCAGCGTCGCTGCGGCAGGAATGCTCGTCGCCTACGGGCTGGGGCTCTGGCTTGCTCCGGCGATTTCCCCGCGCGTGGCGGCAGCGGCGATCGTGCTTGCAACGGCGTGCTTTGCGCTTGCCCCATCGCTCGTCTCCACCGACGTTTTCGGCTACATCGCCTATGCCCGACTCGGCGCAGTCCACCACATCAACCCCTACCTCAACGCGCCGATCGCGGCGCCGCACGATTCGATCCTGCCATTCGTCTACTGGCGCCACGCGAGCACCCCGTATGGACCGCTGTTCACGTTCGGCACCTACAGCCTGGGCTCCGCGAGCGTGGCATTCGCTTTCTGGTCGCTGAAGGCTGTGGCGGCCGCGAGCGCGATCGCGCTGACGTGGGTCGTGGCGCGCACCGCGGCCGCGCGCGGGCTCGACCCGGTTCGCGCGGCGCTGCTCGTCGGCCTCAACCCAGTGCTGCTGCTGTACGCGGTCAGCGGCGCCCACAACGATCTGCTTGCCACACTGCTCATCGTCGGGGGCGTCGCGTTGGCGGGCAGGGGCTCCGGCGCGATGCTCGTCGTGTGCGGCGCCGCAGTCAAGCTCACCGCGGGGCTGGCGCTGCCGTTTCTGCTGCTCGGTGCACAGCCAGGCCGGCGGCGCAGCGCGCTGCTGGGTGCGGGGCTCGCGCTCGCGTTCCTTGGCGGCGCAAGCGTTGCGCTGTTCGGCCTGCACTTCGCCGATCAGCTTTGGCGGATCACCCACGATCCAACGTTCGACACGGTCTGGAGCGGGCCGGACCGCCTCAGCTCGCTGCTGGGAGTAGGCATCGGATCGGGTGTGCGCGCCGCGAGCACGGCGGGCGCTCTGGCCGCCTCACTGTTCGCGCTGTGGCGGGTGCGGCGCGGCGCGGACTGGATCGAGGCCGCTGGCTGGGCCACCCTCGCTCTGGTCGCTTCGATCGCGTCGCTGGCGCCGTGGTACGTGGTGTGGGTCCTTCCGCTGGCAGCTCTGAGCCGCGGCCGGGCGCTCCGCGTGGCGGTGCTCGCGCTGACCGCCTACCTCCTCTGCGTGCACCTGCCCGTACTCGGCGGTGTCCCGTGGCTCGCAAACCCGCACGCCTGAGCGAGCCTCGGGGATCGCTGGATCCTCGCTACGGCGCGATCATCTGAATCGTGCCGGAGGCGGCATTGGCGACGAACACGCGGCCATTGCTCGGGTCGATCGCAACGGTGTTCGGCTGCTGCCCGGTGGCAAAGCGCGCGACCTCGCTCAGCCCGCGCCCGCCAATCGCGAGCTGGACCAGCTCGTTGCGGGCAGTCAACGTCACCCACAGGCGCCGCCGCGCAGCGTCGACAGCCACGCCGTAGGGCGCGCCGGGGAGCGCCAGTCGTTGCAGCAGCGTGAGTTTCCTCGGGCCCGCCGCGAAGCTGCGAACCGCACCGCCGCGGGTGTCGACGACGTAGATCCGACCACCGGCTGAGACGGCATGCGTGGGTCCAGCGCCGCCGACGGCCCGCGCGATCAGGCGCAGCGTCGATGCGTCATAGAGACTCAGCAGGTCAGAGCGCACGTCGATCACGCCGAGCTCGGCGCCAGCGGCGGTTACGCCGCCCGGCTGGAGGAAGCCACCGATGCTGGCAACGACCTTCCCGCCGGAGATCACCGACACGCTGTCTCCGAATTCGTTGCCGACGAATATCCGGCCCGCGATCTGCGTCGCGTCGTGTGGCTGGCGGAGCACGGGCGTGCTGGTCAGCGTGCCGGCCGGCAGCGCGACCTGCAGCAGCGCGTTGGCGTTCTCGGCGGGGACCAGCACCGGGCCGTTGGGCATGACGAGCTGCAAATGGCGGGGGGCGCCTGGCAGCCTGAGGCGCCTGAGCAGCTTGCCGCTGGCGCTGTCGAGCAGCGCCAACTCAGCGGGCCCCCTCAGCCCCACGGCGACGAGCCCTGCCCGTGGATCGACGACGATCCCCTCTGGCTGTCCGCCGACAACGACCGACCTGCCCGCCGGGGTGCGGCGTGCAGCGGGCGCAGTGGCGGGCTCGGCGGCGGGGAGTTGGGCAGCGCTCGCTGCGATGGCTGGCGGCCCCTGCGCGCGCGAGTGCTGGCCGCCGCTCCCGCATCCGCCTGCAAACGCGAGCAGGCTTGCGCCGATCGCCCGGGCTGCGGCGCTTCGCAGCCGGTGGCGCCGGCGCGTCAGGGCGTCAGGGGCGACGGCCGCCGCGGCGCGTACCGGCTGCCCTGGCGCCGCCGCCGGTCGAGCGACGGTAAAGCCAGACGACGAGCATCGAGAACAGCACGGAGAGGACGAGTCCGCTGCCGTGGCGATTGAGCACGTACCACGAAAACAGGCCGGCGCTGAAGGTGCCGCAAACCCCGACGAGCACCGTCATCCCGATGCTCATCGGGTCGGGACCGGGCACCAGCAGTCGCGCGAGCGCGCCGACGAACAGGCCGGAGATCGCGAGCAGGATCAGGAACAGGATCAGCGACACGACTGACAGCCTACCCCTGTGCAGGCGGACGTCAAACCGAGCCGAGGTGTGGTGGACCCGCGCCAGTCTGGTGGATCTAGACTTGAGCTCCTGGCCCGCCCTGCCCCAAACCGCTGCACCAAGTAATGACGACGCGCCTGGCCGTCCTGGCGGCGCTGGCAACGGTGGTGGCTGCGACCGTCGTGATCGCGGCTTCCGGGGGCTCCCAAACCCAGCCGCGTCCCTCTGCGCCGGCGCCGGCGAGCCTGTCGCGGCATCACTTCTGGCTCGTCAGAAGCGGACAGACACTGTCGGAGATCGCGTCCCGAACGGCGGTCGCCAGCGAGACGATCAGACGCCTGAACCCGCGCCTGGACCTCGCGGTCCTGCATGCGGGGGAGAAGGTGCTGGTCAGGCCGTGAGCCGTGCTCCGGGTTTCGCGGCTCTGGCGACTATGGTCTTTCTGCGCCGCGGGGCCGCTCTGGGGTTGCTGCTGGCATCGGTGGCCCTCGGCGTCGCCACCGGCTGCGCAGGCCACAGCTTGCGTCCTGATCCAAGCCGCGTCCCGCGCACGCTCGGCCCCACGCCCGCCTTCCGACCGGCGATCCTTGGGCGCCCGACGCGATGCGAGCGCACGCGTGGCGTGCGCTACGGGGTTCACCTGGAGCTGTTCGCGCTCGGTCACGTCGTGCTGATTCCTGCGGGGGTGGGAATTTCTCCGCCGCTGCAAACCCGCGGTCCGTACGTCCTTGGAGGCAGCTGCTATGCCGCCGCGATCACACGCGAGCCGACCGGTGTGCTTGAGATCACTTCGAGCGGACGTGGCGCGGTGCCCACGCTCGGCGATCTGTTCGCTCTCTGGGGACAGCCGCTTGCGGCCAGGCGCCTTGCCAACTTCGCTCACCGTCCGGTGACTGCGTACATCGACGGAAGAGCTGCAATAGGACCCGCGGCGGCGATCCCGCTCACGCGCCATGCGGAAATTGTGCTCGAGATCGGCGGTCATGTGCCGCCACACCACAGCTACGGCTTCGCCAACGGCCTCTAGCCAAGCCAATATCCTGCGCGGCTGAATGAAACTCATCGCGACACTAGCCTCAGCGGCTCTGCTGCTGCTCATGCCAGCGCCGGCCGTGCTCGCCGATGGCGACCCCGCGAGCGACGTGCTGCTCAACGGCGACGTCTTCTACCCCTACCAGCCGCTCGTCTCACTCCCTCTCACGACCGCACTCAACAAGGCTGTCAAGGATGCGCACGGGGCCGGGTTTCCGATCAAGGTCGCGCTGATCGCTAGCGCCAACGACCTCGGGGCCGTCCCTGACCTGTTCGCCAAGCCTCAGAAGTACTCAGATTTTCTCGACCGCGAGATTTCCTACAACCAGAAGGCGGCGCTGCTCGTGGTGATGCCGCAGGGGATCGGCACCACGGGCGCGGGCTCCCCGGCGCCGCTTGCAAGCATCAAGATCGGCGCGCTGGGCAGCTCTTCCGACAGTCTCGCGCGCGCCGGCATCCAGGCTGTGTCAGCTCTCGCTGCGCAGGCGGGGCACTCGATTCCAGCGACGAAGATCCCGACGGCGAGCCAAGGCTCCGGCCACGGCGGTGGCGGGACATCGCCGCTGCTCACCTTCGGAGCTCCGCTACTGCTCGTGCTCGCCGCCGCGCTCGGTGCCCGCTTCATCCGCGCCAGGCAAGAGCGCGACGAGGAGGCATAGCGGCGGCGGGGTGCCGCCAGGTGCTGGGCACGATCCGCTCTGCTGACCCGATCGATCTCAGCCGGAACGCGGCGATCTCGGGTCGGGAGGGCGCACCTCCGAGCTGGGGTCGACCGCCTCGGGAGGGGGCGGTGGACGATCGGTTTGGCGACGCTCCCGCCATCTCTGCAACCTCAGGGCGCTCCAGATCGCAGCCACAGGCGCTGCGTACAGAAGCCCTATGTACCAGTGGCCGAAATGAGCGAGGATCAAGGTCATTGCGTTGAGGAGAGGATCCAGAGGCCGAGACTGGTGAAAGCGACCATCACCGCGAGCATCCAGTATTGCGAGCGCGTTGCCTCGCTTGCTCGGGTGTAGGTCAGCAGCGCCCGTTCGTGGGCCAGCGTCAGGCCGGCCGCGTGGCCGATCACTAGCGCGGCGACCTGGACGTACCAGATCACGTTGGACGCCACGAGGTTGTAGTCGATCGACGAGCTGGCCGTACCGAACAGGTCAGATCCCGTCCCGAGCGGATCCGAGGCGAGGTAGCCGAGCGCCTGTCCCTGATACGCCAGCAGCGAGAAGTAGTGCGCCGCCACGTAGGCCGCAGCGATCGGCACCAGCGAATGGGCAAAGCGCCCAGCGAGCTCCTGGGTCGTGTGAGCTCCGCGGATTGAGTGCATCCCCGCGATGCCGAGCCGGTAGAGGCCGGCGACAACCCCGATCATCGCAAGCAGCCCAACGGTGCTGGCGATTTCATCGGCGGTCTGGATGCTCACCCCGGCGCCGGTGAATACTCCTTGAAGGTCACTGAACAGCTGGCCGGAGCCGACCCACACCGAACCGACCGAGAATCCATCGAAGCTCGTGGAGCCGATCATCACCGCCAGCAACGCCACGGTTCCCGGCAAAATCTCCAGATCAGCGATCCCGACAAACGGGGGCCGCAATGAGAGCTCCCCGCCGGACCAGCGCAGCGGCGACAGGCGCGCCAGCAAGCCAAAGTACACCGAAAAGGCGTCAGCCCGGTCGGACCACACCTCGATGCCATAGATGACCATGCCTACGAGCTGCACGGCGGCGTAAGCAAGCGCGAGCACGGCGAGCGTCTCCGGTGCGTCCTTGTTCGTGTAGACGAGCTCGAGCCAGGCGAAGCCGAAGATTCCAAGCGCGGCCGGCCAACGCCCGAGCCACACCGGATACACCATCGCCTCGCTCTTGACTGGTAGGACACTCGCGACGGCGCGCGCGAGCGCCCGCCACGGGTTGAACGCGCGAAAGACGTCACCGAACAGGAAGCTGGCAAACGCCAACCCAACCCAGAAGATCACGTAAATCCATGTTGGGGCGAGGTTCGCCGTCGCCTCCTGCTTGCCGGCGAAGCCCGCATAAACCACGACGCAGAACAGGCCGATCCCGATCAAGCCGCACAACGGTTCCAGCAGACGCGGCACCCGGGTCAGGCCGCGCTCGCGAATTTGAGCCAGGCGCGGCTTAGGCCACAATGTTGCGAGGGCGACGAACGACACGACCAAAACCACCGCGGCTGCCCAGGCGAACAGCCAGCGCGGAATCGGCAAGTCCGTCTTGCCGACGAGACCGTGCGCCAGCGCGCCCGCCGGCGCGATGAGCAGAGCGCCCACCGCAACACCGATAGCGAGCAGCGCTCGGCGCCTCATGCCTTGACCGTCAGCGCGGCGATCTGGGTGCTGCGCGATTCGAACTCAATGACGAAGTTACCCTCGATCGTGGCTCGGAATTTGAGCTGGGCCGGTCTCCCAGATGTGACGTTGGTGTGCAGGTCGTATCCGTGCAGATGGATCTCGTCGGCCACATCGGAGCTCACCTGCAGATCGATCGTGTCCCCCCTGTTGGCAGTTAACTTCTGCACGCCGCCAACGGGCTTGCCGGCGACTGCAACGATATGGAAATGTCGCACCCCGGGCGGGGACTTGCTCGAGCTGCCGGAGCCCGCGAACACGAACGCGACAACCACGACGAGCGTCGCGGCCAGGACCAGGAGAATGCGTTGAGATCTCCCCATAACTAAGCCCGCTCGAGGGTTCGGGGGGTAACGGTAGGCCTGGTCCAAAGATCCGAACTGGTGCGGTGCGTTTCACCGGCTGGCGTGACCGGAGCGTAGGCCAAATTGGCTGCTGCGATACTGCTCGACCCGTGCTCCGTCCAGCGGCGTAGCGTCGACTGGACGGGGTTAGCGCCGTTGTGGATGCCTCTGGTGTCTTGGTTGGTGCCCTCGGGCCGGTGCCGAGCCGCACAATCGGGAGCTCGTCAGCCACTCGCGTTCGCCTGCTCAAACGTGACGCGCGCCTCGAGGCCTGGAGCGAAGACGTGGCGGCGACCGCCGCGAGTGAGCATCCCATCGCTGCACGGCAGCCACCCACGCTCGGGGCTATCCCCGTCGAGGTGGTCCAGCAGATTCCGCCGCCGCGGGCCTTACGCCGGGGGCTGTGACGGAACACCCGACCGGCGCCGCCCTCTGCGCATGATCGGCCGCTCGAGCAGGTAGTAGCTCGCTGCCGCGATCGCGCATGAGCCGCCGAGGGATACTGCGAATACGCCGTAAAAGGGGTGGGACCAGTGCTCGGTAGCGGCGAATTTCGCGACCTCCCGAACCACGGTGAAGTGGTAGAGGTAGAACGCATAGGAGACCAGACCGACCCACGCGAGGCTGCGGAGCCGGAGGATGCGCCTCGGTAGGCCGCCCGCGGTATCGCCGAACACCCCTGGGACCAGTACGAAGAGAGCGGCCAGCCCGCGAAGTGCAAACGCCAGGACCGAGTGCCAGTTGCTGCGTGAATCGACGGCAAAATGGTGAGACAGCACCGCGATGACTGCCGCGGCCGCCCACAGCAGCGATGGGTGCGCGGCGATCGAGGCGAGGAGCTTGGAGCGCTCAGGCCGTGCCTCCAGTGCCACGCTCGCGAGGGCCAGCCCCATACCCAGCGCGAACCACAGGAACATGCCCGGCAGGCTGATCGTCTTGTAGTAGTCGCTGGGGGAGGAGCTGAAATTGAGCCGGTAGACCAGCGACGCCGCCGTTAGTGTCGCCAGAAGCAGGGCGTCAGCACGGAGGCCGTGATTACGTCCACGCGCGAGGCGCGAGGCGACCATGGCGAAGATCGGGAGCGCAAGATAGAAGCCAACTTCGGCGCCGAGCGTCCAGGCGACGTTGATTCCCTGGAGCGCCGCAGTGGAGTTGTAGTCCTGCGCAAAGCCGTAGAACAGCCACCAATTGTGCGACGTGACCCCGGAGATCAGGCCCGCGAGCAGGAGCAGCGAAAGAGCGACCCAATAGGCGGGAACGATCCGCAGCACACGCCGCCTGAGGAAGTCCCTGATGCTGGACGGGTGCCCGAGCCGGCGGGCCACCAGGAACGGGCGGTAGAGCAGAAAGCCTGAGATCAGAAAGAAGATTGCCACGCCCAGCTGTCCGGCCGTTAGCGCCCTGTAATACAGCCGCGGGCTCTGCGCAAACGGGTGTGTCAACAGCACTACATGGCCGGTGAAGACGGTCAATGCCGCCACGGCGCGGAGCGCGTCAAACAGGGGGAAGCGAGGGTTACCGACCGGGGGCTGGAGGTTCGGTGCCGCTTCGTAGCTTGGGGCGGCCAGGGAGCTGCGCGTCGTCTTCCGAGCTGTGGGAGCAGTGATCACGTGTTGGGCGCGAACTTTTCTCAGGGGAGCTGCAGTCAAGCGCGCCGAGCCTACCTCACCCGGGTTGAGCGCCCGGTCAACGGGCGTGGGCTAGCTGGCCGCAGCCAGGCGCGTCTAGCAGGACTTTTGCTACATGGGCCGGCCAGGACTCGAACCTGGGCGCGACGGATTATGAGAATCGTTCCGGCCCTTCTTCGCTTTTCAGGTGCATCGGGAAAGTCCTGTAAATCAGCCGTTTACCGCGAAACGGCTGCCGCTTGATCTTCGCCTGTTTTCTCCTGTTGTGTTGCCACTTCTGTTGCCACCCCCGGCAGAAGATCATCGAGGAAGTCCGCATCGCCGAGCCCGCCGTCAATCAGATGAACATACG